>JAQUCE010000205.1 GCA_028686345.1 Kiritimatiellia bacterium
AGGGCTGGGAGGATTTCGGATTCCGCTTTAAAGAGGGGGATAGTGAGACCGCCTGGGATGACGCGCATGATATGCTGACCTTCCGTTACACTGAGCCCATGACTTGGTGGATGGCGCTCAATGACTCCGGCCCGCGCACGCTGAGCCGCGCGCAGGAGGAGGCCCATCGTTTGGCTGCGGAAGGGAATCGCGCGGCGCTGGCCTGGCAGAGTAGCGCGTTTGAGGATGAGCGGGGATCTGTGCCTGGCTTGATACGCGATACACCCTGGTGCAACGGTGTGGTGTGGAGCATTAATTCAGCGCCGGGGGTTGCGGGGGAGGTCACTGATTTTAAACAAAAATGGAATCCCGAGTATATTGAAAAGCAGTATGGAGCATCCCGCACGGCTGAGCTTGATGGTGAGTATATAGATTCAGCGGAGGCCTATGTGACCGCAGGGCTGAATTTCAGGCGGGATCATTTTGCGGGCATGGAGCGTCCGCTCTGCTATGCTCAGCACTCGCATAAGGTCGGTGTGTTCAAGGGCATGATCGGCTTTGAGTATGTGCGTGCCTTGCAGCAGCAGATTCACCAGCGGGGGCTCTATATGATGGCCAACAGTACGCCGCACAGTTGGTTCTGGCTGGCACCGTTGCTGGATGTGATGGGCACTGAGTCGAACTGGAATCCCGGTGGGCAATGGAGGCCTATGTCAGATGAAGAGCTGCTCTATCGTCGGGCCATGTGCCGGGGCAAGCCTTTCTGCTTTCTGATGAACACCGACTTCTCTGAGTTTTCCTATGCGCACTCTGAGAAGTTTATGCAGCGCTCGCTGGCGTATGGCATGTTTCCGGGCTATTTCAGCGCCGATGCTTCCACGGGCCAGTATTTTAAGCAGCCAGAGCTGTACAACCGCGATCGTCCGCTGTTTAAAAAATATGTGCCGCTCTGTCGGCTGGTGGCTGAGGCTGGCTGGGAGCCGCTGACGCGCGCTGTTTCAGATAATGAGGCGGTGACTGTCGAGCGCTTTGGAGCGCTGCCCGGACCCACATACTTCACAGTTTACAATGGCTCGCAGGGGCCGCAGAGCGCGACAATCACACTGGATGCCCGATTGGCTGTTGCCGGCGGGTGCCGCGAGCTGGTGGAAGGCGGCGAGCTGGCGTTTAAAGACCGGCAAGAGCGTTTCAATCTGCCGCCGAATGCGGTGCGGGTGCTGAAGTTTGCCCCGGGCACCGGCGTGAATGTTGCTGTCAGCAACCAGTGAGCTTCTCGTCTCTGACAGCCCGAAAAATATAAATTGCAACTCCGCAGGCGATCAGATACCCGACCCAGGTCAGATGCAGTAGAGGAGCTAATCCGATTTTGGTTGAGAGCGGGCTGATAATCCAGATAAAGACCGCCGCCGCCGCCCAGGTGGCACCGCTGATCAAGCCGATGCGCTGCCCGAAATGGAGCGATGACTTGGCAAAGCGCGCCAGTGTCACACAGATCGGAAAGCCGATGTAAACAATGAAGGCGGTGAACATCAGCAAGATTACCGCCAGCTTGTTCTGCGGGGCCAGCCACAGGTAGAGCGCGGTGAGTGGCGCTCCCAGCAGGCTGCTCACAATCAATAAACGCAGGTGGCCGATGCGAGGCGCCAGCGTGCCCCAGGTGATTGCGCCTACAACTCCGCCAACTCCGAAGAGGGTGAAGGAGAGTCCGCTGAAGGAGAGCGAATAGCCAGCCTCTTTGTGCAGAAAGGTGGGCAGCAGTGTGGCCTGAATCGCTGAACAGGTCGCAAGCACGCTCCCCAGCAACAGCAACGGCAGAAAGGGGACTGAGGGCATCTCGCTGCTGGTTTCGGGCGCGTCCTCCCTGCGCCGGGTGTCAACATGCAGTTTGATGCGGGTTGCCAGCAGTGGGATGAGTGATAAGGGAGCTGCCAGGTAGAGCCAGCGCAGACTCGTCAAGCCATAGTGCTGCGTCAGGGTGGATGATAAAAAAGCGCCGCTGGCAAAGCCGCAGAAGCCGGCTACCATGAAAATCACGGTCGAGAGTGAGGGTGATATCAGATCTAATCCATGCACTGCCCGCAGCCCCTCCGGGTGAACTGTGGCTACCCCTAAGCCTGCCACAACCGCAATGATGATCATGCCGTAGGTCGAGAAGCTGCCGGTCGGCAGGCTGGGAATGAAAACCGATGTGCCAGCCAGCAGTAGGCCAGCGACAATCAAGAGCGGTGTGCTCCAGGTTGCCCGGATCTGCCCGATCGGCACCTGGAAAATATTGGAGCAAAAGGCGATCATGGAGGCAATCACAATCAGCAGCGGCAATGGGATCTGATAGTGCTCCTGCATGGGAACCAGCACTGGGGCGATGATCCCCACATAGGTGTCCGCCACCGCATGGGTCAAGGTGAGCGCAAGCAGTTGCAGCCATTGTTGGGTTTTGGATTGCATAAAATTTTTCTCGATGCGTGTCATGAGGCATCCGCTGTTGCGTGGCGGCAGCATGATCATGCCTGTCGGACCTTTTATTAGTTGAGGTGGCGTTGAGGGTCAAAACCGAAATAATAGCATATTTGGATGGTTTGTGTTTAACCAAGTTGGTGTTTTGTGTTAAAGGCCACTGTTGACCGCAACGCTGCTGTTAGAGCGCGGAAAGCTCATTTGAGTTTATCTAGTTTGGCTAGCAGAATCTCTTGTATATGCCCCTTGTCGTCAGGGTAAAGTGAGATCAATCTTTTGCCTTGCTGCTGGTAGAGCTGCTGTTTCTTGAGCATCCCGATTTTATAGTCATGCGTATCCATGCCCCAATACTCGATGTAAACGTCAAATTCCGGCAGGTAGAAATCCGGGCGGATGGCATAGCCGTCGAGGATGCGGAAGCGCTCGTCATAACGGTATTTGATGGCTGCGGCATTCAGCACCTCGCAGATGCGCCGCTCGCCGTCTGATTGCACCCAGGTGCCGTCTTTGGAGCGGATTTTTTTTTGGAGTTCGACCTTGGTTTCAAAGTTGCGCCGCTCCAAAAAGACCTCGTCAAAACAGGTGTTGCAGAAAGGGCGCTGGAAGGCCTGTTGCGAACGGACAAATTCATCATGCTGCAACTCAACCCCGCAGCGCCGGCAGCAGTGCACGACCTGTCGCTCTTTGATCTCAACTGCGGTTCGGATCGCTTTGCCTGCTGTCAAGACACTGCGTTTAACGTAATCTGTTTCAACCGGGCTTTTGTAGAGGTCACGCAGATCCGGGAGCGCCGGTTTTGCCGCCGCACCAAAGGCGCCGAGTGCTTTGGCCGCATATTGCCGCACCTGCGGGTGCCGATCCCGTAGCAGCGGGTGCAGCCGGGCAACCGCCGCTTCCGCTGGAATGATGCCGGCCAGTTTGCCTAGCGCCGAGGCTGCCAGGCGGCGCACCAGCGCGGAAGCGGAGCGTGTCAGCTCGGCAAGCTCCTCAAACGCGGCGGCATCAGCGCTGTTGCCCAGCGCTGTCGCCCTGGCTGCCACTTTTTTTTCGTTCGAGATGTTCATTTGCACTGGTTGCGCCGACTTGTTACGGCTCGTTGAGCCTCCACAGCGTCGCCGCCCGTTGGCCGTGCGCTGCGCCCGTTGGCCGTGCGCTGCGCCCGTTGGCCGTGCGCTGCGCCCGTTGGCCGTGCGCTGCGCCCGTTGGCCGTGCGCTGCGCCCGTTGGCCGTGCGCTGCGCCCGT
>JAQUCE010000023.1 GCA_028686345.1 Kiritimatiellia bacterium
TTGCGGATGTGACCGGCGATGATGCTGCCGACCTGACCATTCCGGGCGTGATCAGGGACTATGCAGGCGCGGCATATGAAAACATGCCGATGACCAAGGTCGGCGCGGGCACAGTCAGCTTCTCGGGAGTCAACACCCAC
Source organism: Kiritimatiellia bacterium (assembly GCA_028686345.1). GTDB lineage: Bacteria > Verrucomicrobiota > Kiritimatiellia > RFP12 > UBA1067 > M55B167. The sequence continues at coordinate 141 of JAQUCE010000023.1, forward strand.
AAAGGCTTGATCACCATAAACCAGGGTGCCCTGGCACTGGATGGCAACAATTCACTGAATATCAACAATCCGATTGTGCTCAACGGCGGTGCGCTGAACATAGGTGACTTTGCCAACTCAGCCGGCACCCTGACTGTCAGCAACACCAACAGTCTGCTCGTTGTGGGCGCCGGCAGCATTGCCTTTGCCGACAGCAGCGCAACCACCTGGGTGAACAAGCTGACCGTGACCGGCCCGCTGCAGGCCAACAGTGTGCGCTTTGGCACCAGTGCCGGCGGGTTGACTGCTGCCCAGATCGCTGCCATTAAGATCAACGGTGAACGGGCCGCTCTGCGTGCCGACGGCTATCTGACGCTGGCCCCATCCGGCACTTTAATCACTATTAGGTAAGGCAGCAATGAATTGTCCCCGACCGTTAGTCGCTTACCAAAGGGCAAGACATGTTGTTCACTAAAAGCATGTTGTCGGGGGGTAATCTTAATCGCAATCCTCAGCTCTTTCGACCTGCCCTGATTAGTGCGTCTTGATTAGAATAGTGATAAAGATTTTTTAAGGACAGGCACTGATTTCAGACCACTGGAGATAGACGTGAAAAACTTAGTGTTTTTTACCTAAAAACAACGCAGTAATCTTTGTGGGCTATGTACTACTATTATTCATATTCTTGTTTTTTCTGCACGTTTTTGATCTCTCACAGAGGCACAGAGTTTTTTGCCCACGAATCTCCGCGAAAGGATAAGGGTATTTCATCCCTGCTACGCAGGGTCGCTAATCGCTTGAAATACCCTTATCATAAGATCACTCTTAAAACATGACTTGCAATTCGTAGTCGCCGCATAGCGAACGACCTCCTTCTTCCAGCTTGAATGAAAATATTTTCTGCAAGCAGGATGCTTGCACTACTCCATTATCACTTTTACAGTAACGTTTCAATAACCCGCTTTGGAGCAGGCTAAAGCCTGTACTACAAACTTCGGGCCCCAAACGTGGGGTGTTTGTTACTAAAGCAGCGGGCTCTTAATCACAAACTTCTGAATGATAGCGGACGACCTCCCACACACACACAAACTCTTTTGGGTGCGGCGAGTAGCTGCTTTAGCGTACTGTAAGCACAGTGCCGGGGATCTCCGAGCGCAGGATGTGGAGGATGCCGCTGCCTGTGAACAGGGCACTCTTGTACTGCGCGGCAGAGGTGATCGAACCGTAAGTTCCCACTGGCAGCGGTTTCCCATCTAAAGTAGCTGAGTTTACGTATTCAGTGACATCAGCGGACAGGTTGACAACAGCTGCTGAGGAAAGGTGCAGGCGTGTCTGATTGGCCAAGGTGTTGTTTCCTCCAAAGGTGGTGCCGCTACCGCCTTCAACCGAGAGAGTTCCGGCTGTGACTGTGATGTTGGTGGATTGGTTCCAGGTGGCGCCTGTGCGGAAGGCCACGGTGCCAGCCTCGATCAGGAGGTCGCCGGTTGTGGTGGAGGCTGATGCCGCACCAGTGAAGGCCAAGGTGCCGCTGTTGCGGTGGCGCAATGAGGCCGCGCCGGTAAAGTAGCCGATAAAGGGGCGCGCGGCACTGTCGCCCTGCAGGGTCAGGGTGGCGGGCAGTGAGCTTCGCACCTTTAGATCGGTCGAGCTGCCGGATCCGGAGACATATGCCAGAAATTTCAGTTGCTGATCAAACCCGTTGAGATCCACGACACCGTACCGGGTCCATTCCCTGCCAAAAGAGGCGGTGGAGTTGGTGGGGATGACACTCTCCGCCCCGCACAGGAATGTGCTCTTGGAGAGCGAGATGGAACCCCAGGTATTGCTGATGGCGCTGACGTAGAAGGTGCCTTCATTATCGATCTCGAGCTTATTTGTCCCCAGCTCCAGCGGCTTCTCTTCAAAACGCATCACATTACCTGCCAGGGTCTGCATCCAGGGACTGCAGTTGCGAGCTGAGAACCCGCCTCGGAAAACCAGGGTGCCCTGATTGTCGATGCGCCCTTTGTTGCCAAGCAAGGAGAACTTGCCGTTGAGTACCAGAGTCGCGTTTTTGGGGTAGATCTGGCCGATGTATTCAACCTTGGGACCGAAGATCAGGGGACGGTGGTTGGTGGCAACGCTATCGGTAAAGTAGAGTAAGCCGCGCTGATTCCAGGTATTGTCTGTTTTTGTTGTCTGTACGACTGTGATAGTGTTGGTGGGGTTGCCAAGGGCGGTACCGTTATTCACTTTAAGGTAGCCGCCTGAAATTATTAGAGGAGATTCAAAGGTGTTCGTCCCAGTCAAATGGAGTGTGCCGTCGCCTGTTTTTGTAAAGGGTGCGCTTGGGGTTCCACCAGAGATGGGGCCTGTGAGATGCAGGGTCTGGTTGCTGGCGATCTGCCACTCATGAGCAATGGTCAACTCGAGGGGAGCCGCGAGGATATGCGTGGCTGGAGTGGCGGGGGCGGGTGTCAGGAGCGTGATGCCGCCGGCTCCCAGTCGGAGGCTCGCTGTTTCGGTGCCCTGCGTCAGCGTGAATGGTTCGCTGCGGTTGAAGCGAATTGCTCCCAGAGTGAAGCTGCCATCCACGATTGCCTCTGTCCCGTCAGCTGCGAAGAGGAAGGTTTCGCTGCCATCAAAGAGGGGGGCAACATCCCAGTTGCTGGTGTTGGAGAAATTCAGATCAGCTCCGGCGTTAGTCCAGGTTCGGACACTGCCTGAGAGTGGGACTGAGAGGATCGTGAGAGTGCCGCTGCCAGTGATAAAACTGCGGCCACCGGCGGTGCTGGTTGCCGTATAGACACCTGTGGTAAGGGCTGTTCCATCAACGATAGCGCTGAGGCAGGTGAGAGCTGTGTTATTGGGCAGGGCAAGCAGGGCTGTGTCAGCGATCATCAGTGTGGGATTGGCGGAGACCTCAGCGCCGTCTATACTGAGAGTGCCGGTGCCGGAGACGGCCAGGCCCGCGATATTTGGAAAGGCTGAGCCAGCTGCCAGTCGGAGGGTGCCGGCCGTGACCTGTAAGCTCCCTGTTGTCTGCGAGGTACGCCCTGTTACAGTAAAGGTGTAGGCTGAGGTTGGTTCCCAGGCCAGAGAGATGTTGCCGTTGAGGCTGCCAAAGAAGGTGGAGCTGTCGGTGGCATGGCAGGTGAGGGTGGCCGGAGCGGAGGAGGTGAGGTTGTACTCTGAGATATCAAGAGTGGCTGCGTTGTCAATTACCGGACGGTTGATAATCTGGTCATTGCCGTTGATATCCAGAGTGCCGACCTTTTTATAACTTACGCCAAAGCTTACATTGTTATCAGGATCCAGCGCATAGGGAACATCAGTGTAAATCGTATGGGTATAGCACTTTAAGCTGGCATACGAGTTGCCTGCAACAGCAAAGCGGAGGGTGCCGCTGTCAAAGTAGACTGCGTTCGGAAAGTTGTAGATGCCTGAACTCTGGTAGTAAAGCGAGACGCGAGTGGAGCCATTGACTTTGAGCTGGTTGAGGGTGACCGGGGCGGTGAAGTCGGTTGACGCAACGCGGAGCCGCCCGTGATTGACTGTGACGCCGTTGTTAAGCGCTACCCCTGCCATGGCGAAGAACTCTTTGCCCCCTTCGACTGTGATGCTGCCTGCCCCGGAGATCGCTCGGTAGGCATATATGTTGGCGTTGGAGAGATTGAAGCTAACCGCGCTGTCAATAGTGACAGGCACATCAATGTTCAGCTCCTTCGAGCCTGAGACAGTGATATCGCCTGTCAAGGTGAAGGCGTTGCCAGTGTTTTTAAATGTGACCGGCGCGCTGCCGGAGGCTGTGATGCCAGAGAATGTATAGCCCACGAAGTCGTTAACCACATCGACCGCCGAGCTGTTGGCGATTGGGATTGTGCGTGAAATCGTCAACCAGCATCGTCGCCGTTATCGTCAACCGGAAGCGCAGCAGGTCTCTGTAGCTCCGGTTTCCAACGGGACATCTCCGATTGGAAATCGGAGCTACGAATTTTCACAAATGTATAAGATCACTTTGAAGATTATTCGCGTCGCCCGCATAGCGAACGACCTCCTTCTTCCGCATCTTGTCAAGGGAGTAAGCGCGGAAGGAAGTCAGTCGCTATGCGGCTGACCAGTCATTCAAAACATGCTGTCGGGCCAATCTTAATCCCAATCCGAAGCTCCTACAGTGCTATTCCTCTATGCGCGGGTGGAGAAGCTCTATCAGCGCAGGATCAGGATAGTGCCGAGGGTCACAACTCGGAGTGTACTGGTGTTCGCATTCCACGACAGTCTGGCACCTTTGATCAGCTCGCCGTTGATATAGGTGCTCCAGTTGTTCAGGTGTTCTGGATTAACCAAGCCATTGATCGTCAGTGGCACGGTGAAGTTCAGTGCCTGAATTGAGGTGCCGGTCAGGTCAAAGCGCCCGGTAGGAGTCAGAAACAGATTACTGATGGTGCCCCCGCCTGCATCACAGTCAACACTCAGAGTGCTGAGGGGTTCGTCTCCACCCAGAATGGTCAGCTTTGCACCTGCCGCCACGCTCACCTTTACGCCAGTTTTCAGCTGAGCGTTGGTAAGTTTGCCGTCGCTAATCCGGAAGTCGCTCGTGGGCGATTCAGTGCCAGTGCTGTACCACCATTTAGTGCTCCCGGCAACAGTGGCTGGCGGGATTGGAGCAAAGTTGGTAACTGTGTCAAGCAGATCCCATGTTAATCCGTCGCGGCTGCCTTCGATGGACCACCCGGATAAGTAACGATCAGCTGCTGCACTCCAATACTGGAGGTCGTAGCCGGTGATTGGCGGGGTTCCGTCCACCAGCCGCATAGCCAGCGTGATGGGGGTGTTCGGGAGGAAAGGAACGCTGATAACTGTCCACTGTGAATTGGGGTTTGCGTCGAACAGGTTGCTGCTTCTGCGCGTGGCGTAATCCTGGTATGATGCCATGGGGCAAAACTGCCCGGGGTTCAGCCCGGCCACGTTATTGGTGCCGTTTAAAACAAGATTCAAATTACGGCGAACCCCATCAGCGCTGTAGAGGGCAAATTCGGTCAACTCGATGTTAGTGTCAGAAATTGTGTTACCATAGTTTTTCTGCCGCAGATTGAGCTTGTAATAGGTGTATCCGCGCTTATCCAGAATTAACTGGCCCTCATTAACCTGCAGGGGAGCGCTGAATGTGTTGGTGCGCGAGAGTATCCATGTGCCTGTCCCCTCTTTTGTGATGCCGACTGTCCCGGCGCCATCTGCAACGGTACCGAGGATGTTCGTGGCAGAACCGGCTATGTAAAGGGTTTTGGCTCCAGCGGTGAGTGATTGAACACCGCCGTTAAACGCCAGCTGTGCGTGATCGGACTTCAGCCGGCCATCCCCTTGCAGCACGAGTTTGCGAGTGCTGCACATACCCCGTTCAACACCAATGTACTCCAATGTTCCGATGGTAGAGGGTGTGCCCAAGCTGAATGCATACGGCACGCCTAGTCCATTAGTAGGCGTGCTGATAACATCAGCAAACAGCAGATCAGAGAGCCCCAGCGAACAGTTCTGTCCTGCTTCGGCAATCGACTCAAACTGGAGCGTTCCCTCTCGTACATCAATGACCCCGCGGTTGGAGCGGCTGGAGTTGTGTTTGAAGATCCAGGTGCCTGGGCCCTCTTTGGCAATATAGGTGGAGTAGTTGGTGCCCCTATCCATGCTTTCCTTGTAAGCTCCGTTGAAAACACAGGGGGAGGCGTTTGTTCCGTTAAGTGCTAGACGGTTGAGCCTTGCGCCGGAGCAGTTCCATGCGCCGTTGAATGTCACTCCGCCGTGCTGACCACCGTCGATAACCGCCCGGTTGAAAGAGGGATAGAGGAGAAACCTCTTGTCAGTTGCTTCCCCTGTGCCGAGATACCTGAAGGTGCCGCCATTTTCACGAATATCAACCTCCGGTGCTCTGCCGATCGAGGATGGCTGGCCACTAATTCCGATTTTTTTGACGCTCGTAATGCCAGCACCCCCCGAGCTGTGAATCGCGAAGTTACCGGCAAACGTGCTGTTCGTGCCGGTAAGCGCGACCTCTGCCTGGGAGTAGTAACGAATGTTGCCGCAGATCCGGCCGCTGAATTCGCAGGGGCCCCGGGTAATCCGTAACTGCCAGGGGCCGCCACTGGTTGATGCGTTGGTAACCGTGCCATCGCCCCAGAGATTAAAGATCTGGGTGTTGCCGTTGATAAGTGTTTCAACTGCTCCGGGGGCATTTAGCGTGAATGATCCGAAGTTGTAATCACCAAGCCAAGTGGGTGAACTGCCAAGGGCAACCACCCCGTTATTGACAACTGTGGCGGAATGAGCGTAGTGCGTGCTGCTGCGCGCTTGCCACTGCAGCCGGCCAGTCCCTTCCTTGACCAGCGTTCCTCTACCGGCAGTTTTGCCCAGATAAGTGCAATCAATCTCGTTTGTGACTATCAGGCTGCTGAAATCAAGTTGGACCAAGGCGGAGGCCGCCCCGTCGAGTGCCGTGACACGGCACATGGAGTTGGCGCAAATCAATGAGCCGGCATTCAGCGTCAGCTCTCCGAGATTGTTTGCCTCGGCAGAGTTCGCCGATCCAGCTGCTGCATCAGTGCTGATAATCACCGAGCCATTGTTGAGGGTTATTCCCTCCGAGAAACCGGTTGCCAGTGCGCCGGGAGTGCGGAGGAATCCACCTCCGGTGAGGTCTTGCAGCATCTGCCATTTGAGCCCTGGTTTTTTCCAGGCAATTCCACCGCCGGTTGAGTGTACATTTACGGAACCGCCTACGCCAGCGCTGTTGCCGAGTCGCAGTTCAATCGGATGCCAGCCAGCTGCCAGCTGGATTGTGCTCGTCGTGGTCACATTGTATACGTCATTTGAGAGCACGGTCGTTCCCCCAATACGGAGATAGGCGTTGTCGTCAATGTTTTCCGCAAATGAGTAGGGGGAGCCGTCCAGATAGATCTCGCCGCTATAGATAAATGTGGTATGAGTAAAGGCCGCCGGCCACACTGTGTTAGCCATCTCCAGAGCAGCTGAAACACGGGTTCCCGTATTTGGGGAGGTGAGGTTGAACGAGCCGGAAAGCTGACCCTCCTGCAAACCCGGAACCAGCCCTGTCAAGGCGCTGCTTTCGCCTGTAAACCGCACGTTCCCGGCACCCTGCTTTGTGAACCCGGCTCCAGAGGCAAATCCGTGAAACACCAGCTCGCCAGCGTTTACCAGCAGCGTGCTGCCAGAGCTGAATGTCACCTCACCGGAGCATGGGTTGCAACTGTTTCGTTGCAGGCAATTGTGCCTCCAGCTCCCAGCGCAATTGAGGCCAACCCGGTAAACGCAGTGTCGGCAGAGGTTATGGTCGCGGTGCCGTTGCTAATCACTACGTCATCACCAGCCAGCGGGAGAGATGCTCCGCTCCACTGTGCGGAATTCGCGAAGTTACCATCACCTCCCAGCCAGGTTTTTGTTGCAGCCTGGACACCCGCGACGCAGACCAGAGTTGTCATGATGATTGTTTTTGTCATATGCTTATACCTTATTTAAAAAATTGGACAAAATCATATCATTAAACAGAGATAAAGGTCAAAGCCAAAACATTCCCGATAAATCAAAATATTCTCTTTTTTGAGAATTGGAAAAAATTGAAACTAGTCCTTGACACTACCTTGTAAATTGAGTTAAATATCGACCTTGCCAAAGTCGCATTTGTACAAACCTGCAATTAATTGCCACTTTGCTGGCAATATGCTTTGGAGCAGACCACAAGGAGGAGTTTAATCATGAAAAAAATTATTCTATTGAAGACTCTGACCTCCATGACGATGATGCCCTGCCCTTTGCTGAGATTGACATTTATTTCGCATTTCTGCTTAAAAAAATCAAAGTTCCAGCCGCGTTACTGCTGTTGGCGATGACAATCTGTCTGCTGATTACACCATGGCGCAACCACCGCGACATCAGTCCAACAAAGGCTGGTTTTGCCGATCAAATCGCAGCGCAAATGCTGGCGACAATGAAGCAGAGAACAATCCTGATTACCAACGGCCTCTTAGACAATCATCTCTTGATTCAGGCCTTTCGCAACCGCCAGCCACTGACCCTGATTCCCTTAGACCCGCGGCCAGACCGCAAGCAGATCAACCGCCTGACGCATCTAATTGAGACACATCCGCTCTTTGGGACTTCAAACCACACCCGCTTGAAAAACGCACTCTCACTGGGAGTCGTACCATTTGTGCTGGAGTGGCTCAGGAGCGACAAAACCGCAGGCGAACATGTGATGATCTTCGCCAGCCCTGAACTCTGGACTGGCAGCGGCTTTACGCCCATACCCGAAGGGCTTGCGTTTGGAGGGATCCCCTCTGAATCTGCCCCCTCTGTTGAGCCGCTCTACCAGCAGAACATTGAGTTTTATAAGAACATTTTTCCGCTGCTGAAAGAGGTGGCAAACGAACCGGAGGTGTGTGCTTATCTACGCCGAAGCCTGCAAATAAAGGCTGGCTTTGGTGCAAACGAATTCGGCGTCTTGCTGGAAAGCATGAGCATGCCCGAGAAAGCCTACCAGCTCTATACCATGGCAGCCCCAGGCGACCCCTCGAATGTCAGCTTGGCCGTCAACCTGTATTTCCTGGCCGCCAGCCATCAGTTCGATCCAGAGGCTCTTGACAGCTATAAAAAACAGGTTCAAATTGCCATGGAAAATGCGCAGCGCAGTGGTATCAGGGGATTCGATTTCATTCTTCAGAACTTCGGCAGTATTAACCAAAAAGAGTTTTATATGCAGCAGACACGCGCGTGGGCCAGCCGCGGAGTCCGTAAAATTTCAAGGGATAAGATTGGCAGAGCACTGGCTCTTTCTAAATACACCGGCATACCAGCACTGCTGGAAAAAGCCCTGGTTGATCGACACACTGGTGCAATGGAGCAGGCTGAGAGCTGCTATCAGGCAGTGTTGGAACAGGATCCGGACAACACCGAGGCGATTATCGGCATGTGTACCCTGACGATCAGCGCTGCCAACACAGAAAAAGCGCAACAATGGGTGCAAAGGGCAGTTGAGGCAGGGGTTGAACCAGAGGAACTGCGCTATCCGGAGATTGCCGTCGCGCTGCTCAGAGGCAAGCGCCAGGAGGCTTTTGAGCTGTTGCAAAAGGCAACCAAGGAGCAGCCAAATGACCTGCGTTACTGGGCAATGCTCGCCGATATCCTGCTGGCAGGGGATGATGCGCGGCTGGTGGAGTTTCAGGTGTTAGGCGGTATGCAAAAAGCGCTGAACAATGCCGACCATTTTCTTGTACGTGCGGTACGGGGGCAACTGCTGCGCAAAAAAGGGGTGGCGTTTTATCGGGAAGCAAGGTTGGAGCTGCTCAGAGCGCTCTCGCTCAATGCTGAGCTCCCTGAAATATGGAATGCTGTTTGTGAGCTCAATCTGGCCATCAATAACCCGATATTTCAGGAAGCGGATGCCCGCAGCCTGCTGGCCATCAATCCTGACCATGCGTTTGCCAATTATCTGATGGGTTCAGCACTGCTGGCTCGCGGAGCTTTGCCGCAATCTGAAGATTTTTTGCGGCGCAGCATTGAAAACCAGCCCACTGCCATGGCGCATAATGATCTGGCCGAGAACCTGCGGCAGCAGGAAAAACTTGATGAAGCGGAGAGCTTGGCTCAGCGCGCAATTGAGATGGAGCCCGGGCTGCCCCCGGCACTGGACACCTTGGCTTGCATCTATTTTGACAAAGGCCGCTTCGGGGAATCGGAAAAAGCCGCTGCCCAGGCGGCTGCGGCCAACCCCGAAAACATCATCTATCAGCTGACCCTGCTACGCGCCCAGACCAGACTCGGTGACCGGCAAGCTGTCAAGCAGCGGCTGGATGCCATTCCCGATCATGAAAAAAATATCCCTGAGGATCTGAAAAAAGAGATCCAAGCACTTTAGTTGCTTAGGCGAATAGAAAAAACAATTAATTGTGGTTTCCAAAAAATAAATGAAACCGTTTTGACCCATATGTCCGGTGATGCGCACTTGCGGAGCAAGGAGGTCAGTCGCTATGCGGCTGGCCAGAGTTATCGCAATGATTGCTTTGTCATGCATTGATCCCCGTTTTGAAATTTAAAAAAGTATATCATTGTAAGGTGGTTGGGGTCAAACGGGTGTTTTTCGAATGGGTTGGACAATCCAGCCGGGAAAAAGTATACTTCGAGTTTAATTTACAACCCTTTCTAACCATGGAGCAACCTTTGAGCAGCGACAAGAAATTATTTGTGATTGATGTCATGCCTTTACTATACCGGGGTCACTTTGTCTTTTTAAAGTCTCCGCGCATGACCACCACCGGGCTGAACACCTCGGCCCTTTACATTTTCGCCGCCAGTGTGACTCAGCTGCTCGAAGAGTATCAGCCCACCCATGTGGCACTGGCCCTGGATTCACGCACCAAAACCTTCCGGCATGAGATCTACCCGGAGTATAAAGCCACGCGCCAGAAGATGCCGGAGGATATCTCGGCTGGCATTGGCATGGTAGTCGAATTGGCGGAGGCACTGCGTCTGCCGGTGATCCGGGTTGACGGCTTTGAGGCCGACGATGTGATGGGAACACTGGCCAAGCTTGCGGTGGAGTCAGGTTGGGAGGCCTGGCTCTCAACCCCTGACAAGGATATCGCGCAACTCGTGGCTCCTAATGTTTACCTGCACCGCCCTGGTAAAGGGGGCGCGGACTCGGAGGTCTATGACGAGGCCGCTGTCTGTGAACGCTGGGGCATCAGCTCGGTCAGCCAGATGATTGACCTGCTGGGACTGGCCGGCGACACCTCGGACAATATCCCCGGCATTCCCGGAGTCGGCGAGAAGACCGCGCAGAAGCTGCTGGCCGAGTACCACACCCTGGAAGAGGTGCTGGCCCATGCGGGCGACCTCAAGGGCAAGCTGGCGGAGAAGGTGCGCGACCACGCCGAGTCAGCGCGACAGAGCTATTTACTGGCCTCGATTCGGAGAGATGTCCCGCTGGATATCTCCCTTGATGATTTAGTGCGCCGTGAACCTGATCCGGAGCTGCTGAAGGCCGTGCTTGGCAAGTATGAGCTGAATACGATTGCCAAACGCCTGCTGGGTGATAATTTTGAGCTGGCGCCAGCCGCGCATGATGAGGTTAAACGATTGGAGGATGTCAAACACGCGTATGAGCTTGTACAGGACGAAGCACAGCTTGCGACGCTGATTAAAACCCTGAGTGCTGCACCTTTGTGGGCCTTTGACACTGAGACCAATGGCTTGAATGCCCGCCACGACTCCCTGGCTGGAATGTCCTTTGCTGTCAAGCCAGGCCAGGCCTGGTATGTGCCGGTGCCAGAGCAGCGTGAGGCCTGCATCGCTTTTTTACAGCGTTTTAAACCACTGTTTGAGGATGAGTCCACCATCAAGCTCGGTCATAACATTAAGTTTGATATAACAGTTTTGAGCCAGTACCAGATTGAGGTGCGCGGCACGGTGCGCGACAGTATGCTGGCCCACTATGTGACCGATGCTGCTGATCGGCATGGCATGAACTACCTTGCGGGCCAGATCCTCAACTATGAGCCAATCCCGATTACCTCGCTGATCGGCACTAAGAAGCGGGGGGTGGAGCAGCTGACCATGGGTGAGATTGTCCCCGAGGAGGTCTCGGATTACGCTGCTGAGGACGCGGATATCACGCTGCAGCTGGATAAAGTGCTCCGCGCCCGGGCCGAAGAGTATGGCTGTCTCTTTGCCCTGACCGAGTGTGAGGAGCCTCTGATCCGGGTGCTGGTTAATATGGAGCGTGAAGGGGTGCGGATCAACGATGCCGCACTGCATAAATATGGCTATGAGCTGGAGCGTGAACTCCTGCAACTGGAGATCGATATCCGCGAGATGGGCGGGAGCAACTTCAGCCCCTCCTCCCCCAAGCAGTTGGGTGAGGTGCTCTTTGAACGGCTCAAGCTGGATGATCAGGCTAAACGCACTGCCAGCGGGCAGTTCGCCACCGGTGAGGAGGTGCTGGTAAAGATCCAGGATCGCCATCCGATTGTCCCGAAAATCCTGGATTTCCGCGCGTGCAGCAAACTCAAGTCAACCTATGTTGATAAGCTGCCCAAGTGCATTGACCCGGCAACCGGTCGGGTGCACACCACGTTCAGCCAATCACTGACCGAGACTGGACGGCTCTCCTCCTCCAACCCCAACTTGCAGAATATCCCGATCCGCACCGAGCGCGGCCGTCATATCCGCGCCGCTTTTGTGGCGCGTGATGAGAACCACCTGCTGATGTCAGCCGACTACTCACAGATCGAACTGCGTATCATGGCCGCCTTCAGCCAGGACCCAGCCATGCTGGCAGCCTTTAAAAACAAGCTGGATATTCACCGCGAAACCGCTGCCCGCGTCTATGACATGATGCCCGGCTTAGTGACAGATGAGATGCGCAACGCGGCCAAGATGGTGAATTTCGGCATTATCTACGGCATCTCCGCTTTCGGCCTTTCGCAGCGACTGAATATTCCCCGTAAAGCCGCCGCGGAGTTAATCGACAACTATTTTGCCAAGTATCCTGGCGTGAAAAGCTATATGGATCAGTCTATTGCGGATGCCAAAGCGTGCGGCTATGCTAAAACGTTGCTGGGACGCCGGCGCTACCTGCGCGACATCAACTCCCGCAATGGAGCCACCCGGCAGAGCGCTGAGCGCAATGCGATCAACACGCCCATCCAAGGCACATCCGCAGATCTGATCAAGCTGGCCATGGTGCAGATGGATAAGGCGTTAAAGGAGCGCAACCTCAAAACCGCGATGGTGCTTCAGATTCATGATGAGCTGCTCTTTGATGTTCCCCGCCATGAGGTCGATGAGGTGCGCGATTTGGTTGCCAATGTGATGCAAAACGTTTATGATATTGGCGTTCCTTTGGATGTCTCAGTCGGCGTTGGTGACACCTGGCTGGAGGCGCATTAGGGGAAGAATTCAGAATTCAGGTCAGTAAGCAAGGGTACCGTGTCACCAAGTCAAAAAACGGCCAAATCAAGCCAAATCAGTGTCATCCATTATAGTCGGTGGTCAAGACACAAATAACCCTTTCAGCATCAAGCGATTACGCGGAGCTGATGGATCTCAGAGAGGCAAAGATATATGAAAAGAGTGCTGCTGCAAAAAGCTTGTTAAACGTGCGTGAAGAACTGGGTATCTAGTTAAATATTCGTTTGAGCACCCGCACTTCTCTCACGCTTACTGCGATTGGTACGGTTTGCAAGCCGAACAAAGATGATTGCACTCTTGCTGCTTCTTTGACAAAATAGTAGGCAATGAAAAACAACAAAGGCGAAAAACTAACCCGCCGCGCTGCGGTCGCATGGCTGCTGCGCGGTGGAACCGCGGCTGTGATCGCGGGGATTGTGGCCAAGGTCTCGGCGCGCCCCTCCGGTGAACGGCTGGTCTGGCAGATTGACCCGCGCAAGTGTATTCAGTGCGGGCGCTGTGAAACCGCCTGTGTGCTGCAGCACACTGCTGTACGTTGCGTGCATGGCATTGAGATGTGCGGTTATTGCAAACTCTGCTTTGGCTACTTCAAACCTGATGCGCCCCGGCTGGACGAGGCGGCTGAGAACCAGATCTGCCCCACCGGCGCGCTGGTGCGTAAGTTTATTGAGCCGCCCTATTTTGAGTACATGGTTGATAAGGAGTTATGCACCGGTTGCGGGCTCTGTGTCAAGGGGTGCACCAACTTCGGCAATGGCTCGCTTTATCTGCAGGTCTGCCACGATCTGTGTGTTAACTGCAACACCTGCCGTATCTCTGAGGTCTGCCCCTCGGGCGCTTTTGTTCAGGTTCCGGAGAGCGAAGCATATCTGCTCAAGGAGAAGCTGCCACGAACATGAGCTCTATTAAAAGCAGGGTATTGAGGGTTGGGGCTTGGGTCTTGGCTGCGCTCGCGCCGCTGTCGGCGCTCGCATCCTCTCGGTTTCCGCAGCCGCAGTTTGACAGTGGTTATGTGGCTGAAAAAGTTGCCTATCCAATGCCGTCCTTTGCGGTCACCCCCGTGGTGGATGTGCTGATGCTTGTGGCAGCGCTGTGTATGGCGGTTTTTCTGGTGCGGCAGGTGCGCTCGCGACGTTGGATTCTATTTTTTGGGTTGGTCTGCCTGGGATGGTTTGGTTTTATCCGCCAAGGTTGCTTTTGTCCAATCGGCACGATCCAGAATGTGGCCTTGGCGCTCTTTAGTGGCGTGCGGCTGCCGCTGGCGATCGCCCTGTTCTTTGCGGCGCCGCTGATTTTCGCGCTTTTTTTCGGGCGTGTTTTCTGCTCGGTCGTCTGCCCGCTGGGAGCATTGCAGGAGTTCTTTATTGTCAAGCCACTGCGTGTGCCTAAGGCGCTGGACGCTGTGCTGCGCGTTATTCCGCTGATTGTTTTGACAGTCGGGGTTGTCTGTGCAATCAACGGCGCCGGGTTCATCATATGCCGCACCGACCCTTTTGTCGGCTTGTTCCGTCAGAGTGCCGCTCTGCCAATGATATTGACCGGGATGGGCGTGCTGCTGGTCGGAACCGTGGTGGCGCGTCCCTACTGCCGCTACTTCTGTCCATACGGTGTTTTGATGGAGATCTGCTCCCGCATCTCCTGGAAGCAGGTGGAGCTGACACCAAAAGAGTGCATTAACTGCCGGTTATGCGTGGGCATGTGTCCGGTTGATGCGATTGATGCGCCGCGCACTAGCTTGAGTGACAGAGTACGCGGCAGGCAGTTCCGGCAATTTCTTTCGCTCTTGGTTTTTTTCCCGCTGATCATCCTTGGCGGTGCTGGAGTGGGTTATATGGCAGGCGCGGGGGTGGCGGAGCTTCACCCAGGGGTGAGCCTGGTATCAAAGTGGCAGGGGGTTGCGGAGGCTGATGAGGATCAGTTTCCCGAGATAGAGGCTTTTAAGCGTGTTGGCGGAACGCTCGCGCAGGCTGAGGCGCAGGCATTGGAGATCATCGACCGCTTTCAGGATGGCTGCATGATCTCAGGGGCCTTGATTGGATTGATTCTGGGCTTGCGCCTGCTGGTGCTCTCCAAGTTGCAGGGCAGTCAGGTGCATCAGGCCAATCGCTACCGCTGTATTGCCTGCTGTCGCTGTTTTGCCGTCTGCCCGAACAAATAAATGACAAACATATCAACAATCACCTTAATATGTTTTACAGACGGGCTGATTTCTGTTACAAAATTAGGGTTTGATTGCTTGTTGGCTCTTGGGCTCTTAATGCCGAGCGATAGGGCTTTTTTGCAAAATTCTGAATCATAAAATCAAGGATTGTCAGATGGGCGGTTTTTTTGGAGTAGTGTCAAAAGACAGTTGTATTACTGATCTTTATTACGGGACAGACTATCATTCGCATCTAGGTACCATGCGTGGAGGCATGGTTTCAGTTAATCCCGGCGGGTTTGATCGGTATATCCATGATATCCGAACAACGCAGTTTCGTTCCAAGTTTGAGTTGGATGTTGAGAAGATGTCCGGGAAATACGGGGTTGGTGTGATCAGTGATTTTGATGATCAGCCGCTGTTGATTGTTTCGCGCCTTGGCAACTACGCCATTGTGACCGTGGGAAGGATTAACAATATTAAGGAGCTGGCCCAACGCGCTTTTGACGAGGGCAGCACGCACTTTGCAGAGGCTGCGCACGGTGAGGTCAGCCCCACTGAGTTAATGGCCACGCTGATCAATAGAAAATCGAGTTTCACGGAGGGTATTCGCTATGCGCAGGAACAGATTGAGGGTTCCTGCTCTCTGCTGCTGCTAACCGCGGAAGGGATCTACGCCGCGCGTGACAAATATGGGCGCACGCCTGTTATTATTGGAAGAAAAAAAAGCGCCCTCGCAGTGACCATGGAGAGCTGCGCATTCTTTAATCTCGATTACCAATTTGAAAAAGAATTAAGACCAGGGGAGATCGTCCGAATAACAGAGGACGGGGTCGAACAAAAGTACGCCGGTGGAAATGAGATGAAGATGTGCGCGTTTCTCTGGGTCTACTACGGTTATCCTGCTTCAACCTACGAAGGACGCAACGTGGAGGAGTCGCGCAATGAGTGCGGGGCCCGCCTGGCAGCCTGTGAGCAGGTGGAGATTGACTCGGTGGTTGGCATTCCAGACTCGGGCGTGGGCCACGGACTGGGCTACGCGGCCGAGGCAGGGATACCATACCGCCGCGCTTTTGTGAAGTACACACCAACCTGGTCGCGCAGCTTCATGCCGCCTAATCCAGCTGCGCGTGACCTGGTCGCCCGCATGAAGCTGATCCCAATTCCTGAGTTGATCAAAGGGCGCCGCCTGCTGTTCTGTGAAGACTCTATTGTGCGCGGTACGCAACTCAAGGATACCATTAAACGCGTTTTTGAGAGCGGCGCCAAAGAGGTTCATATGCGAACTGCCTGCCCGCCTTTAATCTACAGCTGCCCTTATCTCAATTTCTCCCGCACCAAATCAGTCCTGGATCTGATTGCCAGAAAGAAAATCAATGAGATGGAGGGCGCCGAGGTGGAGCCGCCGGATGAGTACTTAGACCCCGATTCAGAGAAGCATCTGGAGATGTGCCGCCAGATTGCCGAGCACCTGGGGATTAACAGTGTGAGGTATCAGCGCCTGGATGATATGATCGCAGCCATAGGGATTGGCGCTGAGAAGTTGTGCACTTACTGCTGGAATAAAAAAGGATAAAATGAGAGCAATCGGGTTTGATAGCAATAAGTACCTAGAAGAGCAGAGCCGTTATATTCTGGAGCGGGCTGCTCAGCTTGAGGGGCGGCTTTATTTAGAGTTTGGCGGTAAGCTGGTCTGTGATATGCACGCCGCTCGCTGCCTGCCAGGGTTTGATCCGAATGCCAAGATCAAGCTGTTGGAGCGGATCAGGGAAGATGTGGAGATCATCATCTGTATCCAGGCGGATGCGATTGTGCGCAAAAAAATTCGCGCTGACTTCGGGATTACATATGATTTTGAAATTTTGCGCTTGATTGATGATCTGCGTAAACGCGAGCTGCTGGTCTCAGGTGTGGTGGTCACATGCTTTGGCGGCGAACCAGCGGCTACGCAGTTTTTGGATCGGCTCCGGCGGCGTGATGTTAAGGTTTATACCCACTATGCCACTCCGGGATATCCCGATGATGTTGACATGATCGTCAGTGATAAAGGTTTTGGCGCCAACGAGTATATCGCGACCACCCGCCCGGTAGTGGTGGTAACTGCTCCGGGGCCGGGCAGCGGCAAGATGGCAACCTGTCTCAACCAGCTCTATCATGAAAACTCGCAGGGCAAAAAATCAGGGTATGCGAAATTTGAGACCTTTCCTATCTGGAACATCTCCCTGGATCATCCGGTGAACATTGCCTATGAGGCCGCCACCGCTGATCTGGGAGATTGCAATGAGATCGACCCGTATCACCTGGCGGCGCATGGTGTCAGTGCCGTCACCTATAACCGCGATGTAGCCACGTTCCCGATCCTGAAGAGAATGTTGGAGTGGCTCAGCGGAGGCGCGGCTGTGTATTCATCGCCGACCGATATGGGGGTGAACCGCGTTGGGTTCGCGATTGTGGACGATCAGGTTGTGCGCAAGGCCGCGCTGCGCGAGATCGCGCGCCGTTACTATAACTACCGCTGTGACTATGCTCAGGGTCTGATCAACGAAGAGACGGTCAAATGCGTGGAGAGGATTGTCCTGCGCCTGAATCTCAACCCTGATGATGTGCATCGAGTGGTCTATCCAGCGCGCGCAGCCCTTGAGAAAGCCCTGCTCAAAGAGGGCGTTGATATCGACATTGTGTGCGCGGCGGCACTGGAGTTGCCGGACGGCCGCATTGTGACAGGCAAAAACTCGTCGCTGATGCACGCGTCATCGTGTCTGATTTTGAATACACTTAAGGTGATGGCGGATATCCCGGATGAGGTGGATCTGCTGGAGCCTTCGGTGATCGCCTCAATTTCCAGTATGAAGCAAACCATCCTGGATGGCTGCAAGCCGACCCTTGATCTGGAGGAGATGCTGATTGCCTTGAGCGTGAGCGCGGCCACCAGCTCGGTGGCGCGGCTGGCTGTCAAGTGCCTCGGTAAGCTGCGCGGCTGCGATGTGCATCTGACGCACATTCCCACACCAGGTGACAGCTCAGGCATGCGGCAACTCGGCATTCAACTCACCTGTGACGCTAAATTTGCCGGGCGTAATCTCTTTGATGCCTAAAGCAGCTCATCGCCGAAACCAAAAGAGTTTGTGTGATGTGTGGCAGATTTTCACCCTCACAAAAAGTTTGTGATTAAGAGCCCGCTGCTTTAGTAACAAACGCTTCGCGTTTGGGGCAGTCAGCTACCTAAGGTTTGTTGTTCAACAACTTATCAAGATGGCTATCTGAACTTCTTGTTTTTCACGACAGGAGTTGAAAGAATAGCAGCTAAAGCAGCGAGATATGCGCGGTTGGTCGCTGGCGGAGCCGAGCGCATCAAGTGAATCGAGGTGTTAATAGCTCGATTCCCTCGATTCTCTCGAAAAAGCAACAGCAGCTACTTCCTCAGCAGCTCGTTGGCTTTTTCCAAAACATTCTCGACCGTGAATCCGAACTCTTTTGCCAGCTCTTTATAAGGGCCGGAGGCGCCAAATTGGTCAAGGGTCACGAATGCGCGGTGACGCCCCATGTAGCGCTCCCATCCAAAAGAGGTTGCCGCCTCCACCACCAGCGTGCGCGGGCAGTCAGGGTCAATGATCCGCTCGCGGTAGCCCTTGTTCTGAAGCTCAAAGAGCTCCCAGCTCGGCATGCTGACCACCCTTACGTTTTTCTCCTGAATGCTTTTGGCTGCTTCAAGCGCGATCTCGACCTCTGAGCCGGTGGCAATGATGATCAGGTCAGGGGTGCCCCAGCCACTCTGCCACAAGGTATAGGCGCCCTTTTCCAGGTTGGAGGCTGAGGGGTACTCCTTGCGGTTGATAACCTTGATGTCTTGACGCGTGAAGAGCAGCGCGGTCGGCCCTTTTTTGTTTCTCAGCGCGGCAATCCAGGCCGCGCCGGTCTCAGTCGGGTCAGCTGGTCTGATCACCGTCATGTTCGGCATGCAGCGCAGTGCGGCCAGTTGCTCAACCGGCTCATGGGTTGGACCGTCCTCGCCAACATAAAAGCTGTCATGGGTGAAGACATAGATGGTTGGCAGCCCCATTAACGCGCCAAGGCGCATGGCTGGGCGACAGTAGTCGCTGAACACAAAGAAGGTGCTGCCAAAGACGCGGAAGCCGCCGTAGGCTTGGATGCCGTTCATGATCCCGGCCATCGCCAATTCACGGATACCGAAGTGCATGTTCCGTCCGGAGAAATCTCCATCGAGGATCGCGCCCATGTCATTCAGCCAGGTTTTCGTGCTGGGGGAGAGATCCGCGGAGCCGCCCATCAGTTGCGGCAGTGCTTTGGCCAAGGCGTTAAGCACAACCCCGGAGGCGTTGCGTGTGGCAACCGCCTTTTCCGGAGCGAACACAGGCAGCACGCTTTCAATGTCAGCTGGAATAAAGTCTTTGGCGCAGTTGTCCCACAGTTTCGCCTTCTCTGGATGTTCTTTGGCCCAATCCTTAAATTGGCGTGTCCACTTGTTGTGCAAACGCTTCATCTTGGTCGCGCGTTTTTTGAATTCCTCGTGGACCTCTTCGGGAATATAAAAAGATTTGTCCTCCGGCATGCCCAGTGCGCGCTTGGTCAGAATCACCTCATCAGCTCCCAGCGGTGCGCCATGCACATCATGGGAGCCGGATTTATTGGGACTGCCTTTGCCGATTGTGGTGTTGCAGAGGATGAAAACAGGCTTGTCAGTTGATTTGGAGGCTTTGCGGATTGCGCGGTCAATCTGTCCATAGTCATGGCCGTCAATTTCGATCACCTGCCAGTTATAGGCTTGGAACCGTTTTTTTGCATCATCGCTCACCGAGAGGTTGGTGCCGCCTTCAATGGTGATCTGATTGCTGTCGTAGAAGAGGATCAGGTTATTGAGTTTCAGATGGCCGGCCAGCGAGCAGGCTTCATGGCTGACACCCTCAGCCAGGTCGCCGTCACCGCAGAACACCCAGGTTTTATGATTGATCAGCGGTAGAGCCGGATCAGTGTTATAGCGCGCGGCGGCCATCTGCTCGGCAATAGCCATTCCCACGCCGTTGGCAATCCCCTGTCCTAGCGGACCGGTGGTTGTTTCCACGCCGTCGGTGTGTCCGCGTTCAGGATGTCCGGGAGTCAGGCTGCCGCTCTGGCGGAATCGTTTCAATTCATCCAAGGGCAGGTCATATCCGGCTAAATGCAGCAGAGAGTATAACAACATGGAACCGTGGCCCACGGATAAGACAAACCGATCGCGGTTGGGCCACGCAGCATCGCTCGGGTCGTGGTTGAGATGCTCCAGCCATAGTACGGTGGCAATGTCAGCCAGCCCCATTGGCGCGCCGGGGTGCCCTGAGTTGGCGGCCTGGATACTATCAATGGCAAGACAGCGGATGGTGTTGGCTGTCAGAGAAAGCGTTTCATTGGTCAATTTCATCAGTATGATCCCTTATTAAACTATTTTTAAAATTAATATATAAGATTATCTCATATTCAAAGCGTTATGTCAAAACCAAGGTTCGGTGAACCAAGAAAATGTTTGCTGGCTCTCAAACACTGCGCAAGGCTGTGTAGGCTGCGTCACAGCACAGATCAATGGCAGGGGAGGCGGTCAGGGTATTGAGATATTTATGGTGGAACTCGACCACCTTGCGTTCGCCGGTGATCTGCAATGCTGTGCGGTAGTGAAAGCCGTTGATCACCCAGCCCACCTGAATCAGGATAAAGTCGGAGAGCGCGTGGATTTGAGAGTAATCAACTGGCTTGCCTTTGATTACCGCATTCACAACCTCCGGGTTGGGGGCGCCTTTGATGCTCAGCCCCCAGGTGATCTCAGGATTGGTTTCAATTGAGCCATCTTTGACTGCTTCTATCATCACCTTGAAAATATCCAGTTTGTCGGCATCGCGTACCAGATGTGCCAGTGCGGCGGCGGAGCTTTCCATCTCAGCCGGCAGCGCCTTTTTGTTGTGCCATTGCACACTCTCGATGATTCGTTGCGCAGCCGGCGCGGGAACTCCCTCGAGAATGTCAAGCTTCTGTATAATCTCAACACCGCGCAGGGCGTGGTCAACCGACTCGGAGTCGCGGAAGGTGCCAAACTCCGTGAATTGGGAGAACCGTCCAATGTCATGCAGCAGCGCGCAGAGCTCTCCCTCCAGCAGCGAGGGGCCTTGCCATCGCTCGCCTTGCATAATGCGGCGTGCGTTTTGAACCACGCGCTTGGTGTGGGTCAGCTTGAGCTGGAGCATTGGGATAAGCTCGCCGCTGCTGTCACGAAAGGTGTTCACATAGTCAATGAAACGCCGGGATAGTATCTTTAGCCTCTGATCAGTCATAAGGCGAAAATTATAGCAGAGTACGGCACCGCTGCAAGTGTTGTTCGGACGCTGTGCAGCAATTCTAACTATGACCGAGCCCTGTTCAGAAGACATGCTAAAGCGCAGCTCCGATTTTCGATCTGACAACTCTCTCAACAATATTTTTGCGCGGCAGACGTTTAACCAACTACAAACGGATCTTAACAACATCAGATGAAAGGTATTAACAATGAAAAAACAGAATTTATTTAAAGCAGCCGTGCTAGGCACCGTGCTGCTGAGCGGTGTGGCGATGGCTCAGCCAGCACCTTTGGCTCCAGGCGCGCAGTGCCCCTTTGGCACACCGGGCGCGATGCGCGGTCAGCGCGGTATGATCGGTTGTCAGCTGCGGCAAGGGCAAAAGGGCATGCTGGGTGGACAACAGGGAATGCGGCGCGGCGGCAGAGCTTTTGGGCGTGAGATGGGCGAGCGTCCCTGTCTTAATCCAGAGCGATTAGCAGCGGCGGGCGTTAAAGAAGAGCAGCTGGTGGCGTTGGAAGCATTCACAAATGCGTGCCAAGCTGAACGTATTGAGCTTCAGGCCGCGGTGCAAAGCGCGCAACTGAATCTACAACAAGCAGTGCATGCCGAGCAGCCTGATGAAAAAGCAGTGGCCGTGGCGATTGATCAGCTGAATAAAGCGCGTGCGGATGCCACCTTGGCCGGAGTCAGCGCCAGGCTTAAAATGCGTGAGCTGCTGGGCGATGACGTTGCAAAAAAACTGCGTGCGACAACACCTCAGGGCCGCGGATTCTCCGCTCCAGGTGTCGGCGCTCGCAGATCAGGGTTGCGCGGCGGCCCACCCGTCGGCGCCCCTGAAGCAAAGTAAGTTACCCGCAACAAGCAAGCTTGTGTACATGAGCTTGCTTGTTGAACAAAGCTTACCAGGAATAGCAAGTGTAAACAACACAACCTTTAACCAACCGGGAGTAGTACCCGCCCCGCATAAACTGCGGGGTTTCGGGTCTCAAGATAGATATGGTCAATAAAAATATTCACCTGGTTTTCTTTTCACCTACAGGCACTACGGCGCGGGTGACGGGGGCGGTGGCCAAAGGAACTGGCGGCACTGTGTGCCGAACACTGGATCTCACACCAGGCGCGCCTGAGGCGAAGATCGGGTTCGCAGCTGAGGATGTGGTAATAGTAGCTGCGCCTGTTTACGGCGGACGCCTGCCAACCCTGGCAGTTGAGCGCCTTAAGGCGATCAGTGGCCAAGAAACATCGGTTATCCCGATCGTGGTCTACGGCAACCGGGCCTTTGAAGACGCCCTGCTGGAGCTGAGCGACCTCTGCGAGGCGCAAGGATTTCACACCATCGCTGCAGGGGCCTTTATTGCTCAACACTCTTTTTCATCAGCTGCGTTGCCGATTGCAGTTAGCCGGCCTGACGGAAAGGATCTGCAACGTGCCAATCAATTCGGCGGGCAGATCGCCCAAATACTACGTGCTAACGAATCAAGCACACAGCTGGAGGTTCTCGAACTGCCCGGGAACCGCCCGTACAAGCCCGCCATGGGGGCCCGGCCCGCTGCAACTGAGGTTGATCTGCGACTCTGCACGCACTGTGGAAAGTGTGTGTCCCTCTGCCCGGCCAACGCAATCCGTATGACCGATGTTGGCCCTGTGACTGAGAGCTGCCTTTGGTGCTTGGCCTGTCTACACAATTGCCCCGTGGCCGCCCGCACAGTTGTGCTGCCAAAAGTCATCGAGGTTGCGCAGCGACTGCATGACACCTGTCAGACACGCAGGGAACCCGAGACTTTTCCAGCGCAACCGGTTGATTGTTCTCTCCGAAAAGTTGTCGGTTGTCATTTATAACGCACTTACACCTGTCACGCGACTGCAAGCTTCATCACAGTGGAAACGTGTAGGGTTGGCGGCCCTTGTCCGGCATAGTTCCGCAATGCCACGGCGTAGCCCCGCTTGCGGGCGAAGCCGGGTTGCGGGACGACGACGGATGAGCCGAACAAAGATTATGAAACCCCATGGCGCGCCTTTGACGAACAATCGCCCGGTCTCCGCTAATTGCTTCAGAGAAGCAACCCTACACCCCGGGGCGCGACTTTCACACGCCTGTTGTAAAATGCCGCTGGTAGAGCGGCTACGACACCGAACGACAACCCTTGCTCTCCGGGGTGCAGCGCGTGTGTAGCAGTCGCTCTACCCGCGACATCGGTTGACGATGCTGTGCGACGATGTTGACCGACGATTGGGAACATGCGTGGGCTCGTCCACCAGCATCGTCGCCGCCATCGTCAACCAAAGGCGCAGCGGACCTCAGTAGGTTCGGTTTCCAACCTGACATGTCCGATTGGAAATCGGAGCTACGAATCTCTCAAATTGTCCGATTGGAAATCGGAGCTACAAATCTCCGCAAATGTATAAGATCACTTTGAAGGTTATTCGTGTCGCCCGCATAGCGAACGACCTCCTTCTCCCGCGTCTTGTCAAGGGAGTAAGCGCGGAAGGATGTCAGTCGCTATGCGGCTGACCAGTCATTCAAAACATGTTGTCAGGGGCCAATCACCTCTCCATCCATGCCCTTGCGCAGCTCCTTAACTTTCTCGGCGATCAGCATTGGCATCTGGCTTTTATCATCTGTTCCAGCGATTATGCGTACAAAGGCGGAACCAACGATCAACCCATCCGCCATGGGCGCGAGATGTGCCGCATCCGCCGCGGTGCTGATACCAAACCCAAGACAGACCGGCAGGGGACAGAGAGCTTTGACTTCCGCGGTGTGTTTTTCGATTGCGCTGTAGTCCAGCCCGCCAGTGCCTGTGACCCCGGTGCGGGTAATCAGATAGAGAAAACCGCCCGCGCCGTCAACCAGCATCTGAAGTCTGGCGTGAGTGGTGGTGGGAGCCGCTAACCTGATAATATGGATCTCCGACCCCGAGAGCTCTTTTCTAAGGTCGCCCGCCTCTTCCGGCGGCAGATCAACTACCAGCAACCCATCTATGCCCACCTCACTCATTTGACTCGCAACTTTGTTCAACCCGTGTTTGAAAAGCAGGTTATAGTAACTGAAAAGCACAATCGGCGTGTCGACTACCTGACGCAGCCGCGCTGCCAGCTTAAATGTTTTTGAGAGTGACATGCCGGATTTAAGTGCCCTTGCGGAGCCCGCTTCGATCACCGGTCCATCACTGGTCGGGTCAGAGAAGGGCACCCCCAGTTCGAGGATGTCGACTCCCGCTTGGCAGGCGGCTTTGAGAATCTGAAAACTCGTCTCAAAATCAGGGTCGCCCGCTGTGATGAAAGCGATTAGCGCTTTACGGTTTTCCTGCTTTAATTTCTGGAATGTTTTGTCAATTCTGTTCATGGTTGTTAGCTCTTTAATTTGTTGGTCTGCAGATACTCTGTGATGTGGGTCAAATCTTTGTCGCCTCTGCCTGAGAGGCAGACCAGAATAATCTCATCTGCTGAACGTTTTTTTGCCTCTTTAATGGCGTATGCCAGCGCGTGTGAACTTTCCAGCGCGGGAATAATACCTTCAAACCTACAGAGTTTTTGAAATGCCTCGACAGCCTCAAGGTCGGTAATCCCCTGGTAGGTGACACGATGGAGGTCGTGCAGCAGGGCGTGCTCCGGTCCAACGCCAGGGTAGTCCAGCCCGGCAGAGATGGACCAGGCTTCGTGAATCTGACCCTCTTCACTCTGCAGCAGATAGGTCATCGCCCCATGCAGAGCGCCGGGTGAGCCGCCGCTGATCGAGGCCGCGTGCTGCTGCGTATGCAGGCCGAGGCCTGCAGCCTCCACGCCCACCATCTCACACGGGTCATCGAGGAAAGGGTAGAAAAGCCCCATGGCGTTGCTGCCGCCGCCAACGCAGGCGACCAACAGGTCCGGGAGTTGGCATACCTGCTTCAGCATCTGGGCCCGCGCTTCGTCGCCAATCACGCGCTGTAAATCACGTACCATCTCCGGGTATGGATGCGGCCCGGAGACCGTTCCGATAATATAGAAGGTCTCCTCCACCTCAGCCACCCAGTAGCGCAGCGCCGCGCTCATGGCATCTTTGAGAGTGCTGGTCCCAGCCGTGACAGGGATCACCTCAGCGCCGAGTAACTGCATGCGCAGCACATTGGGCGCCTGGCGCCTGATATCCTCTACTCCCATGAAGATCTTGCACTCCATGCCAAAGCGGGCCGCAATCGTGGCAGTTGCCACACCGTGCTGCCCGGCGCCTGTTTCGGCGATGACCTTTTTTTTGCCCATGCGCTTGGCAAGCAGCCCCTGGCCGATCACATTGTTGATTTTATGGGCCCCGGTGTGCGCGCAATCTTCACGTTTGAGATAGATCCGAGCACCGCCGATATCATCTGAGAGCCTTCCGGCATAATCAAGTGGCGTGGGCCGCCCTGCGTAATCGCGTAGCATTGAGCGAAATTCCGTCATGAACTCCGGATCGTTTTTAGCGGATTTCCAAGCCTCCTCCAACTCAGCGAGCGAGGCGATCAGAGTCTCGCCCACATAACGCCCACCGTAAGACCCGAAGTGCCCTGTCGCGTCTGGGTACGCGCCAATCAGTTTTTCTTTTTCTTTATTCATAATTCTCGTGCCTATTACTTCAAATTGTTAAAGGGTTTTCCTTTGTCGCGAACTTTGTCGCGAACTTTGTCGCGAACTTTGTCGCGAACTTTGTCGCGAACTTTGTCGTAAACTTTGTCGATCCTTTTCGCTCATTTATTTCCGTCAAAGTTCGCGACAAAGCTTGCCAATCCAATTGGCTGCCGCGTCTCTTCAAGCTTGCGCAGCTCTGTAGCCGCGGGCCGTGAACGCGGGTGGCTCGTTTGTGGCCAGTCGCCTGCAACTTTCAACTTGCATTGCACTATACTGCCGCTTTGCCGGCGCGTTCACGGCAGCGCCCTACAGCCTCGGTTCGCGTGTCACTATACTGTCGTTTGCCCGCGCGTTCACGGCAGCGCACGACAGCTTCGACTTGCCAATCACTTGCCTATAACTTGGCCACTTGGTCGTAGTTTCAGCACCGCTTAGGCACCGCTTAGGGACAGGCACTGATTTCCTTAATCCTAATCTCAATCCTTGTCTCTTTCGGCTACGTGATCTAGTTACCCCCTCAGCCGCGGGCTGCAAGCACCGCGCTGCAGCGCTGGTGCGTCTCCTTTAAAATCTCTTCAGTTGTCTTCCAGTCAATACAGGCATCAGTGACTGACACACCGGGGCGCAACTTCTGCGGGTCGCCGGTCATTGGTTGGTTGCCCCACTCCAGATTGCTCTCCAGCATAAATCCCCGGATCGAGCGGTTGCCGTTTTCAATCTGGGTCAGCAGATCCCGAGTAACATCAATCTGGCGACCAGGCTGCTTGCTGGAGTTGCCGTGGCTGCAATCAACAATTATATTGGCTGGGACATTGGCCTTGTGCAGTGCCTCTTCGCACTGCTGGATGATCTCAGCGCTGTAATTCGGCTTTTTGCCGCCCCGCAGCACAAGCTGTGGATAGGAGTTGCCGATTGTATTGAAAACAGCTGGCAGCCCATCTTCGGTCACGCCCAGAAAATGGTGCTGCCCCATGGCTGCCTGCATCGCGTTAATGGCCGTTGTAAGTGACCCGTCAGTGGAGTTCTTGAATCCAACCGGGGTTGAAATTCCGCTGGCGATCTCGCGGTGGGTTTGTGACTCAACCGTGCGCGCGCCAATTGCCGACCAGGAGATCAGATCGCCGATGTACTGCGGCATCAAGGGGTCAAGGATTTCGGTGGCCGCTGGCAGCCCGATGGTTGCGATGGTTTTCAGAAAGTGACGCGCCACGCGAATTCCTTCGCCAATGTGAAAGGTGTCGTTCATGTAGGGATCGTTGATCAACCCTTTCCACCCGAGAACCGAACGCGGCTTTTCAAAGTAAACGCGCATCACAACATACACCGAACCGGCAATCTCATCACTCAGTTTTTTGAGACGCGCCGCGTACTCCCGCCCGCTCTCAAGATTGTGAATGGAGCAGGGGCCCACGATCGCCAACAGGCGCGGGTCTTCGCGGTCGAAGATCTGCTCAATGGTCTGGCGGAACTGCTGCACTCGGTACATCAGTTCGGATGTGAGTGGAATCTCCTGACGAACCTCCCGCGGCGACGAGAGCAACGTTGTTGAGGAGATGTTTATGTTTTCCAATCTGCAGTTCGCCATTTTTATCTTCTCCAAAATATCTTGTCGCACTTTAAAAGGTTTGCGACTGCAACCAGCTCTAAAATTTTTTGATGCTCTTTGACCCCTGGCCGGCTCTCCATTGCTGAGCTGAGGTCAAATGCGTTCGCACCTGAAGTCGCCGCTGCTTGCAATAGATTGGCCGCTGTCAATCCACCGGCCAACGCGAAATCGTGTTTGCCGGAGAGTGCCGAGGCATCCCCCCACTCCCATGCAACACCGTTGCCGCCAGGCAGTAATCCAAATGTTAATTCTACCATAACTCCGGTTTGCGGTGGCAGGTTATCGGCCTCTTTTAAAAGTTTTTCACCGCTGCTTTTCAGGACTTTGATAACCCGGTATCCTGCCTGCAACGCGCGTTGAATCTCAGCGTTGCTCTCGTTCCCATGCATCTGGATGGTGGTCAGGCGGGTCTCCGCCGCAATTTGAAGAATCTGCTCCACCGGCATGTTCACAAAAACTCCCACCTTGGCCACTGTCTCAGGCACACACCGGAAAATCTCCGCTGCCTGCCCCGCGCTCACATTGCGCGGGCTGGGCGGGTAGAACACAGCCCCAAGTGCGCCAACGCCCTGCTCAACGCAGAAGCAGGCGCTCTGGCTGCTGGTTATTCCGCAAATTTTTAAGCCATGTAATCGCATATGCCTCCGTGTTAGCTATCATTCCCTGCTGTGTTTTTTTTGACTTGGTGACTTGGTGACCAGGTGACATTGCTTATGAACTTCCGGCAATCCACTCTTTGAGGGTTGCCGCCGGGTCGGTTACTCTGACCAGGGCTTCACCGATCAGGAAACGCCGGATGCCTTGGCGCAGGTTCAGTTCAATGTCAGCTTGGCTCTGTACACCGCTGGCCGCCACAACCGATGTGCCTGCTGGCAGCAGTTTGGCAATCCTGGCCGCATGGTTGATCTCTGTGTTAAAGTGGGCCAGATCGCGGTTGTTGATGCCGATCAGCGGGGCCTTGAGTGCCGCCGCGCGCGCGGCATCTTGCTCATCAAAGACCTCTGTCAGAACATCCAAGCCAAGATTGCGAGCCAGCTGGTGCAGTGCGTGCAGGCTTTCGTTATCCAGTATTCTGACGATCAGCAGAATCGCATCCGCCCCCATGGCCGCGCTTTCATAGATCTGATAGGGGTCAACAATAAAGTCTTTGCGCAGAATCGGCAGCAAGACAGCCTCGCGCGCCAGCTGTAAATCCCGCTGCGAACCCTTGAAAAAAGCCGGTTCTGTGAGCACCGAGAGCGCGGCTGCTCCGCCCGCCTGGTAGGCAACAGCCAGCGCGGCTGGATTGAGGTCAAGGTTGATCTCCCCTTTGGAGGGTGAGGCGCGTTTGATCTCGGCGATAATGCGCACTCCATCCTGGTTCACAGAGCGTTCAAACCCGCGGAAATCGTTGCGACGAGCGGCCATCCGCTCAACTTCAGCCGGAGAGACGCGTCTCTTGCACTCTGCGATTTCGCGCAGCTTTGCATCAAGTATTTTGTCTAGAAATGTCATTGGTAAGTTCGTGGTTCTGTTTAGCACTTGAGAGCACCCACACGTGCATCAACTCTTCGAGTAATCGATCAGCCGGTTGAGTTTGTCGAGCGCGGCGCCGCTGTCAATCGACTCCTTCGATTGAGCGATGCCCTCCTCAATCGTCGCGGCCATGCCGCAGGCCAGCAGCGAGGCCGCTGAGTTGAGCAGCACAATATCGCGCTTGGCACCCTGAATCTTCGCGCTCAAAATTTGTTTGGTGATCTCGGCGTTGACCTCCGGCGCGCCCCCTTCGAGTTCACCCGGGCTGCACAGCTCTTCAAACCATTGCAGCGGATCAATGTCATAGGTTTTGATGGTGCCGTTGTTCAGCTCTGAGCAGCGCGTGGTGGTGGTCAGGGTGATCTCATCCATACCATCGTGTCCGTGTACCACCAGAACGCGCTTGGCACCGAGCTGCCGCGCCACGCCCGCAAAGGTCTCGGTCAGGTCAGGGGCGAAGACACCGATCAACTGCCGGGTGGCGCCAGCCGGGTTGGTGAGGGGACCGAGCATGTTGAAGATGGTGCGGACTCCCATCTCCCTGCGAATCACTGCGCAGTGCCGCATGGCGCTGTGGAAGGAGGGCGCAAAGAGGAAGCAGATACCAATTTCGTTCAGCGCCTCTTCCATGATCTCTGGTTCAACCTGCAGATTGAACCCCAGCCGCTCCAGGCAGTCAGCCGCCCCGCAGATCCCTGAGCTGGCGCGGTTGCCGTGTTTGGCAACAATTGCACCCGCCCCGGCTGCCACAAAGGAGACCGTGGTGGAGATGTTGAATGTCCGACCACCATCGCCGCCGGTGCCAACAGTGTCGAGCGTGTCATTGGATAAAGACTGCACCCGTGTGGCTGCAGTGCGCATGGCGCGGGCGCCGCCGGTGATCTCACTGATTGACTCACCTTTGGCTGCCAGGGCTGCCAGAAAAGCGCCGCTTTGACCTGGGCTCATCTCGCCTCTAAGCATGGCTGTAATGGCCGCGTAGTTTTCGCTCTCGGTCAAATCCTGCCGCGCGATTAACTTCTTTAATAATTTTGGATACTCCATCATTAGCCTGCCTTTGTCAGCTTCAAAAAGTTTCTGAGGATGCGTTTGCCGGTGGGTGTCATGATCGACTCAGGGTGGAACTGGATTCCAAAAACCGGTAGCTCCCTGTGACGCACACCCATGATCTCGCCATCATCGGTTTCAGCGGTGATAACCAATGTGTCAGGTAGTGTCGCGCGCTCAAGGGCCAGTGAGTGGTAGCGCATGGCCTTGATGGGGTGCGCCCCGAGGTTTTTGAAGATGGACTCTCCGTCGCAGGTGACCTCCGAGGTTTTGCCGTGCATCAGTTTCTTGGCATGCACAACTTTTGCTCCGTAGCACACGCCGATCACCTGGTGTCCCAGACAGACTCCGAGAATCGGTATTCGTCCGGCAAAGGCTTTGACCACCTCCATGGAGATGCCAGCCCCCTCCGGCCGCCCAGGACCAGGAGAGATCACGATCGCCTCCAAATCTTTTGTTTCCAGCTCGGCTATGGTGATGGCATCATTGCGGTACACCTCGACCTGGCTCTGCATTTCTCGCAGATATTGAACCAGGTTGTATGTAAATGAATCGTAGTTATCGATGACTAAAATCATGGCTCTCCCTTTACAGTTTGCAGTTTGCAGTTCACAGTTTACAGTTCACGCTTTACAGGCTACTGTTTCTTGCATCTCTTTCAGCATCTCAATTGAGCGGGCAATGCTGCCCGCCTTATTGATTGTCTCCCGGCACTCCAAATCAGGATCTGAGTCAGCCACAATTCCCGCGCCGGCTCTGATGGTCAGGCGGCCATGCCGGACCTCGGCGGTGCGGATACAGATCGCAAAATCCATGTTGCCGTCAAATGAGATATAGCCCACCGCGCCGCCGTAAGGGCCGCGGGGCTCATCTTCCAGCTCAGCGATCAGCTCCATGGCGCGGATCTTCGGTGCGCCGCTAAGGGTGCCAGCCGGGAATGAGTATTTAAAGAGGTCAAAGGCATCATAGCCATCCTCCACATCAGAGGTGATGTTGGAAACCAGGTGCATGACATGCGAGTAGCGCTCCACAATCATCAGGTCAGTCACCTGCACTGAGCCGGGAATCGATACCCGTCCGAGCTCATTGCGCCCCAGATCAACCAGCATCAGATGCTCTGCGCGCTCTTTCTCGTCCTGCAGCAGCTCATCGGCTAGAGTGCGATCCTCCTGTTCGGTTTGACCCCGATGGCGGGTGCCGGCAATCGGGCGCAGGCAGGCGCTGCGCTGGTTGAGCCGGATCATGGTCTCAGGGGAAGATCCGATCAG
The DNA here is from genome assembly GCA_028686345.1 of Kiritimatiellia bacterium. Taxonomy (GTDB): domain Bacteria; phylum Verrucomicrobiota; class Kiritimatiellia; order RFP12; family UBA1067; genus M55B167. The sequence continues at coordinate 31,557 of JAQUCE010000023.1, forward strand.
GGTGCAGCCGTTGGCCTTGATAAAATAGAGATAGGGGGAGGGGTTGATGTAGCGCTGTGCGCGGTAAAGACTCACCAGATCATCCGGCGCCGGGCCGACAAAGCTCTGCGAGAGCACACATTGAATCACATCACCCTCGTAGATGTTTTTCTTAACACTCCGAACCATGTTCTTATAACTCTCCGCTTCCATGGTGGGGCGCGGCATACTCAGCGGGTTTTTGTTTTTGACCTCATCGTTGGGGTTTTGGATCTGTATGATTTTATAGACCTCCTCCACCCTGGCGACCGCGCGGTCGTAGCGTTTGTCGCTCTCCAGGGCCGACTCGAAAGAGAGCGCGATGATATCCAGCGTGTGCGCAATATTGTCAAAAACCAGCAGCGTGTCAGGGATAATAAACTCAGCCATGGGCGTGTCAGGCGGCAGGTTGTTGGGGACTTTGGGTTCAATAAAGTGGATGCACTCATAGGAGAAGTATCCCACCAGACCGCCGCAGAAAGGGGGCAGACCCGGCAGCTGAGCCAGCTGGTAGGGGGCGAGCAAATCACGCAGAACCGCAAAGGGGTCGTTGTGATGCGGTATGCGTTTCTCCTCAATTCCCTCGCGAATCAGCACATCGCGGCTGAAGACCGTGACAGTCGCCTGGGCCGAGATTCCCAAAAAACTGTAACGCCCCCAGTTCTCGCCGCCTTCGGCGCTTTCCAGCAGGAAAAGGTGCGGGGCTTTTTCCGCAAACCGGGAGAGGATCGAAACCGGGGTCTCTTTGTCGGCCAGCATTTTCATCCCGACAGGCACCACAGATCCCTCTTTGATCATTGCATGAAACTCTTCACGGCTTGGATATCTCTTTAAAAGCATTGTTTATCTCCAGTTCAAACAGAGAATTTCCTCTGTTGGTGTTTCTTTATATAGAAACACCGCTCTGCTGTCAACAGGAAAATAAAAAAGAATCAGAAGAAACTCGCTTTAAGGATAATATTGTACAAAAACTAGTTTGTTTTGACAAAGCCTGCAACAACTGATTTTTTATAAATATTAATAAGTCGTGATGTGCTATCCAAGAGGATGACCCTGCTCTGAAAGAACTTTTACGGGTGACCTCTGAGCCGGAATACAAACAACACTTGGCAACGCTCAAAGCCAAATGGCTGACCCTGCCGGAGTGGAGCGAAGAAGAGCGCATGAAATTACGCGGCATTCAACTTTATGCGCAAGTGTTGATGTGAGCGAACAAATGGCAGACAAGCCTAAATTGAATCATCAAGCAATCAATGTTTACCCACCTGAGGTCTTCGAGAAGGTGACGTGAAGACTGATGAAGGAATTCCCGAAACAGGCGCGGCCTTCTGAAGATATTCTACTCCTTGCCGAGCCATAATTCATTTCTGTCCGCTAATTGCTTCGTAGAAGCAACCCTACACCCATGGCGCACTTTTCATGAACCTGCTGCAGTATGCCGCTCATAGAGCGGCTACTACACAGAACGACAGCCCTTGCACACCGCAGTGCAGCGCATGTGTAGTAGTCACTTTAACAGCGACATGGGTTGACGATGCTGTGCGACGATGTTGGTGTACGATTGGGATCATGCGGGGGCTCGTTCGCCGCCATCGTAAACCCCCTAACCCCTCCAGCTCTCTAACCCCTCCAGCATCGTCACCGCCATCGTAGGCCGAAGGTGCGGCCGACTATTGTGCGTGCCTGATCATTCGCCTGCCGCCAGCAGTCGCCCGCATAGCGGACGACTTCCTTGCTTCGCGCCTTGGTTTCCAACCGGACATCTCCGATTGGAAATCGGACCTACGTTGCTCCGCACAAAAAACGTGCCCTCTTTTTTAGGAGCATTCGCGTCATTCGCGTTATTCGTAGTTAAAAATTAGCACGGTGCAAAATTTTCTTACCCCTAATTTTCTTGCCTTAAATCTGCCAGGTTGCAACAGATTTTTCTACCCCAAAAACAACCGTTTTTACCCCAATGCCCAGTGATCTGCATCTCTGGGAAGGCCGACATCCTTGTGGCATGCACAAGGATGTTTTTCCATCCTGCTCACAATCCTAACCGCAACCCGGATAGACCGTGTTGTCCTCAGGGTGACTACAGTGCCTTACGGGCCACAAAGCCCATGGTGTTCAGACCTGTTGCTGAAGGTGTGCCTGCGATACGCGCCAGATAGGCTGGGCCGAGCTCTTCGATATGACCTCTGACATTGTCGAAATAGTTGAAGTGCTCCTGCTCCTCATCAATGATCTCTTCGAACATCCTGGCACTGATGCTGTCGCCGTTTTCAACGCAGATTTTCAGGAATTCGTTGTAGATGGCAACAGTTTCGTCCTCCAGTTTAGCGTCAAACGGAAAAATTGCTTGAACCTTCTGGCCCTTGGTGACCACATCCGACATCTCCGAGGTCGGCTCGCCGCCAATCTCCTTGATACGTTCCGCAAAACGTTCAGCGTGTTGCATCTCGTCAACGGCAATCAGCTTTACCTGAGCTGCCAGTTCGCCAAAGTCGGCATCATCCAGTCCGTAGTGCTGGTTCATATATTGTCCAATGGCCAGCAGCTCCATGGCGCGGGCTTTATTAAGAACATCGATAACTTTTTCCTTCTTTGTCATATCATTTCTCCTTATAAACGGTTCTTGACCGTTATGTTAGTTTGTCACTGCTCCAATTTCAGAGTTCTGAATTCGGAGTCGCCTGCGAACAGGCTTTCGCCAACTTGCTTACTTTCTCAAATTTGTTTTTACAGTATATACCATATGTTTTTAAAATTACAGCGAAAATGTAGGTAATTTAGGGGTCAGGCATTGATTTAATGATTTAAGAGTTAACGTTTTTGAACGTTCATGAAAGCCAAAGTTCAGCTTGCATCAAGCGTGAGTTCGTATCATAATGTCTGTATTAATTTTTGAAACGGGTAATTCCGCCTTCAATAACGTATATTGGCTAAATTCGCCTTATACTAAAAAATATGTCGGCCATAAGAAAGAGAGATCACGATGGGAGCTTCAGCAGATAAGCAGATGCGCATAGACGAGGTCCAAGCGCTTCTCGACGCGTTTTCCAAGGAATACCTGACAGAGGAACTGACTGAATACCTTAAGAAATTATGGGAGAAAGTGGGCAGAAAACGAACCTATGTCATTACGGGCGGAAAAGTGGAGATATGGGCCTCAGCGGTAGTGTATGTGATCGCTCGTCTCAATTTCCTCTTTGATCGAGACAGTCCTAACTATCTCACGGCAGATCAGATTTGCGAATTCTTTGACACCAAGAAATCAACGGTTTCAGCGCGTGCCAAAGACATAGAGAAAGCCTGTAAAATTCGGATGGGGCATGAGGGTTTATGCAATCAAGAGCTCTCAGACTCGCTGACGCTTGTGAAGCTGTCTAATGGAATGGTTATTACCATGAAGATGGCTAGAGAAATGGGGGCTTGCCTGACAAGATGCGGCTCCTAAATCATCGACTTTAGTGCGTTGCTTAAGCCTTAAGTATTTATTGCTGTCTTTGCGCTTGGCTTCTTTTATGCCCTCTGACAAACAGTAGATTTTGGAAAAGTTCTGGTTATGAGTATAAATAAATAGAAGGATGCCTATGTGTCCGCCGATGGCAAAGCCACTGACCTGCGGGAACGTTTGGATCGTGTCCAAGGAGTCCTCTCGCCATGATGATCATTTCCAATCGGACATCTCCGGTTGGAAACCAAGGCGCGAAGCAAGGAGATCGTCGCTATGCGAGCGACTGCGGGTGACACGAGATGGATCAGGGCACGCAGTATGGGCGGCATTTTGCAACAGGCATGTGAAAAGCGCGCCCTGGGGTGTAGGGTTGCTTCTCCGAAGCAATTAGCGGATGCCAGGTGGTTGTTCTTCAAAGGTACGCCGTGGGGTTTCATGATCTTTGATTGGCTCATCCGTCGTCGCCCCGCAACTCGGCTCCGCCCACTAGCGGGGCTATGCAATGGATGATTGCGAAACAAGCGGCAATAAGGCGCAATAGACAACTTTTGGAAAGAGCAACATATTGTTTTTTGCTCGCTCCTAAAGTCAAAGAATTTTATATGAGAACAAAAACGCACCATAGAATAAGCGCTTTGCTGGCCGGGGTTTTAGCCTGCGGAGTGACACTTCTGCTGCACGGCGCTGAACCGGCTGGCAGCACTGTTACCAACCAGAGCGGCACTGCTCAGGGGCAGGAGCTGAAACCGCTGGTCTGGAGCTATGATCTGTCGTATGGTCTTGCGGTTGCATCGGCCTCCTATTCCCCGGTGCTGGTTCTTTTCAGCAGTGACTACTGCTCCTGGTGCAGGCGCTTAAAAGAGACCATGGACTATCCTGAGTTGAATCCTGTTCTCGGGCAGTTTGCGCTGGTTGAGCTGGATGTGATGCAGAATGAAGCCATTGCCTCCCAGTATATGGTGCGCTCGCTTCCGACCTTGGTGTTTCTGGCCTCCGACGGCAGGGTCAAGCTTTCAGTCGCCGGATACCAGAACGCGCTCGGGCTGCGTGAACTGCTGCTCTCTGTTTTAAATCCGAGCGCCGCGCAGAAGGTGGATAGCGCCTCTAAGGTTTTAAGCTTTGTTAAAGCCTCGGAGCCGGTGGCGGATGAAGATTGGGTGGATGTTGTTCTGGGAACCAGCGACCCTGTTTTAGGTGCTGCCATCAAAGAAGCTCTGCTGAAAAGGGCGGATTTCAACCCCTCAAACATGGTTCCACTGCTTGTGGATGAACGGATCGCGGTCAGGATGGGTGCACTGGATCTGCTGGAGGAGTTTTCCGGTGAGACATTCGGTTTTGATGTCTGGCAGGGAGGCGCCTCTACAAACTCAACTCCGGCGCTGGAGCTGTGGCAGCAGTGGAGTGCAAATCCGGAAAACACTGCGGCAGGCATCTTTTATGTGTCACTTGAGCCGGATCAGATTAAGAACTATTTTCGGGATCTGATGGGCAGCGGGCATGCCCGCAGTCTCAGAGCAATGCGGCTGCTGCTGGCAGCCGGCCCCTCGGTGGTACGAGATGTTGACGCTTACATTGCGCAGAACCCGGATCTTCCTGCCGGCAGCATCAGAAAGCTGAGAGAGTTGAAGTATGCGTTGATCCTCTCAAACCAGGGCATTGGCAGCGGCATGGAGACGGCCCATTGTCTGGTCTTCGGCAACATGGATATGACCATGCAGGCGCTGGAGAAGCTGAGCACTTATCCGCGCGGTGCTGCCCTCATTTACCGGGATTTTCTGAGTGATCCCGAGCCGGTTGTCAGAGAGAGCGCCGCGGATGGATTGCTCAAGGTGATGCGGGCCGGCGCACTGCCGGTTATCGAAGAACGCTTGAAACAGGAGCGGGATAACGATTGTGTTTTCGCGATGTTGAAAGGCGTTGGTGCGATCAAATCACAGAGCGCGGTCGAACTCCTGATGCAATATTGCGATGCCGCTTATGAGGATCATGCGGTGATTGCGTTCGAGGGCCTTGCAAATCAGAAACCGCTCAAGTCCGATGCGGTTGAAGCGGCGATGCGTAAAGGCTTGAAGGATCAGCGCTGGAGGGTGCGGGTCGAGGCCTTGAAGGCGGTGGCCGCCTTTAGCTATGCTGAACTGCTGGATGAGGCCGAACCTCTGCTGAATGATCCGGATGATTATGTCCGTTACACGGCCGTGATTTCACTGGCCCGCATCGGCAAACCCGAAACACTAAAAAAGTTCAACCAGCTTTTTATGGAGAGTCCGGAGGATCGCTTAGCCGTTGTTGAGGCGTATGTTGCCATGGAACTGCCGCTGCCGCAGGAGTTCATTGCAACCTTAATTGAATCAAAGCCGGACGAAATTCTGCAGATCGTAAATATAATGCGGGAGCGCGGAGCGAGTGCGCTGATGCTTGTTAACCGTCTGCTGTTGCATGCAGACGCTGATGTTGCTAATGCGGCCCTCGCCTGTATCGCGGAAGTCGGGGCCGCCGCCAGTGAGTACCGGGGGGAGTTGGTCGATGCTCTGCGCAACGGTGGCGCTGAACGCAGGCGCATAGTTTTGCAGCACATTAAATGGAGGGTTTTAGATGACGACCCCTACTTGAAAAAGCTGGCTCTTCAGAGCAATGATATCGGGAGCAGGGAGGAGCAGGCCCCTGTTGCGCCTAAAGCTGCGAGCATGGCAGGAGAGGCGCTGGAGCAGTTTCGGCAGGCCCTTGCCGCAAAGAGTCAGGGTGAGCCGGGCAGTGCGGCGGTTGAACCGGAGAAGCCTAAAAAGAGGAGTAGTGTGCTGGGGGCGTTTGCTCAGGTGCTCAATAAGGCTCAGCCCGATAAAGAGAGTGCTGTCGTAGATGTAAAACTTTTAAAGCAAGCCTCGGTGGAGGAGCTGGTGGAAGCAGTTGCTACAATCATTAAGGATGAAGAGAGCGAGCTGAGATTCCCGGCTGCCTTGTCGCTGATGAAATTCGGCTATGCTCCGGCACTACCGGTGATATTGCAGAACATTGAGGGTGCCACGGAGCAGGAGCGGGATGGCATTGCGGAAGCGCTGGCGCAATTTAAGAGCAAAGGGCCGGAAATCAAGGCGCTGACAACCACGCTCCTGCGTGACAGCTCTTCGGAGGTGAGAAGTTCAGCAATTCAGGCTTTGTCAGAGAGTGGCAATCAAGAGTTGATTACCCTGCTTTTTGAGGAAGCTTTGAAACCGGATGCTGTCCTCGAGGCAGCTGAAATGGCCTTTTTCCGGCGCAGCTCACCGTATGGCAACCGCTCTGGCGGCACTATCAGTTCCACGCAGATGCGTAAATATGCGCAGGAGTTTCTTGAAGAGAGCCGCTCAGTGGACTCGCAGATTTTAGGGTTGATCCTGCTTGGCTCTTCAAGCGACTCCGAGTCTGTGGATCTGGTCGAAACCTATCTGAAAAGCCCCGAGAACCTGGTGCGTCGTGCTGCTGCCCGCTCTCTGTCGCAAATGGATTCAGGGCGGTTTAATCAACAGGCTGATGCGATTGCCTCGGACTCATCCGACAAGGTGCGCGCGGTGGTGCTTGCGGCCTGGGACGGAAGTTATTCATGGCAGAATCTTTTCAGCAAGAGTGCTGAGGGGCGGAGCCATTACGGTTACTACCCGCGCTCCTCAGCTTCGCTGAGCGCGCAGCAGATTGATGTCCTGAAGAAGCTGAGTCAAGACGAATCGCCGGCCATCAGGGTGAATGCCTATTTCTGCATGATCGGCAACAAGGTGCCCTTTAATTTAATGGAGCTGGGCAGTGTGATGGACCAACTGCCCGACCAGGAAGCGGCTGTACGCAGGTTGAGCACTCTGTATAAAGAGTATCGGGTTGAGGAACTCGGAGCTCCGTTCAAAGCGCTGCTGCCTTATGTTAAGGTAGCAGAGAACCTGGATGAGGATGACTGGAAAAAGATTGAAAAACACTTTGGCCCGCTTGAGGAAAAAGAGAGCCTGGCGGAGTTTATTGAATACAAGAGCCGCCTGGTTAAAGGCGCGACCAGCGAGATCTATCCGGCGGATGAGATGTACAGCCCGGCACGGACGAATGCGCTTGCAGCTTCCGGCATCTCTTCCAATCAGCTGCAGTTGGTTTTCTTCAGTAACGTCGGATGTGAAGAGTGCATCAAAATTAAAAGAACGCTGACGCATCTGCAAAACACTGTGGCCGGGCTGCATGTTGTTACGCATGACATATTGACGGTTGCAGGGTTTCAGATGAACGAGGCGCTGTGCGAAAGGTTCGGGGTGCCGGATTCCAGGCGAGCGGCCACACCAGCAGTGTTTGCAGAGGCTGGTGTGCTGATTAAAGGCGAGATTTCGGACGCGGCGCTTGCTGAGTTGGTGAGAGCTTCGGCTGGATTGGCACCGCGTCGTCTGGAAATGAATCAAGCGGAGATGCAGCGGGCGCAGGTGGCGGTTGAGCATAAAAAATCAAACATCAAGCTGTGGCTGATCATCCTTTTTGGTCTGCTGGACGGTATTAATCCATGCGCCTTTGCAACGCTGATCTTTCTGATCTCCTATCTGCAGGTGGCGCGGCGCAATATTCGTCAGATAGCTGTCATTGGCGTGGCATTCATTGCCGCTGTTTTCCTGACCTACTTTGCGTTGGGGCTGGGCCTGCGCCGTCTGATCGGCGAGCTGAAACTGCTGCAATACGGCGGTATGATATTCAACTGGGCGGTGATCTCTTTCGCGGTTGTGCTGTGTGCGCTGAACGTGCGCGATGCAATCATATGCGCCCGCGGACGGATGGATAAGATGGTGCTGCAGCTGCCGGGGGTGCTGAAAAAACAGATTCACGCCACGATTCAGGTTGGTGCAAAGCATCGCATGTTTGTGGTGGCCGCATTTGTGACAGGCGTGATTGTGTCATTGCTGGAGCTGGCCTGTACCGGCGCGATTTATGTGCCGGTGCTGCACATGCTCTCCGATCCGGGAAGCCGCACAATCGCAGTTCTGTATCTGGCACTTTACAATTTTATGTTTATTCTGCCGCTGATTATTGTTTTCGCATTGGTCTGCAAAGGGTTGACCAGCGAGCACTTAATCAAATGGATGCGCGACAATGTTGTGAAGGTTAAAATAATGACCGCGGTTCTGTTTGCGGTTCTGGCAATTGTGCTGCTGTTTGACAATCAGATCAAAGAGCTGATCCCGTTGCTTGATATAAATACGAGCGAGAAAGAGAGTCAGAGATGAGGGTGCTTTCAAGAGAGTTGCGAATGCCCTCTCTTCCGTTCGATTCCCTCGAACCTCTCGACAACGCAGCACCGAGAGCAAGTGCCGGGTTGCCGGGGGTAAAGCTCTAAACTTCGAGAGAAATAATTTCGCATATCACATAGGCTCAGTTTGGTCCCGGCTCCGCTGGTTTAGAATTATTACAGTGCTCGTGGCTTGATAAACGTTCGATAAACAACTTTTTGTAAAGAACAATTAATTGTTTTTTCAGTCGCCTAAGCGACTAGGTCAGCGTGGAGCGCGGAGGTCTGATCACTGGACATAGGGGGTCAAAATGGTTGCACTTTAATTTTTGAAACCACAAGGAACACATAGCTCACAAAGATTACTGCGTTGTTTATTAGGTAAAAATGTTGAGGTAAAAAATAGGGAAACCCTGGAAACGCCGAGCTCCGGCGCGGCTCTTTGTGCTCTTTGTACTGCTATCATTCATATTCTTGTTTTTTTGCACGTTTTTTATCTCTCACAGAGACGCAGAGTTTTTTGCCCGCGAATCTCCGCGAAAGGATAAGGGTATTTCATCCCCGCTGCGCTAGACCCTTTGTGGTTAAAAATCAGCTGCGCACCTCTTTCGTGCTTTTCGTGGTTAAAAAAAAGGTACAGGAAAACAAACTAAGCTTTTAGTCTTCATTCATAGTGGGCACTAACCACGCAACACGCGCGCGTAAAGTGCAAATATAAAACGAACTATTGTTCGGAAAATAAGGCAAAAAACACTAAGTTTTTCACGTCTATGTCCAGTGGTCTGGAGGTACCGTCTCGGTCCCACAAGTGGAACTACGCCGTGGCAAGCGGCTGCGCCTTTAATTGTGGAAAGTGGGATGTAATTTCCGTCCACCGCATAGCGGCGGACATACTGAAAACAGCACAGTATATCCGCCGCTATGCGGTGGATGATTGAGAAACGGGAGCAAGATGCTCCCGCTACTATCAAAGAGAGTGACGACAAATCCGGTTTGCGGATAACCCTCAGGAAACACTGAATGACAAACCATGAAAAAATATGCAGGAGTGAAAAATGAAGATTAGATTTATAGTATTCAGTTTGAGTTTGAACATCTGTCTCATTGGACATGCGGCGGGTGTGTTGAAGATGGAGAGTAAGGTCTTTGAAACAACCCACAATTTCCGTGAGGTTGCTGTTCCGATGAAATTTTTGGAGCAGGGTGAGGGTGAACTGGATAAACCCATTGGTTCGCCCTCGTATGCAGATCACATATCTTTCTTTACCGAGCTGGGGGTGACATGGCCTGAAGGCTCTCATTTTAAGATCTCCGAGACATTGGGTGAGATTAGAATTACAAACACTCCTGCTAACATCCAACAGAGTTTAAAATAGAATCAGCGCGAACGCCTGATGGAATAATAGATATCGTTGAACCCCAGAATTTTGAAACGCGAGAGGTAGGCAGCACCCTGCAGGTTGTACCTGAGGGCAGTGCTGAAGGCAGCTACGTAAACTTAATGCTGAACCCCCAACTGATCTCATCCCCTGCATGGAAGCAATACGAAAGCGGCACGAATCTGAGCATGCCGCAGCCATTCTTCCACGCCCACAGCATTTTAACGCAAGCTCAGATATAATGTTTCTGATCTCGAAATCATATAAATGAAGAATCGATAAATATGCTATTTATGAAAAAGACGCTGTTAGGTGTTTGTCTTTTTGCAGCTCTGCTTGCGCAGGGAGAAGAGAGTGCTGTGTATAGTGCGGCACTTGAATCGCTTTGGTCTCTGGGATTACCGGAGTTCACCAATGCGGTGCTGGTGAAAACGGAGCTCTCCGAGAAGGGTTTGGCAAGGCGCAGTTATGGGGGAAATTATTATGGCCAAGGAGCTGAAGCAAGGCGGGGTTGATCTCACGAGGTCTGTGTCGCAGCTGGATCTGCTGCTGGCTCCGCATGCCGCTGTCATCCACCAGGTAAGCAGTGCAACCAATCTGTCCACAGCTGCCAGCAATGTGATCCAGCGGTTGGATGGACGCTCCCTCTCGGTGGATTTCACAGGGAGTGTGGACGAAGAGCTCCCGCTGTTCTATGACAACTTCGAGTTTTCCGTTTTTGTGCGGTAGCTTCTAGATTCGTGCGGTGTACGAAAGGCATAACGCATAGCGTACAGGCACGGGGATGAAAAGGTGTGCTGTCCGCGCCTGCGGTTGACGATGGCGGCGGCGGCGATGCTGGTGGACGAGCCCCCGCATGATCCCAATCGTCCACCAACATCGTCGCACAGCATTGTCGGCCGATGTCACTCTTAGAGCGACTACTGCACTAAACTTAGATAATTAAACAGATAGACAAGCTGTTTGATTTGTTTGATTGGCGATGACGGCTGGCAGCATAAATTGGCGCGGCAACTAATATTCCAGCCATAATACCCGGTAGAAACGCTGGGTGTGGGAGTTAGCATCCGGATCAATCAGCTGCCACAAGTTTGTTCCGAGATTATGTCGGCTCTGCAGCAGCTTCCAGTCAACGGGCGTGAGTGAGTCGCTGACCTGCACTTCGTAGCTCTCGCCAGCAATGGTCGGAATGGATAACATAAAACCTTCCGGCCCAGCCGCGTTGATCTGCATCACAAAGGGCTCGGTGATGGTCAGCACCAAGTTGTTGGTTGCAGCGGCTGGCAAGGGGTGGTTATCCGTAACAACCAGGGTGACAGCATACGACCCTTGATTGGAGCAGATGCCGCTGATCAACCCGCTGGCAGAGTTGAGGGTGATCCCTTGCGGCAATCCGGATTGCGCGTAGCTCAGGCTCTGCAACGGCAGGTTGGGGTCAGATGCGTAAGCAGCACAGTTCAATGCAAAGTAGAGACCAGCTGGGTTGAACTGCTGCGGTATGGCCTGCCACACAGGCGGCCAGTTGTAATCCAGCACTCCCGGAGTGCCGCCTGGCTGCGATGCACTCCAGCTTCCAGGGTCGTTGCCATAGGCTGTCGAAGAGCGTCGGATCAGGCTGATATCACTGTTGTTCGCTGCCGCCGGCCACGGGGCTTGAGGGAGGTAGCTGATGTGATCCGCGCGGTAGTAGGGTACAAAACCGTCCGGTTCAGGGTCGCCGGGGCTGCGGAGCAGCAGTGTTTCGCCTGCATTGTTGAGCGCGCCCTTCCATGGTCCGAGAACCGTGATGGAGGGGGGAACAGCATATTGGGTGCGGAAGATGGCGGGGTTGGTGGCACAGATGATCAGCGGCGTGGCAGGTGGCAGCTCTAACCCGGATGGAAAGGCGAAGGTCACAGCCTCGGATAGCTCCCAGGTATTGGCAGGACGGTTGATATCGTAGAGCAACACAGCCGCGTCAGAGGTGTTTACAATCTCAATGTACTCAGCCTTGTCAGGCAGTGGACGATACATGATTTCACTGACGATCACAGGGCCTACCCGCGCTAGCGCGTTGGTGGCATCACGCGAGACTGTGATCAGCTCGGTGAAATCAACGGTGTTGTCAGATTTCCGGTAGCGCCCGAATGGCTCTTCGCGCGCGGCAGCGGGAAAGTCCACGCTGTCGATGAATCGGATGACATCTGTTCCAACACCCTGAATCAACAGTGCTTCCGAGCCAAGCTCGCTGAACCCAAAGCCCAGCTCGGCAGCACCAAAGCTTATGAAACCATGGGGAGGAATCACTGCGCTCTCCGGTATTTGATAGCGCAGTAGATTGTTGGAGGTGTCACTGAGATAGAAACCGGCGAGAGTGATGGCGCTGGCACTGCTGTTGTGCAGCTCAATCCAGTCAACCTCAAGGTCGGTGTGCGAGAGCACTTCGTTGATCACCAGCGGGGGGCCACCACTGTCGAAGCGGCCCGGCGACCCATGGTAAAGAGCGCTTCCCTGCCAGTTGGCAGGGTCGGCCAGAAAACTATCACGCGCTGGTTGCGTTGATGGCAGCGACGCGACACTCCGCAGCTCCAGTGAGCTGCCGCGGTTGTTGGCACGCTCTGGCCAGCCATTGCCTGGTTGATAGGAAACTGAGGCGATGACAGTGTTGTTGGAGGCGATCAGATCAATGGTTTCGCCGGCGTTGTTCAAGGCACCGGACCATTTGCCAGCCACAGCGATTCCCGGATAGTACCAGGTTGAGGCCGGGTTGCAGTAGCGCTCTTCAAAGGCGATGTTGTCTTCAACGACCAATAAAAACGCGCCCGGCTCAAGGCCTGAACCAGCAGGGAAGGTGAAGGTCACAGCTGTGCTCAGGGTGACCCCGCTGAGATCAGCGATGTTGGTGCCGCAGTTGTAGAGTTCGATGAACTCGTAGTCGTCGGAGCCCGCCGGATCGTAGTTGATCTCTGTAATGACCAGGTTCTCGGCAGAGGCTGGTGCGCGGTTCATCATCAGGAATGTTGCGCTGTCAAGGGCGGACCAAGCCCCGTTGTTCAGAACCCGGGTGGTAATCACCGTGTCATTCGAGAGGGTGATGGATGCCTCCGGATCTGAGTGCAACCTGCGATTTGCAGTCAGCTCCAGGTCAAAGCCGTGATCTGAGGATGTAAGGTTGATCTGGTGGATCTCAACCGCCAGGAGGTTGCTGCCATCTACCAGCAGGTGGGCAGGCAGGGTGAATGGGTAGTACGTTGTTTCTGCAGTTCCGCCCACAGCAAGGGATGCGAAGGTGCGGTAGTTCACACCTGAGGCCGGCATGTTGTCCCGCACAATTTCGGTGCCATTGAGATAAACGATTGCTCCGTCATCGCGCAGCAGGCGCAGCGTTAAGCTGAAGATATCCGCGCTGGCATTCACCGTGAATTCAGCTCTGAAATAGGAGGTGATGTATCTTTGGCTGGCGTTCGGGCCATAGCTGATTGTGGTTGTGTGTTCCTCCGGGCCGTAACCAAACTTAGCATAGCCTGCGGCCCAGGTGGAGTCGTTGAAACTGAGCTCTTTCCACGCTGTTCCCTGATCGCTGCCGTTATCAAGGTATTTCCACGCCGCCCCGGTCGGGATGAGTGTTTCGATTGACGCGCTGCTCCCGCTGTTGTAGATCAGCGCGCTGCTCGAAACTCCGCCGCCGGGCAGGCGCGGGTCGCTGTTGTCGAGCGTGTAGTAGATAGTTCCAACCGGCGTGGAGATAATCGGCTGGTGACCGGGAGGCACCAGACCGCCGCGCTGATCAAAGGCGGGCGGATCAAAAGATGGGTATAAACCGCGATTTTTAAGGTTGGTGATCTGTTGCGCGGTACGCACCGGGAACATGTTGTTCTGAATGTTCTGTGCAGCGGAAAGCCAGTTGTCCGGGCTCCTGAAACCCCAGCGCGCGCACTCGGCAATCAGGCTGTTCTGGATCTCAGCCATGCGGCTGGCCAGCCGCTGGCTGCACTTTGCGGGTGTCAGGGCTCCGTCGTTGAAGTGGTGCTTGTAAATACGGTCGGCAACCAGGGTTTTGAAGTCAGGGTCGCCCTCCTGCTTCAATGTACCGAAGAGATTGGAGGGGCCGGTGGTGGCGGTGCGGTCACCGGTCGTGCGCAGGAATCCATCGGCATCAGCCATCCAGAATTTGACCCCCGAGCCCGCATCAATCGGCCCTGTTGCGCGATACTCGGATTCACAGTTGCCATAGCTCCAGAGCAGACAAAAGTCGATCAAGTGCGGTACATCCAGGTAGGGTTTGACGCTCTGGTAGCTGTTTTGCAGATTGCGGATGCGATCCCAGGAGCTGCGGTGGAGCGGCTCAGGCGCGCCAAGTACAAAGTTGTCGCCATAGTTGTCGTTGCCGCGGATGTTGTAGTACGCCTCTGTCGCTCCACCCAGATAGTCTGCCATAAAGTGCGCCACCAGACGTTCACGCAGGTGGAATTGGCCCCAGTAGACTCCGTTGATGAACAGATGCGCAAAGCACCCGTGGGGGTTGAGGCTGCCCATCTCCAGCATGGAGTCCTCAACAAAGCGGGCCGACATATAGAAGCCACGATCCTGCATATCATGTGAGCCGCCACCCAGCTCCAGCTCATCAAATTTATCGCTCACAGGAAAGCCGCGATCCATGCCCTTGAAGAGCGGGGCTATCAGCTTGGGTGTGCCATAGCGGGAGTGAAATTTGAGTCGGTAGTTTTTCTTTGTGAAGGTGGTATAGGCACCCCCGTAGCGCACCATTTCGCAGTTGGCCTGGATCGGTTCAGGCGAACCGGGCAGGAACAACTCAACCGAGGCTTCGCGCTTGATATAATCATCCGGGAGCTGCGGTATTGCGATGGAGAGTGTCGGCAGCTCTGTCATGCCGGATTTAAGGCGCTCCGCATAGCGAGAGTCGTTCACGATGTTTTGGTTCATCACCGATGAGGCAAGGGTGTCGGCAATAAAGATGTATGAGGCGGTCTGCGTGCGCGGTGATTTGAACTCCGGTTGGATGACTCTTGCGCGGACAGTTGTTGTGCCGGTAATGGCGAGTGCTCCTGTATAGGGCGTTGATGGTTCTGTGCCATCCAATGAATATAGGAGCGTGGCACCAGTGTTGCTGTTGTTGATTGAAAGAGAAAATGCGTTTGTGTGAAACCCGCGTATATGGCTGAACTCCGGCGGGGTCAGCCAGCCAGCGTAGCTCATGGCACGGTTGGGGGCCTCCGGGGTTGGTTCAAGAAACATTAACTCTCCGTGGAGGTTCCGCCCATAGGCAAGGTCTTCGCATTGGGCCGGGAAGTTGATGATGCTGTCAACGGTTGTCACTCCATCAGGCGCGGTGAGCACAACGCTCTCCCCGGCAGCACTCAACCTCCAGTTGGCATGCAGGTTGCCGTCCGCATCATGGCTCTCGCTCTCGCCGGAGGCAAAAACCAGCAGATATCCGAAGGGGGGAATGATAGCAGGGGGGAAGCTCCATTTTTGCGGCTTGCCAGGGCTGTCACTTAGAGCGTAGCCTGTCATGGTGCGGGGCTGATCATCGGGATTAAATATCTCAATCCAGTCTGAGGCGTTGCTTTTCCCGTCTTTAATGGTCAGCCGGTTGTCAGCCATAAATTCAGAGATACGCGGTAGCAGGGGCTGCCCATCCACTTTGACTGCAACATAGCGTGTATAGATGGTTGTGGCGTTGGTTGCAATCAGGGTGTAGGTTGTTGATACAAGCGGAGAGACATTGATTGATCCATGGCCGGATGGATCAGTTTGCGCTATAACCGATCCAATATGAGGATAGATCGAGATCTCAAGCACCTCCTCGCTCTGCCAGCTGAGGGTGGCCGAGCCGCCCGCTGAGATGTTATGAACGGAAGTTGTAAACGAGTGAATCCCCACCTCGGAGGCTGGCCGCCCGTAGACAAACATCTCTTTGATGCCGAATGAATAGCGCGCCTTATTTTCGATCCCGACCTTTGCATAACGGGCGATATGGGTTGATGGGAGTTTGATTGTGCAAAAAGGGGGTACTGAGCCGGAGAGGTGCTGGCTGTAGACAGCATCATGGTTTGTGTCAAAGAGGGTTAAGGTTGTTCCGTATATTCCTGAGGCTGAGTTGTTGGCAGGCACAATCATGACGTTGGTGATTGCGTACTCTGTTCCCAGATCCACCTCCCAAAAACCGCCGACAGTATTGTCAAGCGTTGTTGTTTCGCTGTTCAGATTGCCGTCGTTGCCATTCGCCGCTGGGGGGAGCGAATCATTCAGCCGCAACATATAGGAGTCTTTGTTGAGGGCCAGGTTATTGGTCGGGAAGGCGGGTGGCGTATAATTGTCTGCATACATGCGCACTTCAGCCAGGGTCACGTAGTAGTTGTTGCCCCCGTTCTTGTTGTTATTCTCCAGTCCGACGCGCACGTACTTAGCTGTCACGGTGTTGAGCGGCTCGTACGACCATGTGCCGCCGAGCCCGGGATTTGATATATTGGTGACCTCAATGGTCTGGTTGTTTTCATCGAGAAATCGCAGTACCAGCCCATTCATGCGGTTGTCGCAGCAGGAGTTGCGGTTCACCAGCTCAATGCGGTCAACAGGGGTTGGCTGGAGGAAAGTGGCCATCCAGTAGCTGTTCGCGATATCATCGGTGTGGGTGAATGTGTTCGGGTCATTGTCAATTGCATTGGATGCGGGATATGCACTGCCGCCGAAATTGGACGACTGACTCACAATCGCATCCTGTGACAGGTTGATCTGCTCCGCAGTGGTGGTGAACCATGGTTGAAAGACAAAAAGCGCCGTTGCCATGAGCCCTCTGTTCCAAGCACTGCTGTGTGATTTTATTATCATAAGTTATCTAGTGATTCGATTGTTCTGCCCATGCGCGTCCATGCGCGTCCATGCGCGTCCATGCGCAACGCTTTACCTGACCATGAAGATAAGGCTAGAGCGTGGCGGCGGGACAATCCCGACACCAAGGTAGATTGCCGGATCATAGAGGAAGCCCTGATTGTACGCCGCTGCTGTGGGATGACGGTTGATCCCGATCGAGCGGTTAAGCGAATCGCCCCACCCGGTCTTGGCCGCATTCCATTTGGAGGCAGCCAAGTTGCCGTCCAGATAAAGGTAGGCATTGCCCCGGATCTTGTACTCTCCCGCATACTCTCCATCCAGCTCTGCTTGGGTCAAAAGGGTTGTCAAGGAAAAAATGCCTGCTAAACAAATTTGAATTGTCATAGTTTTCATAACATTCAACTCCTAATGTTTTTTTAACTTTAAAAATTCATACTATCAAAAAAAAGGCGCGCCTAACAGACAATCTTGGCGAAGCTTCAGCAATTCTCATTATGACTGAAGGCAGCCTAAAGGCTGAACTGCATACGCCGGAAACCGCATGCAGTTCACGCTTTAGCGTGTCTTATGAACCGGACACGGCCATAATTAGAATTGCTGCTCCTGACGGGAACAGGGGTGACACGATTCCGCTTCCTCTGTTATACTGAGGCCATGGAAAAAAGCCCGATAAAAACTGTGATGCACATCCTAGAGGCCGTGGAGGGGGGGACATGGCAACATTTAACGGATTTGATTGGGGGCATGAACCGTGAGCGTTTTTCATGCACCGTCGCGCTCTCTTTTGAGCGGGGGCGCGTGGATGGTGCTGAGGCGGTTTCAACTTTGGAAAGCATGGGTGCCGCAGTTTATCAGCTGACCATGAAACGCCGGATCGCACCAATCGCTGATCTGCGTGCTTTGGTTCAGCTGGTTTTACTGCTGCGCAGGGTCAAGCCGGATGTAATCCATGTCCACAGCTCGAAAGCGGGGCTGCTGGGCAGGGTGGCTGCCAGGCTATGCAACGTGCCGGTGGTTTACACCCCGCACGCGTTCGCCTTTCTGATGACGCAGAGCGCGCTGCGCCGCTCGTTCTATCAGCGACTGGAACGCGCGGCAGTGAGGTTAACCTCCGCTGTGATCTGTCTCTCGTGCGAAGAGGTGGCTGCGGCTGCGGCATTAGGCTACTGCCCGGCGCAGATCCACATGATTCCCAATGGGATTAAGCTGGAAGGGGTGCGCCCGCTAGCCGTGCGCGAGGGCGGGAAGCTTAGAGTGGGGTTTTTCGGACGTAGCGCGTGGCAGAAGGGGGATGACACCTTTGTGCGCCTGGTGGCAGCGTTGCTGGAGCGCGGAGCTGCAGTTGAGGGACATATGTACGGCATTGCCCCGGATTCACCGCAGCTGCTCAGATTAATACACCAGGCAGGAGTGGAAGTTGCGGTTCGTCTCTGCGGCAGCTGCGCACCAGCCGAGGTGGTGGAGCGGATGCGCGACCTTGATGTGATTGTCATGCCCTCGCGTTGGGAGGGGCTGCCGTATGTTCTGTTGGAGGCCTGGCTGGCAGGCGTTCCAGTTGCTGCCTATGCAACAGGAGGAATCAAGGATGTGGTAGTTCACGGTGAGAGCGGGCTGCTTGCCGCGCCTGAGGATTTTAAGGGTTTGACTGCGTGTGTTATGCAACTGCAAGACGCAACGTTGCGGCTGCGGCTGGCAGAGGGAGGGCGCCTAGCCTTGCGCGAGTTTGGATTGCCACGCATGATCGAACAGACCGAGGGGGTGTACGCGCTGCTGACTTGAACCAATTAGCGGACACCGGTGTTTGTGCGTCAAAGCCAGCCACTAGCGGCATTTAGTTAGCAGCAACAAAATCATGAAACACGAAGAGCAAATATGGCGCGAGGCCTTGAGCCGACTCCAAGAGGTGGAACAACTCTGGGCGAATCAGCCCGAACGTTTAGCGAAAAGCGCAAGCTGTCGCCTGTGGATGGAGCAGCAAGTCACAGTGCCGCGGCTGGCGGGCCTGGCCCGGCTGCTGGTGCCGGAGATGAATCAACAGCAGCTTTGGTGTGTGCTGGTGCCGGTTGAACGCAGTGTGGCACGCCTGCGGATCACGGATGTTGAGATTTTGAGTGCAGATCTGCCGGCAGGCATGCCGCAGGGACGCACCATGCCGGTCAAAGTGGTGGTGGATAGCATTCGCTCCGCTTTTAATGCCGGTGGTGTGATGCGGACAGCCGAGTGTTTCGGGGTTGAGGAGGTAATCCTGTGCGGATACTCGCCTCGCCCTGATCAGGCCGCGTCCGTCCGTGCGGCGCTTGGCGCAGATCAACTTGTGGCGTGGCGACACGTGGAAAATATTCGGGACTGCCTGCGTGAGCTAAAGCACAGCGGGATCTGCTGCTATGCGCTGGAAACCGTCGCGGGTGCTGCGTATGTGGGCGACTTTGAATGGGAGTTCCCCTGCGCCCTGATCTTGGGCAATGAGCGCTTCGGCCTTGATCCGGATGTGGTGGCTCTTTGCGATAAGGCCGTGAGGATTCAGCTCTATGGCACCAAAAATTCGTTGAATGTTGTGAGTGCACTCTCAGTTGCCGCCTACCAGATACGCCAAAGCTGGGAGTTGAGCCAGAGTTCAGAGTTTTTACAATGAATGCGCGCTGATCAACACTTCTCTCGAAGCCCTCGATTCCCTTGAAGCCCGCTATTTTTGCGGCAGCGTGATCAACTCGAATTCGGCAATATCGAGCGTTAACACCAGCTCGCCGTCGCGGCGCGCAACCGACTTGAGCGGTGCCAGGAGCGCGACAGGTTCTCTTAAGTCAGCTGAGCCGCGAACGCGCACCTCCAGGTTGGTGACCGGGCTCCCCGACCAGTTGGCCAAGGTGACCAGTAGTCCATGTTGGCTTGTCAGCAAACCAGCCTCAACCAGGTAATGGCTTGTCGTGACAGGGTCGCGCGGCGTGGTTTTACCCAGCATCTCGGTGAACAATCTCCGGCACCCTGCCGGGTATGCGGGCGGATTACTCGTGATCGCCGGATTGCGTTTGGCCTTTTCGGCCACCCCTTCACGGGCGTAGGTGAGCCCAGGAAAAAAGCCCGCTGCAATAATCCGACCCTTCTGACAGGGCCCAGCGAGTATCGCGGGCTTTTGGTCTGTAAAATTAAGCAGTGCCTTGGCTCCCTCCCATGCACTTAGCTCATGCAGAGCGCAGATCGCCTCCACTGTTTGGTCACCCACCTTCGCAGTTGCCAGAACCTTGAGTGTTGGCAGATGGTTCGTATCCTGTGTGCCAGGAAGTTGCGTGAGTGTAAATGCCCCTCGGCTGATGCCGAGTCGCTGGTCAAACTCCAGCGGTTGATGGTAGTGGTTGAATTGCGCGCTGCCTGCCCCCAGATAGAGTGTCCCACCTTGCTTAACCCAGTCAATCAGGGCTGCTGCGGCATTGGTTTCCAGATGTGCGCCGTGGACAAACACCAGGTCGTATCCGGAAAGTGCGCCGACTTTGACCTCGGTTTCAGTGATTATCTGGGGAGTATAGCCCAGATGCCGCAGCAGTAGCCAGATGTTCTGCCGCTCCTTGCCGTGCAGAGATGTTGATTCCTCTTGCGTCCAGATGTCGCTGCTGTGGGAGTAGAGTAACGCCACGCGACCTGTTGGTATGTGCCCGTCCATGATGTAATCCTCCACCGCGCCTATGGCGTGGTTGACCTTTGTCAGAGCCGGGTAAATGTCCTGGCGCTGTGAGCACTGGTCAGAGCTGATTGCATAGGCCGGGCCGTAGTTGAAATAATGGATTGCCTTGGCCCCGTGACCGATCTTGCCGATTGTCTTGGTCTGGATATCCCAGGGCAGACGCTCCGAGATGATGGTGTACATCCCAAACGGCTGCCCGCGTGTTCGGCAGGCTGAGCCCAGGAAACTCGCATGATATCCGCTCAGTTGCTCTGAAACGGAAAAATTGCACCAATCCTCGTTCCAGCCATAGGTGAGAGCCTCTTGGTTTTGGATGAGGAACCAGTCCACCCCACGCGCTAGCAGGTTGCCCTGATAGGTCAACTCCTCCGCGTAGTTGACCGTGGTGCGGATATCAGGAATTACCTCGCGTAAAACATCCGTGCCGAGTTTAAAAAAATCAGCCAACACCTGATGGCGGAAGCGCGCTGTCCAGTAGTAGAGCGGTGCCTCTTTTTGATCTGTCGTCAGCGCAACTTGTTCCCATGTTTCGCGGTTGAGATCCTTTGGCGATAAACCCTCGCGATCACGCAGAAACATTCGGAACGCCCCCTTGCAGTGCCCGCAATCCGTCAGGTGCGCGAGCGACGTTGATTCAGGCTCGTCCATCAGGCTGAACCATGCCAAGTTCTGTGTCATCTCGTCAGCCGCCAGTTTTTTGGCATCTTTCATCAGTTGCGTGCGGATATCCTCGCGTTTGGGACGGCTGAAACACCCCTCCTCGCGCAGATGAAAATAGAAGCTGTGGCTAAACGGCCGGACAAATCCACGCTCCAGGAGTGTCTGATCAGCTGCCATGCCGGAGATCCCCAGCCGTGTCATAACCTCAAGTTCGTTTTCGAGTGTCTCCTTGGTGCTGATATCAGCGGACACCGACAAGCCAGTTAAAAGAGGAAAGCGGCGTGCGCGGCGACCGACCGGAACCGGCACAGCGCGGGCTGCTGCCAGCGCATCTTGGCTCCATGCCACCTCGCTGCGAATTTCGTCACGCCGCGTCAGATCAATTGTCACAAAAATTCCAGCCCCGGGCCCCGCGCGTTTAAAACGTTTAAAGATTGCGCTGTCGGAGGGTTCGCTGGCAAACAGCAGCTCTAAATCCGCACCTTCCAGCGGCTCCGGGTAGCGGACCATGGCCATGAATCGCATGTTGTTTTGTCCCCGTGTGGTCAGCAGCGGCGCGATGTTCACCCAGGGTGAGTGTTCGCCTGGAGCGAGGAATGAGGTTTCGCGGGGATAGTGGCGCTCTTCCAGCCCTTCGCGGCCCAATTGGTTATAAGGCGGGTACCACACCGGCGGGAAGGGGCGTTTGCCCCAGACGCTGATGGCTGAGGGCTGCGGGTGCGCTTGATCTAATATCACCCGCACCCACAATGGAGCCACAAAGTCGACCTCAGAGGGCACATACGCGAGGCCAGTGACCAAGGCGAAGCAGTCGAGTTTGCGGATCAGCCAAGTGTCACTGAGCGGCTCTTCTTTGCTCACAACCACTTTGGTCGGTGCTGCATCAAGATCAGCCTCAAGAAAATCCCAGACAAACTCGCCAAACCCATCGCCCCACTTTTTGCGTCCAGCCTCATCTGCACGTAAGCTGGTCTTGTCGAAAAGCTTCTGGCCACACACCTTTTCGCCTTGCAGCACGGTCACCCGAAAAGCTCCCCGATAGGAGGTGTAGTCAATATAACGCACCCAGAGCTTCCAGCGGCCATTGGTAGGAACATTCAAGGTGTGTGCGGCTTGCCCCAGCCCGCCTTTCGAGCCATCAAGCATCTCTCCCAGCGGTACGCCTGTGTACCAACTGCGAAAGTGCTCTTTCACGCTCCACGCATCACCCTCGGGGGTCATCGCCTCTGCTTGGAAGAAAAGTCGCTCTGGCTGCTCTTGCGCCAAGGTTGCAGTGCCAAACGTCAACAATAGTAGCGCAAGGGTGGTGAATCTGGTCATCTTTGCAGTCTTTCCTATTATATAATTGAGTCACTAATTGTTCCCATAAACAATTGAAAGATCAGTCAGTCACCCCATACTTAATATTTTGAGTGACGTGATCAGATTAAATCACTTACTCCGAAAACGCAAGCTGAAATAGTTGCCAAAGTATGTAATTAGTGCCTATTTTTTACCTCAAGACTTTTTACCTAAACCAGCGGAGCCGGAACCAAGCTGAGCCTATGTGATATGCGAAATTATTTCTCTCTCATTGAACAATTGTGTGATATGCCCCGCTGGTTTAGTCAACAACGCTATGCGTTGCATAGAAAAGATGGAAGTTCTTTCTTTCGCAAACATGATAGGATTTAAGAAAAGAGGTACTAAAAAACAACGCAGCAATCTTTGTGAGCTATGTACTTGTGGTTTCAAAAGTTAAAGTGCAACCATTTTGACCCCCAATGTGCAGTGATCTGGACGCCTGTGCTACTTTCAATACATAGACTTTGCACCGCTCTCTTGCGCTCTACTCTGAATGAAATTACTCGCAAGTCTACTTACTCTACTATAGCAGATCCAGCGGAGATTCCGGTTTACGGGAAATCTCTTTCATGACGTGGGTGTAAATCAGCGTTGTTTCCATTTTCAAAGTCGATATCTTTAACCCGTAAGCGGATAAACTCGGAGAGCCGCATTCCGGTTCCGTAGATTAGTTGCAATATAAACTTTGGGGTACCTTCCACCTGTTTAAATAATTGTTTTATTTCATCAACACTTAATACTGCGGGCAGATTGGTTTTAGCCTTGGCCCTGATGGTTCCCTTAATGTCATCAAGTTCGGAGTTAAAGACATGACGAAAAAGAAATAAAACAGAGTTAAAGGCCTGGTTCTGAGTAGCAGCAGCTACCTTCTGATTAACCGCAAGAAAAGATAGATAGAGCTTTACAGAGGAACTGGCCAGAGGATCATATTTTAATGCTTTGCAATATTCAAGATAGCGCCGACACCAGTCAACATAAGTGCCTTCAGTCCTGTAGGAATAATGCTTCAGGCGCAGAGCATTTCTCAACCCTTTTATGTTTTCAGCAATATCAGGAGCGTTTTCATCTTTCTGGGTATGCACATCTTTCAAGAACATATTTAGGTATAACTCAACGGCGTGTTTAGCCTGAGCAAGCTGCCACTCCTCAACAGAAGAGTCAATGGCGAGCGATTCACAAAACTGTTTAACTTTTTCTATGTTCGAGAGCTGATCAGAGAGTTTCATGCGTATAAAACGTTTGACCCATGAAACATAGTATCTGCTTCTGGTCGTATCAGTGAAATTGTTGGAAATTATATATAATTCATAATCAACAAGTTGCATAGATAACCCCCTTACTTATCATGTTAGGCGAACGTTCGCAATATGTGTTGCAGAGGTGCTTTTGCGAACAGGATACTTTACACCAACGTTTAAATCACAATGTAAACTCCACATATTACGAACATATTTATATAACCTTTTATCAGTTTTTTTGCATAAAAACAAGTTTGTTTTTGACAAAACCCATAAATTCTGCAATTATTCAATCATTACAAACCAAATACGACCGTAAATTGCGAACGTTCGTACAATAACTTGTTCACAGATAAAAAGACGATGAAGACTTTGTGAACTTTGTACTACTATTATTCATATTCTTGGTTTTTTTGTACGTTTATTAGCTCTCACAGAGGTACAGAGTTCTCAGAGTTTTTTGCCCGCGAATCTCCGCGAATGGATTAGGGTATTTCATCCCCACTTCGTGGGGTCGCTAATCGCTTGAAATACCCTTATCACAAGATCACTTTTGACAACATGAATTGTATTTTTAGCACAAGACTCTGCGCTTTAAATTTTTATCCATTAACGACTCTACGCAGTAGAAAAAAAATTAAAGCGCAACATTCGTGGAGATTCGCGGGCAAAAAATTGGTTGCGGCTATGCTGCGCTAGGCTCCT
>JAQUCE010000110.1 GCA_028686345.1 Kiritimatiellia bacterium
TTGAAAGGAATTGAAATTGATAATTGTTTGTTCATCAATTAGTTGCGCTTTGGCATGTGGAGGTAACAAGACATGCGAAACATTGCGGTATTGGCCCGTAAGCCAGTGCGAAGCAGGGGTAGTTCCCGCTGACAACGAAGATGCGAGCCCTAATAAAGTGAACTCGCTTCGGCCTCGTTACACTAAAACTCTGACGGCCAACCTCCCAAAGATGGTGAAAGCCTACGCGCACAAGATTGCGGAGATATGGATATACATCTTTAATATAAAGTAAAGTCGGGCTTCCCTGTGCATGCCTTACTACGAGGATAACGGGTGAGCCGTATAGTGGAAATCTCTATCTACGGTTCGATGAGGGCCTCGGGATTAAACTCCCGAGTGCTACTCTACTGGCAAAAACAATTAATGAAGTTAATTTTCAACATATCTGCATCAAGGAGTCAGCAAAATCCAGCAAGCTGACACTGGCGACATTTCTTGTTAAAGCAACCCCGCTTTTATTCAGGCAAACTACAGCTCCTGCCTTTGATTTTTCGGGTTCCAGCTCAGTAATAAAACGATCCAAGGCCGAAGCCATCGACTTTTTAGGCGTTGCTGAAAGTTTAAATTCAAACGGATGTAAAGCGCCACCGTCGGCTTCTACAATGAGATCAACTTCAAAACCACTCTGCGTTCTCAAATAGCTCAGGCGGGGAACAACTCCCTTAGCCAGCGAACACTTCAAGGCCTCCTGAACACAGAAATTCTCAAAAAGCGCACCCGCCATAGGGCCATCTAGCAAATGTCCCCTGTCACTTAATCCGGTTAAATAACAGACCAATCCCGAATCCAGAAAATATATTTTGGGGGCTTTTACTAAACGCTGCCCAAGATTTCTGTAATAGGCAGGCAGCAGATAAATTATTCGACAAGCCTCTAATACCGAAACCCAACGCTTAACTGTATTAACAGCCACTCCTACATCTCGCGAAATGGAAGAGTAATTCAATTGTTGCGAACAACGTGCAGCTAATAACTGCAGCACTCGCTCGAAATCACGTAAATTACCAATGTCATAAAGTGAACGAATATCTCTTTCAATGTATGTTTGAACGTAGGAGGAATACCACTGTCGGGCATCTATTTTTTTGTTCAGCACAAGCTCTGGATAACAACCTCTCAATGTGTTTTCAACAAAAAGACCAACGGGGTCCACAGGGAGACCAACCTTTTGACACTCTTGAATGCAAAAAGGTGGTAACTCCAATAAAGCGATCCGACCTGCCAGCGACTCTGAAAGTCCTTTTGTGGCGACAAACTGCTGCGAACCAGTCAGAATAAAACCTCCTTTTACAGCTCGATTTTCATCAATACGCATTTTAATATAATGGAGTAGTTGAGGTGCATACTGGAACTCATCAATTATCACCGGAGTTTTAACTGAATCAAGAAACAGGATGGGGTCATCATTTGCCTGCATTCTAACAAGCGGATCATCCAATGTTATATACTTGTAGTCAGGCAATGTGTGCCTTAACAATGTTGATTTACCGCTTTGTCGCGGGCCAGTAACCGCTACTGCCGAAAATTGCTGTAAAGACTTCAGCAGCACTCCTTCAAGATGGCGTTGAATATATTTAAAATGATCTGTCATGGTTTAGATACTCGCATATTATCTCTCAACCAACAAGACATATTTGCAGTGAGAAGGCAAATATGTCTGACTATGCCTTCAATATCGGGATATAAGGCAAATTTGCCTTACATTTTCCAAAATTTACGCGGCCATTTTGCTTTATATTAAGATGTTGGCTGGAGAAAGAATGAACGAGAACCAAATACATCGTGGAACACGGTGAAGTGTTGTTCAAGGCAGTCCAACGTATCAGGACATATATCCTGTTTATGGGGCCAAGTCACTATCCCATGTTGAACTCGTGCCTAACAGATAACATGATGGAGTATAAAGGCTATATGGGGCATGTGGAATTTGACGATGAAAATGGAGTTTTTTTATGGCAACGTTGTCAATATGCGGGATATTGTTACCTTTCAGGGAGAGAGTGTTGATCAAATCCGGCATGCCTTTAAGGATTCTGTTGATGACTATCTGGATTTCTGTGCTCAGCGTGGAGAATCTCCAGATGATCCTATTCCGGTAATTTTAAATATTTGCATTGCAAAAACTACAATGTAGTTATATTATATTTACGCAATGAAGAAATATGAATTTGACTGGGATAAACGCAAAGCTGCAGCTAATCTAAGGAAACATGGTGTTTCTTTTGAAGAAGCAATCTCTGTTTTTTACGATGATTTTGCTGTTGAATTTTTTGATTCCGATAATTCCGAATAGGAAGATCGATTTTTGTTGCTAGGGTTAAGTTCAAATTTGAGATTGCTGTTAGTTTGTCATTGTCATAAACAAGATGATGAGATTCTAAGAATTATTTCCGTTCGTAAAGCAACAAAGAGCGAATCCAAACTTTATAAGAGGTGATGATAATGAAAGCAGAATATGATTTGGCGAAGATGCAGTCTCGCAGAAATCCATATGCCAAGGCATTGAAAAAACAATTAACGATTCGAGTGCGCCCCGATGTCGTTGATTATTTTAAAAATATGTCCCAGGAATCAGGTGTTCCTTATCAGACATTGATTAATCTTTATTTGCAGGACTGTATGTCAGAACAGCGCAAGCTAAAGCTCACCTGGAACTCATGACATTTAGGAGCTTTCGGTGCTTGACTCTTTTCAACACCCCACGCATAATGAGCTACTAATTATTAGAATTGATATGTGGGTGGCTAATCCCCTAGAATACTAATGGGCAACTATCACTTTAACTCGTAATTGATGTCTACTTCCGCATAGGGTGTTTTGATTTTGGGATTAGGGAAAAAGGGCCGTAGTTGCGCTCCGTATTCGGTCTCTCGTATCTTCTAACAACAAATTGCAGGAAGAAAACCATGTCATCAACAGAACAAAACGATTTATTCAATCCGACAAACAGTGTGCCAGCCATGACGGCCAACCGATCTGTACCGACTGGTTTGGAGATGTTTCGCTCAGCGCAAGAAAGAACGCAAGCGCGAATCAGGGAACTCAAAACAGAGCTTGAGCACGAGGCCAAGACGGAAAAATTTTGGGCAAACGTGGCAGAGTTCGCCGAGGCTGACTGGCATTTCCATCTGCTAAATCTACTGGTCAAAGAGAAACCGCGCATGGACGCTCTCAAAAAGGATGCGCTGGATTTAGTTGTGCAACTAGAGCAACTGCGAGATGCGTCACAAAAACAAGGTGAAAACACACTTAAGTATTTCGTCCGGTTTTTCCCAGAGGCCTGCAAAACTGCTGGCATTGACCTTGACCGGGACTGCCGCCATCCGAAGTACACGTTCAACGAACGTTTCCTGACACTCGAACTCAATGAAAAAAAGCAGGAGGCTGTGCTGACCACGCACGAGGGACGCATCGGAAAGAAGCCCGCCGACATCCCTGCACTGATTGACTGGCTCACACAAGAACGTAAACGCCTGTTCGAGCGTCCTTTCGACGGCGATAAATTACTGAAGGCCGTACGCAAGGCCTACAAAAACATCCTCAAAAAAGAAAAGAAGCCAGACGGCTCGAGCCTCCCTATCCGTGCGGTCCTGAAACGGATGAGCGGCAAGATGGATGAGTTGAACATTGATCTAGCGAAGCTCTGTCGGCTTTCCCCGCAGCCATCCGTCGACGGGCTTTGTATCGATTTCCAGCAGAGCAAAGACGCCGACAAAGGCATGCTCCTTTGGAAAAGCACTGGTGGCTACGTCGGCTTCATCACATTCCGTGAAACTCAAAAGCGGGTGGGACAAACATGACACCGAAAATTGAAGCAAAAAAAATCATAGAGAAGCTGCGTGAGGGTATCCCCCCGCGCCACGGCGTGGAGCGGTACACAGTCGGTAACGAGCGACTTTTATCCGGCATCGCGACGATGCTGGAAGATGACATCAGCGAGATGGGAATCATCCGTTTCATCAACGGCTCGTGGGGCGCAGGCAAAACTCATTTTTTCCGCCAGCTCTGCTCGCTGGCCTATAACAAGGGGTGCTTGGTCTCTAACGTTGAGCTTGGCAAAGACAGCGCAACATTGAACAAGTTTGAGAGCGTTTTCGCTGCCATCGTTCGCGCCATCACATCCAAGGCGGCCTATGATGCCGGGATTGACGCAGATGCCGCGCCGTTTGGGCGTGTTCTCAAAGAGGCTGCGTTCTCGCTGGCTGATATCGGGGAGGCTGATACCCTGCCGCAGGACGCGCTTTCCACTGCACGGAACAGCCTGATGCGCTGCGCAGGCATCGACATCGACTTCAAGAAGATGGCGTCCAAATACTGGGAAACATATCTCATCGACAGCGGCGACGCATCAGACATGGAGCAAAGTCGTGGGGAAATCCTCCAGTGGTTCACCGGCGAGGCGGGCAATACCGCTGCGTACCGTAAAAAATTTGGCATCAGCAAAGGCGTTAAGCGCGAGAACGCCCGGACATTGCTCCAGTCGCTCGCAGCATTCATTAAGCTGGCAGGCCACAAGGGGCTGGTCATTCTCTTCGATGAGGCTGAAGCATCCTACTCCGCCATGCGCAAGGCGGCACTACGGGACGCGCACAACAACCTACTTGCACTCATCAATACCGCCGATGAATTGGAAGGGCTGTTTCTTGTGTATGCCACCACGCCCGATTTTTTCAACGACCCAAAACACGGTATTGATGTCTATGGTGCACTGGCTGGGCGTATCGGCAAGCCGCAGAACACGGAACCGCGCGCACGGCATATTGTCTGGAATCTGGACGCGGTACAAACAGAAATCGCCGACTATCAGACGGCGGCACTTAAGCTGCGTGCGGTCTACCTTCTGGCTGAACCGGGCACGGCGTCTATGCTTCCCAACGATACCGCAGTCACTAAATATGTTGTGGAGTTGCGTGAAAATCATTCAGAGTACGCCAACATCAGTTTCTGGCGCATCCTTGTTCAGGGCGTAATCCGGCTGTTCGATGACTGTGCAGACGGCGTTGCGCCACCCCCTCCCAACACCACCTACAATGACATCATGGAGCGTATCCGAGAGTAACTATGACAAAAACGGAAGCCAAGAGGGTAATCGAGAAATTACGTAAAGGCATCCCCGTTCCAGACGGGTTCGTTCGTTTATTCACTGTCGGCAGAAAAGATGAAATCGGGAAACTCGAGAATGCTCTCGTTGACCCCAAAAGTACGGCTCTTCTTCTGAATGCGAACTACGGCTCCGGCAAAACGCAGATGCTTCGCTTCCTCCGCGAGGAGGCGTTGAAATCAGGCTATGCTGTCGCGATGATCTACTGTGACAGCAAAGCTGGTATCCGATTCAACCGCATGGATCAGGTGTTCGGTGCCGTTTGTCGGCACATCGAAATACCGGACTGCGCTGAAAAAGGCATCCTTTCCTTTCTTCGTTGGTTTCATGAAAAGATACCGTCAACATCTTCGTCTTATTGGCGCAAGCTGTCAGCGAATGGGGCATGGTCACGGTCGGAAACATTGACAAGCCCTGCGCTGTATGTTGCCTTGCGGGCGTATCGCTTCGGCAACGAGGAAAGCCAGCGACTATTGGAAGACTGGCTGATGAATCCGCAGACGTACAAAACGAAACGTAAGATGCTGTATGAGAATTTCGTCAAGGTCTCCCGCCAATTCAGCGACCCACGTCCTGCCTGGAAGTTTTACCAAGACGGCGTCTTCATTTTCGACCAGCAGGGATATGCTCAGTGCTGGGCGGCGCTGACTGACCTCGACACGCTGGCAAAAAAATCGGGACTCAAAGGATTGGTGCTGCTGTTCGACGAGTTCGAGGAAATCCTCACCAACCTACGCAATATCCAGCACGAAGAGACCGCTATCCTGAACTTATTCGACTTTAATGAAGGGAAACGGTTTTCAGGAAAGACATTCTTTGCGGTAACGCCCGAGTTTGTCGAGAAATGTAAAATACGGTTGATGGATCGGGACCGTTATGACTTCGAGTTTGCACGATTTAAAAAAATCAACCAATTCGAGATGTCACCCTTAAGCAGCGAACAGGTTGTTGAGTTAATTGAGCAGCAGATTATTCCGGCGCATAGTCTCGCGTACGGCTGGAAACCTAAGGTCCGTCCAGACAGTTTTACCAAATGGGTTAACTCAATCATGCGGCAACGTATTCAAGACCGCACACGTCTTGCCATAACAGACATCATCAAACAACTTGACATAGTTCTGGACAAGCAGAAATGAGCGGCAAGCTTGATCCAGTTATCGCCAGTGTTCTCTATGGGCGGCACCCCAGCCTTCACCCCCCACAGAAAGCGGCCATCACCCCGTTGCTTCTTGGCTTGAACATTATCCTTACGTCCGGCACAGGGTCAGGCAAGACCGAAGCCGTCTCCGCGCCGCTCGTCAGCCGTCACTGGCGCGAGGCCATCCGTGACGATCGATTGTTCCTCCTGTACATCGCTCCGACCAAGGCACTCATCAACGATATTGCCCGACGTCTTGGCACAGCACTAGACGGTGCTGGCATCCGCCTAGGTGTCCGACATGGTGATCGCGACGACCTTCCACGCAAGCCTAACTTTCTCGTTACCACGCCGGAATCGCTCGAAGTCATGCTCATCCGAGGCGAACTGGCACTAAAGGGTGTCCAAGTTGCCGTTCTTGATGAAATTCACCTGCTCTACAACACTCAGCGTGGACTTCAGCTCTCCGTCTTACTGCAACGGCTGAAAGTGTATACCGGAGCGCCGCTCCAGTGGGCTGCGCTTTCGGCAACCGTCGGCAACCCCGTCTCTATCCGAGATTTCTTTTTCGGAACGAAAGAACACGCTGAGTTTCTCGAATTCCCTGCGATGCGCCCAGTCGATACCCACATCGGCATTATCGAAAAAGAAGCAGATTTACTCAAGCTTTTCAAAAAGCTTACAGACGGGAGTGGCGGCAAACTGCTCGTCTTCGTCGATTCCCGTAAAACGTGCGAACGCATCTGCGCAAGCCTGCGCAAGATCCCAGCATTAAAGAGCAGTGTGCTAACACATTACTCCTCCCTCTCGAAAGAAGAACGCCTGGACACGGAGGCAGCATTCCAGCGCATGAGAACAGCGGTCTGCGTGGCGACCAGCACGCTGGAACTCGGAATCGACATCGGCGACATCGACGCGGTAGTCCTGTGGGGTGTCCCGCCCGGTGTAGAGTCTTTCCTCCAACGCATAGGGCGATCAAACCGCCGTTCGCACAAGACTAACGTTATTTGCCTGGTTTCGAGTACTAGTGAGGCACCGTTTCTGGACGCACTTATGTTCGCTTCGCAACTCGAAGCCGCACGGGAGGGCAAGCTCCCTGCGCACGAACCGTACGAACTGTTCGGCGCGGCTGTCCAGCAGGTACTAAGTGTCATTGTCTCGCGAGAAAACGAATACCTCACCTTAGCGGAACTTGCCGAGCTTTTCATGGGGCAACCACACATCACGGAGGACACTTTACGCAACATGCTAGATGAACTGACAGATTCAGAGATACTTAAACGCCACCCGCATAAAAACCGGTGGTGTGCGAACGAAGCGTTGTTCACCTTGAAAGACGAGAAGCAGATTTACAGCAACTTCCCACGGCACTCAAAGCACATCAACTTGTTTCACGGCTCCAAGCGGATTGGTGATGTCCCGTGTCAGAACCGTTTCCATTTAAACATCGGCGACACCGTGCGTTTTGCGGGGCGGGTTTGGACTATCAGGCGGTTTATGTACGAAGGCATTGGGCTCGAACCTAACTCCAGTGGAACGGTCGATAACGATTTCCGCTATGGAGGCAAGAGGCCGCCCGCCGCTCTTGAAGCCATCAATGATATCTGGCGCTTGGTAAACGACCCAGCATTTGACTGGAACATATTTTCAAAGCCATTAAAAGCGCAACTATTGCCGATTGTCACGAACATACAGGAACAAACTACGTCGGATGACTTGCCTTTTTTTCGCGGAAAAAGCGGAATCCGATACTACACATTCGCTGGAAAACTCGTCAATAAAGCCGTCTGCCTAATGATCGGACAGAGCGATGCCGAAGTGGACGATGTGTCAATTTTGGTCAGAAAGGAAATCGACTGGGCGCAGTTGCCCATCCAACCGGAAGCCTACGCTTCTTTCGCTTCAGATCTGATGGACGAGCCAGACAGCCTTTCTGTTTTCCAACTGATGCTTCCCAATGACTTGCTTTTGCGCGAAAGCTTCCAGAGCTGGCTTAGGAACCGTTCCGTCATCGACATTCTCGCCCGCCTTACACATGCAAAATTAAAAGAACTTACGCCCGCTGCCTCGACCCAGTTCGAGGCACTTCGCCTAGGACAGTAACCGTTTCTGGCTAGCCGACGAGCCCCCCCCCTGAGGTCGGCCCTCGGCTATAGTGCTTTGCACGTTATTTGCAGCCGAACAACACATCCTACGTTCACCTTTCTGCAACTCACGGAGCGCAACGACTCTCCTCTGTGCCTCAGCGTCTCTGTGACAAAAAACAATTAACAATTAAAACTCTCTTTGCTTATGAGGTTCGGTCGACACATAAGGCACACGCTCTTCTGAGGCCTGCGGCACCTTTATGGAATCAGAGTATAGCGTATCAGGACATATATCCTGTTCATGGGGCCAAGTCACTGTCCCATGTTGAACTCGTGCCTGACGGAAATAATGTATATCCTTTAACTCTTGGATTCATAAACTCACATGTATATGTGGCTAGAGCTGTTTTAAATGCTGCTTTAAGCACTTTCTAAAAAATTGATTTGCGTTGTCCAAGGAGCCCTTTGTAGCGGGAATCCCCGGGATGATGGATAAGCTGTTTTCCGGAGTCCCAAACGCGGAGCAAGGTTTACGACTCATTTTCTCCGCACAGGAGTTTCCCGGATACACGCATAAGCTTGTTTGGAGGCCAAATGATCCCCAAACAAACGGCTGCTGTGTAAGGTTTGTTGTACAGCCTTTAGGCTGCGCCAAAGTGGATTATTGAGACGTTGTTGTAAAAGTTATAATGAAGCAGTGCAAGCATCCTTGCTTGCAGAGTAAATCTCATGTATACTTAGAAAAAAACACGGAGATGATGAAATGAAAACTGACGAAACAAAGCACTATACTGCCGTCTTGTTAGTCGGCAGCTCGCTGATCATGGGTTCGCTTCACGCTAAAACCATAGCACTCTGGAAACTGGATACAGCACCGACTGACACCGCCTTTAACACACGCTGCCTGATTAACCCCGCCAATGATCTGACAATCAACGGGGTGGCGGCGAACGGCGGAGCCGCAGGTGAGTGGAGCCTTCCACCTAACCCTGACACCACTGAAAACATGCTGGATAATCCATCCAACAAAAATTCGATCTTTCTCTCACCGAACAACTCCAATCCCCGCACCTGCCTGAGCTCCTCAACCTTTGGCGCAAAACTCAATATAACCAACAGCTTTACAGTCGAGGGGTGGATCAAACGGATGACAAATCCGGGCACATGGCAATATGTAGTCGGCGCGCACAATGGTGGTGCCGGACGCTGGTTTCTATCGCTGCGAAACGCTGGCAACGACTGGATTATGTATGCAGACCCCCAAATTTGGGATACAGCTTTTCCTGTCAAGAACGATCCGTCATCCACAAATGTCTGGCGACACATCGCCTTGAGCTATGACCACAATGCCGGTTCTGCCCAGCAGGGAGTCTGGGAGCTGTTTGTCGACTCGCAATCATATGGCACACTCACCAACGCCAGCCGCACGATCACGCTCACAACCAGCGACAACATCTTCTATCTGGGAGGACGGGCAAACGCTTTGAACATGGCTGACGAATCACTGGATTACTGGCGCGTCTCCGACACACCACTCGCGACCAACGAGTTTCTGAACGCTGGAACCCCCGCACCTGAAACAGAGGTCATCCCCCGCACCATCGCCTACTGGCGTTTGGACAGCGATACCAACGGCACCATGAACACAGCCGACTATATTGATGATGCAAATCTCTACAGCAATCTGGACACCCCCAACTACCCTACCGCGATAGAGCCTGCAACCATTCAGGCCTTTACAGGACAACCACCCAACAGCACAATCACACTGCCAGATGGCAATGCAGGTTCAGCTTATGCTCAAGGTGTGGGCGCAATATTACAAACCCCGAACCTCGGCACTCACCTGGAAATCACCAACAATTTTACCGTCGAAGGCTGGTTGTGTCCGCACCGACGTGACTACGATACAACTGTTCAGTATATTGCTAATACGCGCATTAACGCCAAAGGCTGGGCATTTGCGCTCAAGATATTAAGTGACAAGAGCCGTAGGCTGGTTATTTTTGCGGAAGATGACACCGGGGTCCTGATCTTTGATCAACCGATCTCTGACGACCTCTCCGATTGGTCAGCTTGGAAGCATGTTGCACTGGTTTACGATTCAGCGGCAGGAACTCTCGCGCAAGGTGTCTGGTCCTGCTATCTTGACGGCGAACTCCAGGGATGCGCCACCAACAGCCGCGTTATTGCAGGGAGCAGCTCCTCGGAGTACTTTCATCTGGGCGGACGGGTGAATCACCACTACACCTTCGCGGGGTATATGGATTGCTGGCGTGCCGCCAAGGTTGCCCTGACTCCCAATCAATTTTTGAATGCAACCAACTCACCTGCAGCAGCTACCGATGTTCTGGCTCTCTGGCCACTGAACTGCGAAAACGGTGTTCACATGGATGCCACGGATATAGTTGGCGCTTACAACTTCAATGTACCGGTTTCCTCAACTTATAAAGTAACGGCCAACCCAGATCATGCAGTGGCCGATATCTACAACCCGGATGCCACCGAAACGTTTCAGGGTGACCCCTCTGTAAGCCAAGGCAGCATTGTCTTCAATACACCGGCCAACGCTGCACCGCGCGCCTCTCTATCAACAGTGAATCCATCCCTGCGCTCAGCCCTTGACCTGGCAAACAGCTTTACCTTTGAAGGTTGGTTCAACCGGGCGCAGAATCCCGGAGCATGGCAAATTTTGTTTGCAACCGCCTCCGCATCACCCAGCACAACAGGTACAGGTATGCGCATCAACTTTACTCACCGCACAAACGGATACGTGCTCTATGTGGACTCAGGCGCAAGATTAATCAATGATGTTGCCTTTGCAGGAAACACAGATAACGGGGCAACCGGTCTCTGGCGCCACCTGGCCCTGGTCTATGATGCCGACTCTGGCAACGGGATCTGGACTTTGTATATCAACGGCACTCGGCAGGGATCCCTTGAAAACAGCGTGGTACCTACAATATCCACTCCAGCCTGCATCTATCTGGGAGGCCGCCCCTGGTCCAACAACTCCTTCATCGGAGCGATGGATTCCCTGCGCCTGACCAAAGGCGTGCTTGCACCCAACCAGTTCCTGAACGCCGCTTCAACCACACCAGAGCCGCCTCCCTCGCAGACGGTTGCTTACTGGAAACTGGATAGCGATGGAACAACCCTGAATGCCGCAAGCCAGGTTGAGCCACGCTACTCCTTCATCCCTGATGCCTATGCCCCCGGTGGCAGCACAGCAGAGTTTAAATCATTTGTCTCGACCCCGGATACGTCGGAGAGCTTCATCGGTGATCCTAGAGCCAATGCCGGATCAGCAGCGTTCTCCTCCAATTATCTGCGTATTCAGAACCTTGGCAACCGCGTTGAACTGGATCAACCCTTTACGGTTGAGGGGTGGATGTACTGGAATAACGATACCGCAACCGAGGCTCAGACCTTGGCAGGCACACGCTTCGATGCCGATTACGGCTGGAAGCTGATGCTGAACAAGAGCGGTGCAACCCCGGCCTTCAGGATGCACTGCCAGGCGCCAGGGCAGACAGTGATGCTGGATGCAGCTTTCGATCTTAATGCAGCCACCCTTGTCGACAGCTGGCACCATCT
Organism: Kiritimatiellia bacterium; assembly: GCA_028686345.1. Classification (GTDB taxonomy): domain Bacteria; phylum Verrucomicrobiota; class Kiritimatiellia; order RFP12; family UBA1067; genus M55B167. The sequence continues at coordinate 11,966 of JAQUCE010000110.1, forward strand.
GGCGCTGACCTACACGCCGCGTCTTAACGACAACGGCACGTGGGAGCTTTTTGTTGATGGCAGCTCTGTTGGCGCACTGGTTAACAGCTTTTATCCGACGCGCCTGCCACAGAGCCACTGGTTTATGCTTGGAGGATGTGCAGGCGCAAAAGAGCCATTTGACGGCCTGCTGGATTGCTGGCGGGTGACCGAAGGTGTACTAGAACCTGAGCAGTTCCTGTATCTGGGCTACAGCCGAGAAACATTGATTCTGCTGAGATGAGGACACCCTTCGACAAGCTGCCAGACACGCGCCAGCCGGCCGATTGTCTGGTCGAAGCTGTAGGGCGGCTGGCCGTGACCGCGCCGGGGAAGCGCCAGTAGAGTGCAATGGGAGCCGTAAGCTGCCAGACACGCGCCAGCCGGGTGATTGTCTGGTCGAAGCTGTAGGGCGGCTGGCCGTGACCGCGCCGGGGAAGCGCCAGTAGAGTGCAATGCGAGCCGTAAGCTGCCAGACACGCGCCAGCCGGTCGATTGTCTGGTCGAAGCTGTAGGGCGGCTGGCCGTGACCGCGCCGGGGAAGCGCCAGTAGAGTGCAATGGGAGCCGTAAGCTGCCAGGCACGCGCCAGCCGGGTGATTGTCAGGTCCAGATCACTGGACATAGGGGGTCAAAATGGTTGCACTTTAATTTTGAAACCACAAGGAACCTAGCGCAGCATAGCCGCAAACTATTTTTATCTCTCACAGAGGCACCCTCCTACGCCAAGGCTACGGCGTGCCATGCAGAGTTCTCAGAGCAACATACTTTGCGCTCTGTGTTCTCTGAGCCTCTGTGAGAAACCCCTACAAAGCGCACCCCTTTCGTGTTTTCCGTGTGTTTCGTAGTTAAAAAAAGGTTGGGGAAAATTTTGCGCCTTTTGCGTTTTTTTGCGGCTAAATATAGCGCAGTAAAAGAGAGAAGTAATAGCCGCAAAAAGGCACAGAAAGCGCAAAAGAAGGAACAATGATTGGAAATCTTCGTGTCCTTTGCTGTGCCATGGCGTAGCCGTAGGCGAAAACTGGTGCCTTCGTGGCGAAAAAACGTACCGGGCCCTTTGTGGTTAAAAATCAGCTACGCATCCCTTTCGTGCTTTTCGTGGTTAAAAAAAGAGGTACAGGAAAACGAACCAGGCTTTTAGTCTTCACTCATGGTGGGCACTAACCACGCAACACACGCGCGTAAAGTGCAAATATAAAACGAACTATTGTTCAGAAAATAAGGCAAAAAACACTAAGTTTTTCACGTCTATGTCCAGTGGTCTGCAGGTCGAAGCTGTAGGGCGGCTGGCCGTGACCGCGCCGGGGAAGCGCCAGTAGAGTGCAATGGGAGCCGTAAGCTGCCAGACACGCGCCAGCCGGGTGATTGTCTGGTCGAAGCTGTAGGGCGGCTGGCCGTGACCGCGCCGGGGAAGCGCCAGTAGAGTGCAATGCGAGCCGCAAGCTGCCAGACACGCGCCAGCCGGTCGATTGTCTGGTCGAAGCTGTAGGGCGGCTGGCCGTGACCGCGCCGGCGAAGCGACAGTGTAGCGCAAATCTGGCCGAAAACTTTGTCGTAAACTTTGTCGAAGCTGCCAGGCGGCTCTCCATCGACACGTCTGTCCGGCTGTCACGGCCCGCGGCTACAGTGCTGCGCAAGCTGCAAGTCACCTGCCAATCGAATGGCACGCGAGTCGAAGCTGCAGGCTGTTTGCAAGCAATGTCGTAAGTGTATTAGCCGCTCTATGAGCGGCACTGCATTTTTGCGATATGCGTTGATATCATAAATTCGCGCACAGCTGCGTTGAACGCTTCTGGCTGGTCAATGTGCGGCAGATGGCCGGCACGCGGGATTATTTTGAGCTGCGCTCCGGGAAACCAGGTGTGAATCAGGGGCTCCTGTGTGGCGATTTTGTACGGGGAGGTCGCGCCGCCGATGAAGAGGCACCCTCCGGCATAGGGCGACCGCAGATCAGGAGCGTCGCTGACGATTTTATAGTTTGTGATAATATGCGGCAGGTTGATCTGCCAATAGAAACGGCCCTCGGCATTGCGTCGCACATTTTTAAGGATAAAGGCGCGGGTTTCAGGTTGCGAAATGGAGCGGGCGAGCATCTTGTCGAGCTCCCGGCGACTGGATGCTGCAGCGAGATCCAGCTGCTCGCAGGCCCGCAGGATAAAGAGATGCGCCGGGGGGATCGCCTTGGGGAGCATGTCCACCACGATCAGCCCAGTCAAACTCTCCCGACTGGTGGTGCTAAGCTGCATCGCGATTTTTCCGCCCATGCTGTGACCCAGAATGCAGGCTCGATCCACCCCGGCGCACCGCATAGTTTCGAGCACGCTGTTGCAGGTCAGCGTCAGGTCAGCATCGGCCACATGCGCCGAGCGGCCGTGGTTGGGCAGATCAATCGCAATTACGCGGCAGATGTCGGCCAGCGATTTGCTGACTCCCTGCCAGTTGGCGCTGGAGCCCAGCAGACCGTGCAATATCACCAGCGGCACTCCGGTGCCGCTCTCTTGGTAGTGGAGTTTCATAGTCACTGTTGCGGGAGAGCCATGGTTGACTTAAGTTGCATAAAGATGTCCGCGACATGGACCTGCGGTTTGGCCAGCAGGAACACATCCTGCCAGACACCAACGGCATCTGATAGCCTAAACGGCCCTTCCTGTGGGACAATCATTCCAGCCAGCGGTGAAAAATCATGGTTGAATGTTATGCCCCCCAGCGCGCAGTGCATACTCAGCGTCAGTGCCAGCATCAGCATTTTTTTCGCTCTGCTAAATCCTCTTTTATCGCTGAATATCCTTTTCATATGCAAACAATAATACCGATGCTCGACTGGCTTTGCAACCGTCATTCCGTTATTCGTAGTTAAAAACTATTTTTCTACCCCTCTATTTTTCTACCTTAAATTTTTTTCTCACAGAGACACAGAGTTTTTTGCCCGCGAATCTCCGCGAAAGGATAAGGGTATTTCATCCCCGCTGCGCGGGGTCGCTAATCGCTTGAAATACCCTTATCACAAGATCACTTTTGACAACATGAATTGTATTTTTAGCACAAGACTCTGCGCTTAAAATTTTTATCCATTAACGACTCTCCGCAGTCGAGAAAAAATTTAAAGCGCAATATTCGCGGAGATTCGCGGGCAAAAAATTGGTTGCGGCTTTGCTGCGCTAGGCCCTTTGTGGTTAAAAATCAGCTACGCACCTCTTTCGTGCTTTTCGTGCTTTTCGTGGTTAAAAAAAAGGTACAGGAAAACAAACTAAGCTTTTAGTCTTCATTCATAGTGGGCACTAACCACGCAAAACGCGCGCGTAAAGTGCAAATATAAAACGAACTATTGTTCGGAAAATAAGGCAAAAAACA
>JAQUCE010000024.1 GCA_028686345.1 Kiritimatiellia bacterium
AGAGGAGGGCAGTGCTATGATGGCTGCCGACAGGAGCGGCAAAGGCAAAGCATTAAAGAATATCACCACCGCGCACTTGGATATCAAAGGTGTTGGGAGTTGGAGCAAAGCAGTGGAAGCCAATGATACATGCGCGGTTTTCGAGGTGGATGTCAGGCTGGAGGGGCAGACAGAGTTGACCAGTGCTCTGCAGGATGCGGCAGGGGAGGTTCTCTGCGGCGCGTATTATATCTACGTCAAGCGGCTGCTTGCATTGTAATAGTCGCTTAGGCGACTTGAAGAAAACAATTAATTGTTGTTTCCAAAAAGTTGTCTGTCGGGCCTTATTGCGGCTTGTTTAGCAATCATCCACCGCATAGCGGACGACTTCCTGCTCCGCGTCTTGTCAAATGGAGTGAGCGCGGAAGGAGGTTAGTCGCTATGCGGCTGACTATGCCGCGCACCTGATGGCTCGGATGCCGGCCGCAGTTGCCCGCGACTTTCTTGCTTCGCGCCTACCGTGCGACCTGCAAGCTTCATCACAGTGGAAACGTGTAGGGTTGGCTCTCTGAGCCAAACAAAGATAATGAAACCCTTTGACGTGCCTTTGGCAAACAACCGCCCGGCAACCGCTTATTGCTTCTGAGAAGCAACTCTACACCCCAGGGCGCGCTTTTCACGAGCCTGTAGCAGTATGCCGCTCGTAGAGCGGCCACAGGAAACTGTTGTTTGATTAGGATTGAGGTAAGGATACTAAACTCCAACAGCCAAAAGGCCGGACAACAAACCTTACGGGGCGGCTGTTTGTTGTTCACGCTTCCCTGTACAACGTAAAAGCGAAGCTCGAAGCGTTCGGGCGTAGCTATTGCAAAGCCTGAAGCCGGAAGCGTGCTCTTTGTTCTCTGGCTGGTTGTTGAGAGGCCTTTGTTAAATGGATCAATGGCACTCCCCGTTCAACTGCCAAGGTTATAGCCTGTCACGCTGTGCGGTGCCATTTCGAACTCCAGTATCCCTTTTGTTTTAACCATTGGCTCAGCATGGTCGAGTGTGATTCGCTGTGCTTTCCAGGTTTTTCTGTGTTTCAATTGCGGTTGTTTGGTAAGGTCAATGCGTATCTTCTGCGGTTGGCTGGTAACATTAACCAAAAAGCACGCCTCCCGTCCATCCTGTGCCCGCCAAACAGTTCCCATAGTAATCGGCAGGTTGGCACTGTGCGCGGTACTACGATGCCAGATATGCGGTGCTGAGGGCACTTCGCCTCCGATTTTAAGGTCATCCAGGAGCTGACCATAGAGCATGAAATCTCTGGCCGCAGCGCGGTATCGACACAACTCATATTGAAACCTCTGCTTTTCTCGGTGGTTTTCCTCTAAGATCCAACTGCTGTTCCACCCGAGTTGACAGCCCCACAGAAAATCTCTTCCCTGGGCCGCACAGAAAGCATCCAGGGTGTCGGCCGCTGACTGAGGTGAGCTGAAGTAGATGGTGTAGCCGGAGTAAACTGCGGGGAGCAGCGGGATGTCAGCTGCATGGCGCGGATTCCAGGTTAAATAGGCATCAATGTTATCCATGTACGGCTCAGCTGTGTTCTCGGTGGTCAGTGAGACACCGTGCTTTACGCAATACTCCTTGACGGGCGTCAGCATGGCGCGATAGCCATCCACCCAGTGGTGCCCTCCGCCCAGGGGGTGTCCATGCGTTGGATCATAACAGAGTGCAGGCTTAGCAGCGCCGATCTGATCAAGGTAGATGGAGTTAACCTTGACCTCATCCACCAGCTGTTGGCAGATCCCTGCCACACGAATCTGCCAGAGCGTTGTAAAGGGGCACATTGGAACCAGGTTGCGGGAGTTGACTCCGTAATGCTCCACATAGATCGCCCCGGAGGGTTGTTTACAGGCTGCCGGAGTTGCCGACTCAAAGCTGTCAATATCCTGATCCCATAGCCGGCCATTGATGTAGGGCATAATCACCTGACCATTACCCACCATCTTTCGGGTTGCCTCAGCCACCCCCGGTTTAGCGGGAAAGTACTCAGGGTAGCTGTGGTCAAAGGGGATCTCATGCCAGTTGTACCAGTGCGTGCCGATGGTAAGGTCTGGGAAAAGTTCCGCTGCCCTCTGCATGGTGTTCTCTACACTCTCACTCCCGCCGCTGGTGATCATCCAGAACGAGAGTTCCTGCAAGTTCTGTGGGTAATCCTGCCGCTGCCTGATCGCCCCTTTGGCTGTCCACCTCTGCTTCAGCGCCCACTTGCGGTAGCGCCGGGCCATCTCCCACCACGTGCCGTTGTAGGCGGCAATCACAACCGGGTATTCCGGAGCTCCGGCATTGCCAGGCACACCGGCATTTGGGGCTGGATGGATGATGCTCACGTCCTGCGACTGGTTTACCACAAACGACTTTGCCGAGGCTGTGCTGTCATGTGCAGCAATGTAGAGTCCGGCAGACCCTTGCTGATAGGCCATGCACTGGAGCGGGCAGCTGGCCGAGGGATAAGGAATATTCAAGGTGCCGTCAAAGCGCTTGTATAGCGAGCCGCCCCAGTTGCCGGTGGGCGCAACAAGGTCGCCGCGGCCAGACTTGGCCATTGAGAGCAGGAGTGGGTAATGGCTCTCCCACAGCCCGTAAACTTGGCTGCGGTTTTTTACCTTAATCCGCCAATCACTCTCGCCTGTTGCTGGATCTAGCGTCACCTGCGCGGTCACATCCACAACAGCAGGTTCGCCTGGCAGGTCAAGCCCTTCCCAAGTGAAGATCAGCTCGCCGCGTTTTTTATTGACGTGGCGCTGTTTGGCAGGCGCATGGTTGTCGATTGTCACCGACTCTGGCACCCCGTTGGTATTGGTTACGCCCTTGAAAATCAACCGCCAAAAGCCGGCCTGCGCATCATGCGGATTGACAAAGCGTGCGGCCTCTTCCATTGAGTTGACAATTCCAATGCAATCAAAACCCTGCTCAGCCGCGGCAAAGGCGATTTTAAACGCGCGGTTTTCAAGGGTATGCGCGCCTGTCACAGGGGGCTGGTCAACCGGGAGGGTTGGTTTGCCATCCTTAATAAAAGTGATCTCAGGTTGATGCTCCGGGCCCAGCCACGCATTGTAGTCAACCCCGTCTGATCCTGGACCAAGATAGAGGCTGCCACGGAAACGGAGAGCTCCGCGCTCCCAGGAGCTCACATCGCTGCGGATGTAATATACAAACTCATTTGAGGCATCCCAGGCAGTCACATTTCTAAACCCGGCGCCGCAGCTGTTAACACCGTCATTCAGCACTGCCCAGTTAGCGCCGTGCAGGGAAGCACTCTTTTCGCCCGCGGCTTTTAACGCTGTTTTTTTCAGGGGAGCGCCTGTTACCATCGCTGTGTAAGGACCCGGCTTAGCGCGCGAGAGATGCATAAAATGGACCTCACTCCACACCCGGTCGTCATTGCGGCGAAAGTGCGCTGTGACCTCGATCACTGGAGAAAAGGCAGTGTAAATATAGCGGTAAGTCACCTGTGGACGATCAGTTGCCTCAGCGCCATCGCGACCAAACCCGGTGGTTGTTTCGACCACCGCGCGCAATGGGGATTGGAAGAGAAGCTTGCTCTGCGCGCCTTCGCAATCTTTCGCGCAATACTGCTCAAGCCCGCCTTGCGCTCCGCGGCAGACGATTCGGTCCAGAAAGAATAGCTCTTTGTCCATGACTCCGGAACGGGCATAGGTGATATCTTGCGGAAAGCCACCGCCGCCCTGCCGCGGCTGCCATAACCTGTAGTCGGCATTGGCAATCGTAATTTTTTTATCATCCCGGGTCAGCTGCAACCCGCCGCCTAGTACGGCAAACGCTCCCTTGGGCGCCAGTTTAAAAGAGCGCTTTTGATATGGCACTGTTGCCCCTCCCATCAGCCAGACCAGCATCGGATGTTCCGCGCTGGAATCAACCACGCAGGGCACCGGCTGCTCCGCGCCTGCTTTGGTGACTTCGACCAGCGTGTGCTTTTTCAACAGCTCCACCCACTGCTGGTTGACCTCATGGCTGACAACCAGGTCACTGCGAGTATAGCCAGTGTTGCGCACCTCGATCCGCCACTCAGCAGCGCGCACATATGCAGCTAAGGCCAACAGCAAACCAAGTACGATTTTTTTCATAAATCTTTATCGAATCAGTATGACTGTTCCGAGGGGGGCTGGCGGTCTTTCAAGATAGAGAAACTCGGTTGGGGCGAGAACGCGCTTGGTGATACGCATCTCGTCAATCCATCCATCAAAGTTTCTGTCGCCTCCGCCAATCTGAATCACGCCGGTATCAATGTACATCGGGTAGGTGGTCGTCGCTGTTCTTTTTAGCTCATAATCAATATAGAGTTTACAGGTTTTTGTAGGGTAGTGGTAGGACATGGCAACATGGTGCCAGCTACCATCGTAGATGGGTTGATAAGACCTAAACACCTGATTGGGGTTGTGATTGGTCGTCGTGACCGGATCAGTGGTGTCAAAGCGGCATCTGAAGTCTCCGTCAGACTCCACACCTATGCTCCAGCTGTAGTCTCCACCATTTGATCTTCTTTTGCCTATGATCAGTGCCCATTGGGCAGCCCGGTCAGCCTTGACAAATGCTTCGACGGTGAAGTTGGTTGGAAAGAACTCCGGAATATTAGGATCTGCAGCTGTTACAATGCTGCCGGTTTGAAAGTTTGGTGTTGCACCTGTGCCTGCATTACGGAAGTAGAGCGAGGTTGAGTTGGAGTTAACAATCGCACCTGTGACACCATCCCTGACAAGCATCTCGGTGCTGGATGGCAGATAGTTGGTGAACTGCGGCTTGACACCACCTGGCCCACTGCCGCTGGTAGTGCCGGCAACACCGTGCAGAATGTCAACATACGGGTTTGTGTAAACACTGTTTGTCAGGATATTCGCCTCTGTGCCGGCTGCGCCATCATCAAAGTTCCAGTAGCAGTAGGTTTCACCGAGGCGGGGTGCTGCCATAAACTTTGAAACAGAGCAATTGGTTTGTTGATTTTATGCATTTTTATACTCCTTATGTAAAAACAGAACAATAGCAAATCAGAGCTGCTTTTGCAATCAAAAGACGACACCAAAGGATGGTTGTGTAATTATAGAAATGCACAACACATTTCCTCTCCGATTGGGGCCGGGCACTGTATGGTAGGCGGGAAGGTGTTGCTGCCCTTTATTTCTTGTCTTTTGTAACAGAAATTGAGATTATAGCTCCGAAACAAATTGCCAAAAAGGAAAAAATTTATGCGCGTTACGATAGGGATGGTTTTGTTGGCAGCACTTGCGCTTGCGGGGGCTGACGATCAGAAACGAATCAGTAACCCTGGTTTTGAACAGGGTGCGGCAGATGGTAAAATTCCTGAGTGGGGTGTTTTTGCCCGCGATAAAGAGATGTTCTCCGCTTCGCTGGTTAAGGATGCGGCTGTCGGGGACTCTGCGGTGCGTATTGTCCATAAGGGCGAGCGCGACTGGGCTCTATCCAACTCTCTTCGGACAGCGGTTAAGGCCGGGCAGTTTTTTGAGATAATGTGTTATATGAAGCGCGTGAGCGGGAAAGGCAGTGCCCGTTTGTCAGTGGTGGGATATGCAGGTGAAAAGCTGGTTAACTGGTCGATCGGTGCCTCTGCCAACGCAAATAAAGAGAGCTGGAGTTTGTACCGCGGGGTTTTCGAAGTGCCGGAGTGGGTTGACACAATCTATCTGCGCTATGTGGGTTCAGGAGAGATTGACCTGCTGGTGGATGAGGCGCAGCTGTTGGTGCGCGATAAAATGGAGTGGCCGAAAGGGGGCCCCAAGGTCAACGGCTGGGCCAGGGAGCGCCGCTATGAAAAAATGGGGCGCGGCGTGGTTGCGCTGGAGTGTGACGAGGGGGTCTATGTTGGCTGGCGTCTGCTGCAGGAGGATCAAGCGCAAATCGGTTTTGATGTCTATCGCGAACTGAATGGCAAGCGTGTTAAATGTAACAGAGAGCCGGTGGTGAAAACAACGGATTTTATTGATCGCGACGGAGCGGATCTCAATGCAGTTTATTCGGTTGAGCCAGCTGATGGGTTTAAAGCACCCGCCGGCAGTGCATCTGTGGTGTTGGCTAGCAAAGATGGGGAGTCATATATCGCCATACCTATCTCTGACAGGGAGGCTAAAGCCCACAAGCTTGGAATTGCCGACCTGAATGGCGACGGTGCCTATGACTACATTATCAAACACCCTGGCGGCAATGTTGATCCATGGTACAAATATTGGTATAAATCACCGGAGACCTATAAGATCGAGGCGCGTCTGGCAAACGGGGAGTTGTTGTGGATCAAGGATCTTGGTTGGAATATTGAACGCGGCACCTGGTACTCCCCGCTAGTGGTGGCGGATCTGGATGGAGATGGCTGTGCTGAGGTGGCGGCCAAGATTGGTCCTGAAAAAGATATGCGTGATGAAGAGGGCAAGGTGCAGAGCGGCGAAGAGTGGGTGGCTGTCTTCAACGGCCTGACCGGCGAAGAGATTGCCCGGGCCCCCTGGCCGGATCGGAGTGAATTTGACAGCTATAATCTTGCCTCCCGCAATCAGATTGCAGTTGCCTATCTGGATGGAAAAACCCCCTGTTTGATCACTATGCGTGGTACCTACGGGTTGATGATGGTCGAAGCATGGATGCTCGAAAACAATAAACTTAAAGAGCTGTGGAAGTTCACCAACAAGGAGCTTGGGGGGGGGCCTGCCTGGGGGCAGGGGGCGCATAGCTGTCTCTGCGCTGATCTGGATCAGGATGGACGGGATGAGATCATTCTTGGCTCTCTGGCACTGGATGACGATGGCTCGATCTTATGGACAACCGGCAAGGGGCATCCCGATGCGCACTACTATGGCGATATTGACCCCAAACACCCCGGTATGGAGATTGCGTACATTATCGAGACACGTCAACATCAAAGCGGCGGTCTAAATTTGATTGATGCCAAAAGCGGTAAATTCCTATGGCAGCTGCAGGAGGCCACCAGGCATGTGCACAGTCGTGGTATTTGCTCTGACATTGATGTTATGCACCTGGGCATGGAGATATACGGCGCTGATGCAGATGAGCACAAACTTACAGAGAATCGCTGGCTGATGGCAGCCGATGGAACGATCATCCGTCAGGGTAAAGATGTTAACTTTAAATTCGGAGTGCCCTGCGCCTGGTGGGATGCCGACCTGCAGCGTGAGATACTGCAGGGCAATAAGATGTTTGACTACGATGGCGGCCCTGCCAGTGCTGCGATTAACGGCAGCATAATGCAGGTGGCTGATGTGATCGGCGACTGGCGCGAAGAGATTATCTGCACGGTGCAGGGCGAGGTGCGTATCTATACCACCCGTATTCCTGCCATGGACCGGCGCCTCTGTCTGATGCAGGATAATGCCTACCGCATGCGTGTGACGATGAATACAATGGGTTATGAGCAGACCCCGACCCTCTCCTACCTTCCGGCAGCTGAATCACTGAATGTAAATCTGACGGTAATCAAAGAGGGTGGCAAAGAGATCTGCCGTGTGGTTGTTCAGGCAGCCCAGGATAAAGGTTATCAGGGCGAGGTCAAACTACAACCACCGCATGGTAAAAAGATTGAGCCCAAGAGCCTCGAGGTGGATCTCAAACCCGGAGAGATGCTGATTAAAAAATATCCGGTGATTGCGTCATAGAAGCAACCCTGCACCCCAGGGCGCGCCTTTCACGAGACTGTCGCAGAATGCCGCTCATAAACCGGCATTGGTTGACGATGCTGTGCGGCGATGCTGGCGGACGATTGGGATCATGCGCGGATCTGGCCCCTTATCCGAAGCCAAATCACTGCCCTGCAATCGCATCGCGCAGGGCCTGCGGCGGACGCGCGGGACGCATGGTTTTAATGTCGCAGGTGGCGTGCAGGGTATAGCCTTCGGCCAGCAGTTGACCGTTGCGTCGTACCTCGCAGCGGATTTTCATGCGCACCCCTTGGAAGAACTCGCACCAGCCGGTGATTTCAAGCAGATCATCATAGGCGGCTGGGAGCAGGTAGTTGACATGCGCCTCTTTCACCGGCAGGGCGCAGCCCATGGCTTCCAGTTCTTTGTAGGAGAAGCCCATCTCCCGCAGCAGCTCGTTCCGGGAGCGCTCAAAATAGGTCAGGTAGTTGCCATAGTAGACAACCTGCATCTGATCAGTGTCAGCATACGGTACCCGATATTGAATGGTGACTTTTTTCATATTTTTTCTCTCTCTTGCAAATTGCTACGCAACCCGGGTTACAAGCTGGTTTTGGCCTGGTGGCCTGGTGGCCTGGTGACTTGGTGACCTGGTAGCACTGCTTACTCCTGTGTTTGGACGTTTTTCGTTACGATTGGCAGGGCGAAAAGCTCGCCCCCTTGCTCTGTCAGCTGTATCAGTTGTTGCTGTTCCAGCTTTTGCAGCGCGGCCATGATCCTCTCCTGCGGCAGGTTGAATTGCTGCGCAAGCTGCTTCAACGACGCCGGATGGCGGGAGACGAGCCTGAGCACAGCCGTTGGGCTGAAAGCTTGAACCCGGGCGGCGGCAGGGGGGGCTGGCACCTGGATCAGGGTGCCGAAGATAGCGCTAATTCGATCCATCAACTCCGGGGTGGCCTGCGTGACACAGGAGTCGGCAGGGGGGCGGCTGGCGCTGTTCAGATAGAGCGAGTCAGGTGCAAAGGTGCGGGCAATCGCGGCAATTTTCTCCATCTGCTCCACGCGGTCGTTTAAACCAGGCACCATAAAGACCTCCAGATCAATCCTGCCTTGAAAGATCTCGCGGAATTGCTGATACCCTTGTATGATTGTTTCGAACTTCAGTGCTGGATTCGCGCGCGTGACAGCCTGAAAAGATGCCTGATCCCATGAGTGCAGCGAGAGTTTAACCACATCCGCCGCAAGTGCCTGCTGACGGACATCTGCCAGCGAGAAGAGCGAGCCGTTCGAGAGGAGCAACGATTTGAATGCGCTGTGATCGCGTATAAAGGTGAGAACCTCGCCAAAGTTTTTGTGGAGCGTGGGTTCGCCTGACCCGGCAAGCGTGATGTAGTCGGTTGCCGCGCCGCTCTTGAGCCAAACGGTCAGCTCATTGAGGATCTCTGCGATTGGCGGCTGGCTTTGCCGGGTAATTGTTGTTTGCGCTGTCTCACCGATTTGACAGAACAGGCAGTTGAAAGAGCAGGTTTTGGGCACAGCCAAGTCAACTCCCAGCGAAAGGCCGTAGCGGCGTGAGACCACCGGGCCGAAGAGATACTTGTAGCTGTTTTGAATGTCGTTTGTTTTCATTGTGTTCTCTCTTTGCCGTGCGCATCCGGTGTGGGAGGGGCTTCCAGCCCCTTGAAGGTAGCCGAGGGGCAGGATGCCCCTCCCTCCATTGCCACTCACTCGGCTGGCGCGTCCCTACAGCTTCGATTCGCGTGTCACTATACTGTTGCTTGCCCATAACTCGGGGTCGGGGTCGGCATCGAAAAGCGTGCGAGGTTGACCCCAATTCCGATTCCGACCCCGACTCCGATGTAGCTGACCGCGGAGTTACCCAATCGTTTTTTCGGGGCGCGCCCCGCGGTCGACGATTAGGAACATGCGGGAAATCGTCAACCAGCATCGTCGCACATCATCGTCAACCCATGCCGCTCATAGAGCGGCTACTACACCGAACGGCGAGGCTTGCAAGCCGGCGTGCGGTGAAACGCATGTGTGGTCGTCGCTCTGCCGGCGACACCGAGACAACAGGGCAAGATTCACTCTGGCTGAAAATGCAACCTTGCATCTCAAGGCATGCCTTTCACCCTGTAACTTGCGGCGGGCTTGCCTGTAACTGATTAACATCACCAAGAACCACCGTTTTTTGATTAGGATTATGATTAGGAGGGATGCACATCCTAATCTCAATCCTAATCCCAATCTTTGTCATGAACTTTATCGCAAACTCTGTTGATCCTTTTCGTTCATTTATTTCCGACAAAGTTAACAACAAGGTTCGCCTGTCACTCGCCCACGCGCTCCGCCAGCTCTTCGATCTCGCTCCAGCGTTCAAAGAGCGTTTCCAGTTTGCACTCTGCCAGCGCCAGGCTCTTCGCCGAATCCTCCGCCAGGGCGGGGTCACGCTGGTAGATTGTCGGATCTGCAATGGTCTCCTGCAGCCGCGCGATTTCACCCTCGAGTTTGTCAATCTGCTGCGGGAGCTTTTCGCGCTCCTGCTTCTCCTTGTAGCTCAAGCGGTTTTGAACTTTGCGCGTTACCTGCTTAACCGTGGGAGCGCTGACCTTTTCCGGCGCTTCCACGGCGGGCCGCTGCTGCAGCCAGTCGGCATAGCCGCCCGGGTACTGCTCCACCTTGCCCGAGCCTGAGAGCACAAAGGTGCTGGTCACCACATTGTCAATGAAACTGCGGTCATGGCTGACAAGCAGCAGCGTCCCCTGGTAGTTCATCAACTGCTCCTCCAGCAACTCAAGGGTCTCGATATCCAGATCATTGGTGGGTTCATCCATAACCAGCAGGTTGCCCGGGCTGGTGAAGAGCTTGGCCAGTAACAGGCGCGCTTTTTCGCCGCCGGAAAGCGCGCTGACCTTGGTCTTGGCCCGTTCGGAGGAGAAAAGGAACTCCTCCAGATAGCCGAAAATATGTTTGCGCACGCCGTTAATCACAACTTCATCACGGTCTTCAGCGATATTCTGAACAATGGTTCGATCAAGATCAAGCTCATCGCGCAATTGATCCAGAAACGCCAACCGCACCTTTGATCCATGTCGGACTTCACCGGAGGTTGGCGTTAGATGCCCGCACAGCAGGTTGATCAAGGTGGTTTTGCCGGTTCCATTAGCGCCTATAATGCCGATGCGCTCACCCCGGAGGATTTTAGCGGTGAAACCTTTGATCACCGGCTCCTGACCAGGCCAGGCATAGGAGAGGTTTTTGATCTTGATCACCTGATCACCTGAGTGATTGGCGGTGTTAATTGACAACTTGCTCACGCCCGATTGTGTGCGCCGGGCGCTGTACTCCTCGCGCATCACCTTCAACGCGGCCACGCGCCCTTCGTTGCGGGTGCGGCGGGCGCGAATGCCTTTGCGCAACCAAGCCTCCTCCTGCGCCAGCTTTTTGCCCTTGCGCTCCCATAGTACTGCCTCGTCATCCAGCAGTTCCTGCTTGCGTTGCAGGAATGTCCGGTAATCGCAGTTCCAGCCCGCCAACTGACCCCGGTCCAGATCAAGCACCTTGTTGGCAACACTCTGCAGAAAGGAGCGGTCATGAGTGACAAACAAGGTTGCGCAGCGGCTGCGTTGCAGAAATTTTTCCAGCCACTCAATTGTATCAATATCAAGGTGGTTGGTGGGTTCATCCAGCAGTAGCAGATGGGGCTCGCTGGATAGCGCGCGCGCCAGCAGCACACGACGGCGCATGCCGCCGGAGAGTGAGTTGAACACATCCTCGCCCTCGACACCTAACTGGGACAGGAAGCGATCAGCCCCTGGGTGGTGGGCGCTTTCCTGCAGCTGACGGGTCTCTTGACTGACAATTTCCGCAACTGTGCCAGGCATGTCGGAGGGCACGTCCTGTGAGAGCATCGCCACCCGTACCCCTGGTGAGCGGATGACCTCGCCGTAATCAGGTTCAACTTCGCCGCTGAGAATTTTCAACAGGGTGGATTTCCCCTCCCCGTTGCGTCCCGTCACACAGGCGCGCTCGCCTGCCTCAATGTTCAGATTGACGTTATCCAGTATCAGGGGACCGCCAAATTGGACCGAAATATTTTTTAATGTAATCAAAGCCATAACTCAGCATTATAGCAGGTGACACGCACAGATTCAATGCTGGCTGAAAGTTTCATCGTCATTCTAATTGAATGGCTCAATTGAATCTAAAACGAACGACATAAGTACAGAAACAACAGGGTGAAACCTTAAGGCTTGCCTTTGACGAACAAACACTCGGTGCGCAATTGCTTCATCCTCCTTCGCCAAGGCTACGGCGGACATGCTGGAAGCAACTCTACACCCCAGGGCGCGCTTTTCACGAGCCTGTAGCAAAATGCCGCTCGTAGAGCGGCTACTACACCGAACCGCAACCCTTGCACTGCGCCGTGCAGCGCATGTGTAGTAGTCGCTCTACGTGCGACATCGGTCGACGATGCTGTGCGACGATGTTGACCGACGCTTGGGAACATGCGTGGGCTCGTCCACCAGCATCGTCGCCGCTCTCGCAAACCGACCTTCAAAATCCAAAATCCAAAATCTAAAATCCCTCTGTGCTATTGCCGGGCGGCGTAGTGCGGGGAGTCTCCGCGCTGGTTCCAGTTCACGGTTTCGCCAATTTTTTCAAGACGGCGAGCCAGACATAAGCGGCACTGCTCTGAATTCTCGTCAAGGCAGGGCTTATTCTCGTAGAGTTGGTAGTTGCGGCGATACTCGGTGTCGGTGATGTTTGGCATCACAACATTGGCCCCGGCGAGGATTCCCTGCTCGCGTCCGTCGTCTGCCAGTGCCTGTAGGGCAGTGGTGGCGGCGATGTTTACGTCGTGCAAGTAGAGGCGCGCAACGGAGATCATGTTCAGACCGATGCGCAGGTGGTCTGCGGCGTAATCGGGCGTAAACGCGATCTCCTGACCGAGGGGTGTGTCGTGATGGGGGATGTAGGGCCCCATGCCGATCATGTCAAGATCAAGCTCGTGGAAAAAAAGGATGTCGTTGGCAAGGTCACTGTAGGTCTGACCCGGCAGCCCGCTCATGACCCCGCTGCCAACTTGATAATCGTGCTTGCGCAGAAGCCGCAGGCAGTTCACACGTCGTTCAAAGTTGTGCCCAACAGGGTGAAGCTTGGCGTAGAGTGCCGGGTTCGAGGTTTCAATGCGCAACAGGTAGCGATGCGCCCCGGCGGCGCGCCAGCGCGCAAACGTTTCCTCGGATTGTTCGCCAAGGGAGAGCGTGATACCCAGCTTGCCAGCCGACATTTCCGTGATGCGATGCAGCAGTTTTTCAATAAAAGCTGTGTGTGCATCCGACTCAATTTCACCGGACTGCAGCACCAGCGAACCGTACTCCATGTCGATGTTGCGTTTGACACCGCGCAGGATTGTTTCTTCTGCGAGCTGGAAACGCTCGACCTCGGTATTGCCTTTGCGGATACCGCAGTAAAAGCAATCCTTGGAGCAGACGTTGCCCATCTCGATGATACCGCGGAAGCTGACAACCTTGCCGGAATGGCGGAGTTTTACCTCGTAGGCAGCTGCGTGCAACCTCTGCAGGTCGGCAGGATCAGTTAATGACAATAGAGTGACGATCTCCTCGCGCGTGAGGGCGTGGCGTTCGGCTTGAGCTTGTTTAAGGATTTTTTCAAGCTGGGTCATTTGGCACTCCTGATAATGCCGCCGCCAAGGAGAACATCGCCCTGGAAAAAGACGGCGGATTGGCCTGGTGCGACACCGGCAATTCCTGAATCAAAACGCGCCTCATAGCGCCCTTCTCCCAGAGGGCGCAGGGCACCCTGGATTGGCTGTCCTGCTGATCGCACCTTGATCTGGATCTCCAAATCCGCCTCTGGAGGGGGGATCGAGATCCAGTTGCAGGAATCGGCTATCAGGGAGTGGCCAATGGTTTTTTCAACGGTTCCAACTACCACTTGGTTCAGGCAGGCGTTGAGTTCGACAACATAGAGCGGGAGCGGGTTGGAGATACCAAGCCCTTTGCGCTGGCCAATGGTGTATTTCCAGAAGCCGGTGTGCTGGCCAAGCACCTTACCAAACTCGTCCACAATATTGCCGGGGCGGTCAGGTTCGCCGATCAGCTCGTCGCGGTCGCCGCTGTAGAAATCCTGGCTGTCCGGTTTTTCCGCGGCATCCAGATTGTTTTGTCTGGCGATGCAGCGCACCTCTTCCTTAGTGAGAGCACCCAGCGGGAAGAGATGACGCGCCAGTTGCTCCTGCGAGAGGCGGTAGAGGAAGTAGGATTGGTCTTTGAATGAGTCAACACCGCGCAGCAGGCGGAAACGCCCGTCCTGGGCGTCTGTGCGGGCGTAGTGGCCAGTGGCAAAACGATCAAAGTCGATTCCCGCTGCCGTGGCCATGGCTGGCAGAATGCCGAACTTCATCATGGCGTTGCAGCGCACACAGGGATTCGGGGTGCGGCCTGAGATATATTCGTCGCGGAAGTGGGAGACAACCAGATCGTCGTATTGCTCCGCGCAGTCGAAGGTGCGGTAGGGGATCTTGATGCGGTCGCAGAGCGCCTCTGCGGCAGCGACATCCTCATCTTCGCTGGAGCCGAAGCATGCATCGCGCCCGCCGCCGGCGTATTTGCCGGGGCGCCAGATTTTCATGGTCACACCTGTGACTTCATGTCCCTCATTTTTTAGGAGCAGCGCCGCGACTGAGGAATCGACACCGCCGCTGAGTCCGATTATTACTTTCATAGTAGATGCGGCACAGTATAGTGCGGGAGCAGCTGAAAACTCAAGGGTTTTTTGGGGTTTAAAGCAAACATCCCGATTGACATACCACTCTGCCTTCGTTATAAAGCAAGGTGAGTAAAGGCGGTCAGCCGAGCGCGCGGCGCTCTGCGAAAAAACGATGGTTAACTCGAATGTCCGTTGAATCGGAGTCCGGGTCAGCAAGCAATGCTACCGAGTCACCTGGTCACCAAGTCACCAGGTCAAAAAAAACAGTTAGCAGGCTGGACTGCGGAGCATCTGCAGGAGATAAGCCGGAGGTCGGAGATCGTTTTTGTGCGCCCTTCGACCCCGACCCCGATACCGACCCCGACCCCGATACCGACCCCGATTTATATGTATTAAACTACGACCAAGTGATCAAGTTATAAGCAAGGAGCCCATAGATATGCGAATAGCCACACTTTGCGCCACTCTGATTCTTTGCGCTGCAAGCGCTCATGCTGAAACAGGAGTTCGCCCTTGGGGAGAGTGCTACCGCGTGATTCTCTGGTGCGGCGAACGCGCCGAGAAGAACCGCGACAATGCCGCTCTGGCCAAGGCTTGTCGCGAGCTGGGCGTCACCACCCTCATGACCGGGCCTGAGGGTGATCCCACCCCATGGCTTGAAGCCGGCTTCGACTACTATGTCGAGAATATTGTCAATCGCGGCCTCTGTCTTAAGTGGAACTCAAAGGTGCGCAATTGGGATCAGTTCGTCACCGGCTGGTGTAAGCAGCGCGACCAACAGGCTTTTGAGCGCGAGTACTGCTTAGTCGACCCTCTCTGGCGTGAAAGCGCCGTCAAGCAGATGCGCCAATGCGGCACGCGCCACGCAGTCAACACCCCCATACTATACGACATACGCGACGAACTATCGGTCACAATCTCTGCCAATCCCTTTGACTACGATTTTTCACCAGCCAGCCTCACCGCCTTTCGCGTGTGGTTGCAGCGACGCTACGCTTCCCTCAGCCTCCTTAATCAGAGATGGCAGAGCTCCTATTCCGCATGGGACGCGATCCGTCCCTTCTCCACAGATGAGATCAAGGGGCGGCTGGCAGGGTGTATTGATGCCCAAGGGAAGCTCCCGGATTGGCACGCCGTGCGCACCATGCGATATAGCCCCTCCGCTGTGCGGGCCGAGCCGGCTCGCTGGCACCTTGCCCCCTGGTGCGACTTTCGCACATTCATGGATGACTGCCTGGCTGAGACCCTGGGAGAGCTGCGCGCTGCCTCACACGCCGTAGACCCAGCCACGCCCGTCGGCATCGAAGGCACGCAGATGCCGAGTGCCTGGGGTGGCCACGACCTCTGGAAGCTGTCACGCGTGCTCGACTGGGTGGAGCCCTATGATATCACTGCGGCCCGCGCTGTCTTCGGCTCGTTCATGCGCGGCAAGCCGATACTTGCGACCTATGGCCAGCATGACCCGACGGATGTTTCGCGTCATCTCTGGCATCGCCTCTTGCAGGGCGACTGCGGCGCAATCCTCTGGTGGAGCGAGGATCTGCTCGAAGGCGCGGGTGATGCGATGCGCCTGAGCGCGAAGGGCCGCGCGTACGCGCCCCTGCTGCACGAGATGCAATCGCCGCTGGTCCGCCTGCTGCTGCGGGCGGAGCGCGTCACTGACCCCATTGCCATCCACTACTCGCAGAGCTCGATCCAGCTCGCCTGGCTTTTTGAGTCGTTTGAGGACGGTAACACCTGGCACCGTCGATTTTCCAGCTATGAGGCCGCGCATAACCGTCACGCCGCACTGAGGGCCGAGCTGTGGCGGCGGCTGCGCGAGGCGGGCTGGCTGCCGCAGTTTGTCGCCTATGCGGAAATTGAAGAGGGCGCACTTGAGAAACGCAGCTTCAACGCATGCTTTCTTCCTGACTCATATGCGCTCTCGGAGCGTGAGGTCGCGGCACTGCGCGCCTTTTCCGGACGCGCGGGCAACCATCTGCTCTACACCGGCGAGCCCGGTGTCTTTACCGAGAGCGGCACGCCGCGCGCGGCGGGCGTGTTCGCCCCGTGCACAGAGGATCTGGCGCAGCTTGTGGCACAGCTGCCGCCCCCCGCTGTCCGGATCGAGACACCTGGAACGGGAGTTTGCGTCACACGTTATCGAGCGGATAATGAAACACTCTTTGCGCTTGAGCAGCGCCAGCAGGGGCAGTCCAGCGAAGATGTCACAAAGAGTGCGCCTGCCGCTGGATCGCGTGAGGCGCAGCGTGTGACCTTTCTCTATAATGACCGCCGCCCCTTGTTGGATCTGCGCACCGGGCGCCAGGTTGGAAACAAGGGTTGTGCCGAAGTCGAGGTGCCTTACGAGCGACCCGCAATTCTGGGCTTTAAGTTACATGACCATATCAACCGCCCTTCGCTGTAATATTAAAAAAAAAGACGTGAAGAATCCAAAATCTATGATTGCATACCTAGCGGCCGAGGGCTTTGAAAACGAATTGATCAGGGAAGTGCCCGATGTGGAGGCGGTCTTTGGCCGCTTGGTGCTCGCCGGCGGCGCCTGCCCGGCGCCAGCTTGGGCTGCCAATATTTGGCACAATCCCCAAAGGGTTGAGGCCATGTCAATCAGCGGCGCGGTGCGCAAACTAAGGTCTGTGCAACGCAACTGGGCCTTCTATGCTCCCGACCTCTATCGCCGCCATCTCCTGATTCAGGAGCAATTGCCCAAGGTTAAAATTGCACCGATAGAATTTTTAGGTGCGCTCCCGCCAGCTCAGCTCGGCTCCTGGTCGTTGATTGAGCGCCGGACCTTGTTGTTCAGCTCCCGCTGTTCGAGCCCCTTTCCCAATGGCGAAGTTCACATGGTGGAGAACAAGATCGATCCACCGTCCCGGGCGTATCTGAAGCTATGGGAGGTCTTCACCGCGCACGGGGTGCGACCGCAGGCGGGCGATCGGTGTTTGGATCTGGGGAGCAGCCCGGGTGGCTGGACTTGGGTGTTGGCGCAATTGGGGTGCGAGGTGGTCAGTGTTGATAAGGCTCCGCTGGCCGGGACGATTGCGGCTCTCCCTCAGGTGCGTTACATTGCCGAGAGTGCTTTTGCTCTTGAACCAAGGGAGGCGGGCCGCATTGACTGGTTGTTCTCGGATGTGATTTGCTACCCGGAGCGTCTGCTCAAGCTCGTGCAGCGCTGGATGGCAGACGGCCAGGCAATCAACTTTGTCTGCACCATAAAACTGCAAGGTGAGACTGACCTGCCGATCATTGAACAGTTTCGTCAGATTCCCGGCTCGCAGCTAATTCACCTGTATCATAACAAGCACGAGCTCACGTGGATCAACCTGGCCGCGAACCGCCGCCTGCCTGTGCGCTGCGCGCAGGCAGGCAACCAAGAGTGTTTGGGTGGTGTGCGGGAGGTCATCGCCCTGGCATAAAAATTAGCTGTTAGGCTACGCCCGGACAAGTCGAGCTTTGCTTGAACGCCGTGACAGGGAAGCTCTTTTTTAACCACGAAAAGCACGAAAAACACGAAAGGTGTGGATATCTGATTTTTAACCGCAAAGGGCACAGAGAACACAAAGAACACAAAGAGCCGCGCCAGAGCTCGGCGTTCTTAGGGTTTTATCTCAACTTTTTACCCGAAAGACAACTTTTTAGAAAGAACATTTAATTGTTTTTTTCTAGTCGCTAAGCGACTGAAACAGCCTTCTGAAGCAACCATATGAGGCTATTATGAATCAACTGGCTCAATGCAAGGATGAAACTCCCGCAGTCAAAATATTCTATGATGTCTACTGCGCAAAAAAAACTAATTGTACGCGTCTGCGGGACATGCGATAATGCAACCATAAAAGAGTTATAGCAGGATAGACGACCGCAAAGATCTGGAGCAAAGGTCTGCGGAACTTTGGTAACCACAAGGAGTAAAACCATGAGCGCAATCAGGAAATACATCGTAGCATTATCGCGTTATGCGGCTGCTGCGGCAACTGTGACCACAATTGCATGGGCATCGCAAACTCTGGGTGCTGACGGAAAATGGACAAACCTGGCTGGCGGGGCCTGGAATACAACGGGCAATTGGGCTGACGGGATCGTCGCGGGCGGCACGGATGCGATCGCGGATTTCAGCACCTTGAATCTTACCGCGCATGCTTCGGTAAGCAATGATTCGCCCCGCACAATCGGCACGCTGCGGTTCGGCGACACGACACCGAGCCACAATTGGACGCTGACGAGTTCAACGCTGACGCTGGCGAGAGGGGCCGGGATGCCGACAATCGCGGTTGAGAACCAGACAGCAACAATCGCTTCGGCGGTGTTGGGAAATCAAGGTCTCGTTAAAAGCGGTGCGGGTAAACTCGTCCTGTCGGGAGGGATTAACAACAATTTTAGCGGGCCGATTACGGTCAACAACGGTATACTCGAGTCCTATGGCGGGAACTCATTTAAGAACACCTCAGGCGCCATCTCCGTCGCGGCCGGTGCAGTTTTTAACGCCAACGGCAGATTCGATGGTGTTGCGATCCTCAACGCGATTAACTTGAGTGGGAACGGAGTCGGCGCATACGGCGCATTGAACGGCCAATACAACGTGAATCTAACCGGCCCGATCACTCTGCTCACCGACACTAAAATAACGCACGACTATAATTATTTCCGCATCAGCGGGCCTATTGTTGCCGACGGCGCGGGCAAGAATCTGGAACTGAATGTACTGGTTTCCGGACAGTATCCGATTTATGTGGATGGCAGCATGACACTCGGCACAGGCACCCTGACACTCAACAGCGTTCGGAACGGCGGCATTGGCGGGGGTGAGTTCTGCGCCTTTGACTTCAAAGAGGCCAATTCTTATAGCGGAGGCACTGTGTTGACCAACTACGCGACGCTGCGGCTGCGTAACGCGGGCGCCCTGGGGAGCGGCGGTGTCACCCTCTATCAGGGTTCGTGAATAAACCTGAACACCTTGAGCATATCGGTTCCCTGGCTCTGCGGAACTGGAGGCAGTATTATGGATCAGGGGGTGGCAGCTGGCACCTCTACTTTGACCGTCAACCAGTCTGTGTCGACCATGTTTGCGGGCGCGATCAGTAACGGAACCAGCCGCGTGATAGCGCTTGTTAAGAGTGGCGCGGGCACTCTGGCGCTCGCAGGTCAAAACAATTACAGCGGCGCGACGGCTGTCAACGCGGGCAAACTGATTGGAGTCACGGGCGGTGCGTGCGGCAGCAGTGTGATCACGGTTGCGGGTAATGCGACCAACGGGGTCAGGGTCGCGTCTTATGGTGGACAGTGGGCCTGCGCGGGGCTTACCCACAACGGAGGCGCGACAGCGCTGGAGTTCGATTTCGGGAGGGTGCCGCCCTGCGACTGGGCAGCCCCGCTGCAGGTCAACGGGGATCTCACGATCAACGGTGCAGTCGGGGTCGTGATCTGCAATGGGGTTTGGGGCAACACCGGCACATATCCGCTGGTCAGCTACACCGGGACGCTCTCAGGCGGCGTGCCCGCCGCTCCGGCTGCGATGCCTTCCGGCCTAGTGGCGACCCTGGTGAGCAACACAGGCGAAAAGCGGATTGACCTTGTTGTTACCGCCGTGCCTGCGGTTGTTTCCCCGCCCGCATTTGTGTGGAGCCGCCTGGTCGGCGGCAAGGCCGACGGTGTGTGGGACGAGGCTGTCAATTGGTCACCCGCCGGCGTCCCTGACGGCATTGATGCCGTGGCGGATTTCAGTACCCTCGACATCACGGCTTCTTCGGTCGTAACCATTGCCTCACCCCGCACGGTCGGAACTCTGTTGGTGAGTGATATTGTGCCGTCAGGCCAAACATGGACGCTGGACGGGGGCGCGGACAAGCATTTGACGTTGGCCTCCAGCGTGGGCGTGCCTATGATTGATGTAACCAATACAGAGGTTTTCCTGGGCGGCTTTAAAGGCACCAATGGGCTGGTCAAGTCCGGCAACGGTGTGCTGGCCCTCTACGGCAATAGTTATAACAACTCGCTCTCCGGCCCGATCTTTGTCAACAGCGGAGCACTCGGCACTGTCAACGGCCTCTCTTTCAAATATATTACCGGCGATATTATTGTGGCAGCCGGTGCCTCTTTCGTGGCCAACGGCGGCAATGACTATCAGCTTAAGAGTTTTAACAACATTTACCTGAGCGGCACGGGTGGAACCCCATCCGGATATGTCACTGCGCAGACACCTGACGGACACTATCCCAGTGAGCCGGTGCCGCTGGGTGCCTTGGACATTCACGGTTCCGCGTTTATTGAGGGTGTCATTACGCTGGTGACTGACTCCAGGATCACGCACGGCTTCAATGACGGCAGGATCAACGGTGTTGTCCGGGCACTTGAGCCGGGCAGAAATCTGGAGTTGGTAACGACCACCGGCGGTGGACACTGGGGGCTTGCCGTAAACGGAAGGCTCAATTTGGGGACAGGCGGGCTGACACTCAACAGCAAGGTGGCTGGTGTGAGCAGCGGCAGCAACGGGGCCAGGTTTTTTCTCAACGCGGCCAACTCCTACAGCGGCGGCACTGTGCTAACCAACTATGCGAACGTGCGGCTGGGCAATGTCGGTGCGCTGGGCAGCGGGGGTGTAACCCTCTATCCTGATACATGTTTGAATTTGTTCGGCCAAAGCGTCGTGATCGGGGGGTTGAGCGGCACCGGCGGCTGCATTACGGATACCAACGGGGTTGCAGGCACGACCACGCTGACCTTGAACCACTCTGGAGCGACCACGTTTGCGGGTGAGATCAGCAACGGCCCGATACGCACGATCGCGCTTGTCAAAAACGGTGTCGGGGCGCTGACACTGTCGGGCACGAACACATACACGGGCGCAACTGCGGTCTCGAACGGCACGCTGACCGTTAACGGCGCTCTGTCGTCAAGTGCCGTAACGGTCTGCACAGGCGCGGCCTTCGGCGCTGGCGGCACAGGTGTTGTGGGCCGCGCAATGCTCGGCGGAGCGCTGACGTTCCAGGACAGCAGTGCCCTGCTGGTAGATTTGGAACCGCCTTTGGCAGATGCGGTTGTGGTCTCCGGCGATGCGGTGATCGGCATTGGGGTCGAGGTGCGGCTCAGTTGCAACCAGGACAAAGCCGGAAGCTGGCAAATCATCAAGACCACCGCCGGCACGGTTCAAGGCAGCGACCCGGTTCTCGTCGGCGGTCTGCAGGGGACTACGCTGACTCGCACAGACACCGCAATCTGGCTGACTATTCCGCCCGAGGGCGTGATCTTGATCGTGCGTTAGTTGCTTAGGCGACTAAAAAGACAATGAATTGTTCTTTACAAAAAGTTGCCAATTTGTGAAATCATCTAACACTAGTGTAGTAGTCGCTCTATGAGCGACATATGCCGCTAGTAAAGCGGCATCGGGTGACGATGCTGTGCGACGATGCTGGTGGACGATTGGGATCATGCGAGGGCTCGTCCACCAGCATCGTCGCCGCCGCCGTCGTAAACCGACCTCTGAACTCCGCGCCCAGTGCGCGGATCTAGGCCCTTACCAAAGGACAAGACAAACATGTTGACCCATAAAAACA
Source organism: Kiritimatiellia bacterium (assembly GCA_028686345.1). Classification (GTDB taxonomy): domain Bacteria; phylum Verrucomicrobiota; class Kiritimatiellia; order RFP12; family UBA1067; genus M55B167. Next base: position 21,923 of record JAQUCE010000024.1, read on the forward strand.
TGCTGTCGGGGTTTTCTTAGGGACAGGCACTGATTTTCCTTTAGGGACAAACACTGATTTTACGATTGGAAATCGGAGCTACGAATCTCCGCAAATGTATAAGATACTTTGAAGATCATTCGCGTCGCCCGCATAGCGCACGACCTCCTTCTCCCGGCTTGAATGAAAATGTTTTTTAAGCGCAGAGGTTTTCCTGTGTTGCGAGAGCACGGATTTTAATGGTATAGTTCTGAATGTGCTTTGATCAGGAGATTTTATAATGATGGGTAAAATTAAAGAGTTTTTCATAATAGCGGTTATAGGAGTTCTGCTAGCTGGCTGCGGTTCTAAATCGAGCCAAAGTATGTTCAAAAAAGGGGTCGCGGCATTTGCGAAGAGAGATTACTCTTCGGCAATCGAGAAGCTGAGCGCGGCTTCGAGCGAGATCACCGGTTCCACAGATTTATATTATACTTTAGGCTTGGCTTATCTGCATCTAGGTGACATGGATAAGGCGCTGGCAGCTTTTAAAAAGACACTGGATCTTGATGCTTCACACTATGAGTCGATTATCTGTTTGGGGCAGATTGCCTATCATAAAACTGATCTGGCAACGTCGCGGGCGTGTTATCAGGCAGCTCTGAAACTGATTGACGATGACCATAAAAAAGCGGTTCTATACACCTCCATGGCACTGGTGGAGAGCGGGCTGAAGAATGAGGGTCTGGCACGGTTGTATCTGATTCGAGCCGTGAGTTGTGATCGCGGTTATGCCCCTGCGCTGTACAACCTGGGCACCCTTTACCGCGATAAGTTCGGGTTTAAGGAGGAGGCTCTCGACTACTTCAAGAAATATCTCAAAGTCGCCGCCAAAAAAGAGCCTCACTATGCCAAGGCTGAAAATCATATTGAGCGTCTGACGCAGAATATCGCGCGGTTGGAAAGCAGCCGCCAGGCAGGCATGACACGTGACGCGGTGACGGCTTCGGAGCATCTGGGTAACGGCGTTGTTTTTCAGTCAGAGAAGAAGTACCGCGAGGCGATCAAGTCTTATAACGCCGCGTTGAAAGCAGACCCGCTGGCCTTTAGCGCGGCTTATGGTAAAGCCATGGCGTATCAAAGGCTGAACTCGCCGCGCGAGGCCTTTCCGGCATTCCAAGAGGCGCTTGAGATCAACCCTGACCATCAGGACAGTTATTCCAGAGCGATTACCCTGGCCATGGAGCTCAGGCGCTACTCTGACGCCGGCCAGCTACTGGACCGGGCCATTGCCCGCAATGCCGCTTACTCCTCGTACTACGATTTGATGACACGTGTTCTCTATTCGCAGAACAGATATGCTGAGGCTCAAAAATATGGCGAGTACTATCTGACTCTGCTGGAACCTAATGATAAAGATCGCGCTGCCTATGAGAGATGGGTGAACTCTCTCTCTCAATAAATTAGTTACGAGCTTTTAGCGGCTTCCTCTATTGCTTGTTTTTTGCAGGAGTAAAGATTACAGCTACGAAAGCAGGTAAAAAATGGTCTGTCCCATGAGCGCATATTTCACGCCGATGGCAGATGTTTTGCCAGAGCTGAATCAACAGACATTGGATTTCATGCGAGTGATTGGCGGGTTTGACCTGTGCATGGCCGCGATCATGCTTTTTGTCTTTTTCCGAGGAGTGCGTCGGGGTTTTTCCGAGGAGCTCAGTCGGGTGCTGGGATTGGTGATTGCGGTTGTCGCGGGTTTGTTCGCGCTACGGCTGTTTGATGCGCTGCTGAGCTCTTTAGCCAGATGGCGCGGCAATGCTCTGCCCGCCAAGTTCATGCTCGTGCTTTTGATTGTGGTCGCTTGTTTTGTTCTCTGGGTTGTGACCAGGAACATATCTGCTTACTGCCTAAAGGTGAGCGTCAACCACAAGCTGGACTTTTTTCTGGGAGGGCTGTTGGGCCTGCTCAAGGCAATTATCATTGTGTTGGTGATCTGCGGTGTGCTCTTTTTGCAACCCGACCGTGCCAGATGCGAAGCCCTTGAGGAGAGTTCATGGGTGTTCAGCGCTGCCAGACCGCTGGTCGAGAAGGTGATTCACAGATAGGGGTTTTGTTGGAGCTAGATTTATTAGAGGATGAGCTTTTGATGGAGCGTGTTCGGGATCTGGATGATCGCGCCGCTTTTGAGGAGCTGGTTAAACGCTATCAAAAAAAAATATTGAACTTTTTCTACCGCTGCAACGTTCAATATGATGCGGAGGATCTCGCGCAACAGACCTTTGTGCGGCTCTATCGCTATCGTTTGAACTATAAAAAGAGCGCCAAACTAACGACCTTTATTTTCTTGCTGGCGCGGCAGATCTGGATCGACGAACTGCGTAAACGCACCCGCATGCAGCGCCTCAAAGAGGGTTGGAAGAAGGAGACAAAGCAAGCTGCTGACCCGCAAACAGCTGCCAGTGATGCCTGTATGGATCTCACATCCGCGCTTGCGCAGCTCTCTGAGGATATGCGCCTTACCGTAGAGCTCGGCATTTATCAGGGTTTGAACTACAGCGAGGTGGCCCGGATATTGGAGATTCCCGAGGGCACTGTGAAATCGCGCATCTTTAACGCCTTGAGAAAGCTCAGGCAGATTCTGGAGCAAGGATGAATGTTTACACCCACCTTGATGAGCTGGACAGCTCGGCTGAGACGCAGGCACTGCGTGATCTGACCACACGCATGTTGCAGGGGGCGGAGATTGAGCCCTCGCCTGATCTGCTCCCGCGTGTTATGGCTCAGCTTGACAACAACCGTCGCTGCGCCCGCGCGCGGGCATTTGCCCCTGCTTTTAAGCGGTGGATTGGCGTAGCCGCCGCAGCGGTTGTCATGGTTTTCATGCTGCGTTTTCTATGTTCAGGGAGCCGCGGCTGTTCGCTGAGCAATGAGCTCTGGTTAGTCAGTTCGCAGGGAGAGGATGGCTCTTGGAATCCCGCCCGCTACGGGGGCGAACAGTGCTACCAGCCGGCTTTGACCGCGCTGGCTGCCTGGGCCTTGCATTGCTCAGGAGAGCGGCGGTTCTCCGCTGCAGTGGAGAGGGCCTGCCATTACTTGTCCTCTGTCCAGCAGGCGGATGGCTCTTTTGGCGGCGTGGAGCGCGAACGGCTTTATAACCAGGCGATTGTCACCTATGTGCTCGCTGAGATCGGACGTGATGATCCGAATAGCGCGGCGCTCCTGCAGGCGGCGGTCGCGTGCATTCACTCCAGCCAAAGCGTTGCAGGCGGGTGGGACTATGTGGCGGACTCCGAGGGCAACGCAGCTGTGACTGCCTGGCAGGTGCAGGCACTGCTCTCCGCCAAGAAGAGCGGTGTGGTCGCGGCTGACCTCCCGCTGCGTAAGGGGCTGCGCTGGCTGCGAGGTTTGGCACACCCCGATGGCGCGGTGGCCTACAGCAAACGCGCTGAGCAGAGTTCCGAGACCATCAACGCCCTGACCGGTTACGCGCTGATTACCGCTGGCCGCGATTACCCCGAACTCGCCGACATAGGGCGGCAGGTGGTAACCGCCATGTCGCAGGTTCACTCAGTTGGGGCGACCTCCGATCTCTACCGTGACTGCATGAAGGTGCGCGCGTATAAGGCGGCGGGGAGCGACGCGAGTGCAAGGGCGCTCAGAGCGCGGATGGGTGCCCGGATAATTGATCCTGCTGAGGACCAGTGGGGCATGGTGGGCGGCAGATTGTATCTCTCTGCCATGCAGTCGCTGGCGCGGAGTTACTGATGGGTTGGGGGTTATGGGTTAGGGGCTAGGGGCTAGGGGTTGATGACCTTGGAGCATTGGCTGGCGGGCTAACTCATGCGGCCTGTAAAACCCCGCACTGCGGCATGCGCGGTAGGGTCACGCCCTGCCCTGCAATTTCAAATGGAAAGTTGCGCCCCTTCGCCCAGAAACCGTCCAAACGTCCAAACGCTCAAACGCTCAAATGTTCAAACGTTCAAACGCTCAAACGCTCAAACGCTCAAACGTTCAAACGCTCAAACGTTCAAACGTTCAAACGTTCAAACGTTCAAACGCTCAAACGCTCAAACGCTCAAACGTTCAAACGCTCAAACGTTCAAACGTTCAAACGTTCAAACGCCAATCCCTTGCGTGCTTTAACTCGGGTTATCACAACAGAGGCTGAGGTTATAAACAGACAATGCATAATAAATATCATGATATTTTAAAGCGCCACGGGTTTTCCAATGCTGGCACAGTTTCGGTTAAGGAATTTGTCTTTCACAAATCCTTCTATGAGATTTGCGCCACCAATCAGTGCGGGAAATACAATACCAACTGGTCATGCCCGCCCGGGGTGGGGGAGTATGAGGATCTGGTTGTCAGACTTAAAGCGTTTGAGCAGGCACTGGTTGTACAAAGTGTCTGGACAATCGCCGACAGCTTTGACATTGAAGGAATGTTGGAGTCCGGTCTAAAGCACAATGCCATGTTGCGCGCGCTGACTGACGAACTCTATCCGCTGCTGGGGTTTGGGGCCAGGGTGACACTGAGCGCCGGTGCCTGCGGCCTCTGCCAGGAGTGCAGCTATCTGCGCGGCCAATCCTGCCCAATGCCAGAGCGCGCCTTCGGCTCCCTCGAGGCGCATGGAGTTGATGTGGGGGCTTTGCTGGGAAGTTGCGAACTCAAGTACAACAACGGCCCCAACACTGTCTCCTATGTTGGTGTGATTCTCTCGGATGCATTCGCCTCCAACAGTTAATTCAGCCGTTCAAACGAGAAGAATCGCTCCACAGGGAGCGGTTGGCCCTCAATCTCCAGCAGGGGATAGGCCAGAAAGTTTATCGGACCTGAGGCAGGTGCGGGGTTGACAACCAGATCGCGCCCCACAGTGAATTCAAAGCGGTTGGCCGGGTGGTGGCCGAAGTAATAAACCCCCAGTTCAGTGTACTTGTTAGCTTCGCTGATATCAACTGGCCACCACTTACCATCCGCGTAAAACTCCGCCCAGCAGTGATAGCCGTCAACTCCGCCGTCATTGCGCTCAGAGGGCAGTGCTGCGCCGATGGCAAAGCGGGCGGGGATTCCGGCTGCCCGGGCAAGGGCGATAAAGTAGGAGTGGAAGTCAGTGCAGTTGCCGTACAGCGAGCTGCAGGCGCGAACCGCATCGCCCTTACCCCACCCTTCGCCGTATTTCATGTAGCGCATATGGTCAATGATGTGGTCATAGATGGCGCGGGCCCGTATCAGATCGGTGTCGCTGTTTTTCAGAAGCTCCCGGACAATTTGATCAAAGCGTTCATCCTGAGGTATGAGCGTGTTGGCTGTGAGGTGTTTAGTGATGTCAGTTTGATCGTCGCTGTAGGCGTTTTTTTCAAGCCGGATCACATGAAACACCATGGTGATTTTTCGGTTGCTATGCTCTGGCCCCAGTTCCATGAAGACAACCTGATTGTTGTGCGCAGTGTCATTGATAATCTTGTGAGTTGCGGGGAATTGGAGTGATTTCACTGTGACGCTTTGAAACCGGTCGGATTGCGGCATGGGCAGCCAAATTTTCGCGCGTCCAGTGATCCGCGGGAGTGTCGCTTCATAGGTGAAGTCAAACTCATCGCGCTCTTTGATCACTCCGAGCAACTGGTGAGAGGCGCCGTCGACTGGCACACGGGCCCATGATTTGTCCGGCTGCTGCTCCCGGAGATAGAAGGGCTGACCATTGATCTTATGCACAGTGGTCTCAGTGACCTTCATGGCTCCGGGGCGGCCCTCGAGATAGAAATCAACATCGTAGAAGTCACCGTCCTCGGCCGCCAGATCAACGCAGGCAAAGTGCAGAGTTGGTGTCAGGACTGCCAGGTATTCAAAGTGGATGCGCACGAGACGCAGCTTGAGCTCTTTTCCCTCAAACGGAATATTGAATGTGCCATCTCCGAGGCGCGATTGCTCGTCAATATGCTGCTTGATCGCGTCAGCGATATCGGCGGTCACCACGCCATAGCGGCTGTTTTCCGGCACCCTCTTGCAGGAGGCTTGCGGAAGGCAAACCACAAGCGCCAAACAGCATGTGAACACTGTTTGCAGCGTATTTTTTTTATTTTTCATTTAGTGCGCCGGGTGATCTTTAGGTGCCTCTGGCGCCTTTGGGGCAGTCGGCGCCTTTGGGGCAGTCGGCACCTTGGGTGCGGTCGGCACCTTGGGTGCGGTCGGCAGCGTGGGAATAGTTGGCTCCTCTTTTTTACAGCCAGCCATGGCGGCTGTCATGGACACTGCAATCAAAGCAATCAATGCGATGTGGATTAATTTTTTCATAATGAATCTCCTAATTGTTGTTGATGTGTGGATTATAATAAAATAAGGGTTATGAGGCAATACTATTGAGGTAGTGTTTAAAAAAAAGGGGACGCATCTGTGATTCGGTGCATATTACCGGATAACCTTCAAAGCCGCGCTTTTAAATTTTTTTAATCATTTAACCCTTTCAACCCTTGCTCAGCAGCCTTATTTCGTTTAAACTTTATATTTTAAATTATGAAAGAGCTATTGCAAGAATTTATAAACTCTCCTCTCTTCGGCTGGGTGGTTGTACCGATACTCATCTGTATCGGTAGAATCATCGATGTGTCGCTGGGCACACTGCGGATTATTTTTGTCTCCCGGGGCATGAAATTATTTGCCGCGGCACTTGGTTTTTTTGAGGTTCTGATCTGGCTGGTTGCCATTGGGCAGATCATGAAGAACTTAACGCATTTTGGGAATTATTTTGCCTATGCCACTGGTTTTGCCATTGGCAATTATTTGGGCATTATCCTGGAAGAGAAGTTGGCAATCGGCAAAATCACAGTCAGGATAATCACCAACCATGATGCGTCGGCGTTGATCGCCTTTCTAAGGGAGAAAAATTTTCTCGTGACCGTGGTTGACGCGCAGGGCTCCACCGGTGCGGTGAACATCCTGTTTACTGCAATCTGGCGTTCTCAGCTCCCGCTCGTGAAGGAGTACATCCTGCGCTTCAACCCCCAGGCTTTTTATACGGTTGAAGATATCAGGGTTGTGTCAGGGGGCGATTTTTTTGACCCTGCCATCCGGTGGCGCGCGAAGCGGGGCAGAGGGGCAAGGAAGCTGAAATGAATCCAATTGAAATCAACAAACTGCTTTACACGGTGGTGATCCTGCTCGTGATTCAGCTTCTGAGTCATCTGTTTAAGCGCTTTGCAAAGCAAACGCAGCTGAGGTTTAGTATCCGTCAATCACGGTATTTCGCAATTAAGCGGCTGCTGACGCTAGCGTCGTTTTTCGTCAGCGGGTTGGTGCTGCTGCTGATCTGGGATGTTAATATTAAGCATGTCTGGGTCTCGCTGACAGGCTTGCTGGCATTGATTGCGGTTGCGTTTTTCGCGGTGTGGAGTTTGGTGGGCAATATCCTGGCAGGGGTCATTCTCTATTTCACCGCCCCGTTCAAGAGCGATGACACGATCATGGTGCTGCCGGATGAAGTTGGTGGAACGGTACTGGCAATCAATACCTTTTACACGGTGCTGATTGATGAGGATAAGAATTACATCAACATCCCCAACTCGCTCTTTTTCCAGAAGTACGTTAAGGTGATTAAACACCATGTCGCGCGCTCCCCGGATGACACGCCGCATGCACCGGCAGCGCAGAGCACGCCGCGGCCTGACGACAATATTCACTGGCCGGCCCACTGATCGAAGGCATCGCACACAGAGTTGACTGGACGCGCAGCTGTGATCAACCGCAAAAGGTAAAAAACTATGAAAATCTGTTCACATCAAATAATAGCTGGGACTCTCGGCGCATGTGTGGCGGTGATGGCTGCAACAATCACCGCTGAACAGCCGTCAGCCGGCAGCAAACCTAACTTCATTGTGATTAACATTGACGACCTGGGCTATGCGGATATCGCTCCGTTTGGCTCAAAGATCAACCGGACACCCAACCTTGATCGCATGGCTCGGGAGGGGCGGCGAATGACCTCGTTTTACGCCGCGCCAGTTTGTTCGCCTTCGCGTGCGGCACTGATGACCGGGTGTTATCCGAAGCGTGCGCTGCCGATTCCCGGCGTGCTCTTTCCCGGCAATGACGTGGGGCTCTCCTCGAACGAGGTCACGGTGGCTGAGATTTTGAAGCAGGCGGGTTATGCCACCGGCATTATCGGCAAGTGGCATCTCGGCGATCAGGCTGGAATGCTGCCGCTGGATCAGGGCTTTGATTATTACTTTGGACTGCCCTATTCCAACGATATGGGACCAGTAGAGGACGGGGTGAAGAGCGACCTCGGTAAGCCGCTGCCGCAGCCAAAGAAAAAAAGAGGCCAGCCACCGCTGCCGCTGATCCGTAACAACACTGTGGTGAAGCGCGTTCTGCCCGACGATCAGCAGTCATTGGTTGAGCTGTACACTGACGAAGCTATCAGGTTTATCACTGAAAAGGGCGCGAAACCATTCTTTCTCTATCTGCCGCACAATGCTGTGCACTTCCCGATTTACCCTGGTAAAAGTTGGGCAGGGCGCTCGCCGCACGGGATCTATTCCGATTGGGTCGAAGAGGTGGATTGGAGTGTCGGGCGCGTGCTTGACACACTGCGCGCCAAGGGGCTGGCTGAGCGCACCCTGGTGATTTTCACCAGCGACAACGGCGGCACCCCGCGTGGGATCAATGCGCCGCTGCGCGGGCACAAGGGCAGCACCCTGGAGGGAGGGATGCGCGTGCCCATGATCGCCTGGTGGCCGGGCCGCGTGCCTGCCGGCACCGCCTGTGACGCCGTTACCGGGATGTTTGATGTGTTGCCTACCTTGACTGCATTGGCAGGGGGAAAGATGCCCGCTGACCGTAAGATTGACGGGGCTGATATCTGGCCGCAGCTCTCTGGCACCAAAGATGCCGCGCCAGCGCATGAGACCTTCTACTATTTCCGTGGGTTGCAACTTCAGGCCATCCGCTACGGTGACTGGAAGCTTCAGCTTGCTGCCGCCAAAGAACAGGGCCCTGAAGCGCAGCTTTACAACCTTAAAACCGATATTGGAGAGGCGCGCAATGTGGCTGCTGAGCACCCCGAGGTGCTCAGAAAGTTCCAGGAACTCACTGCCGCCATGGCCGCTGATCTTGGTCTGACCAGTGTCGGGCCTGGCTGCCGCGCGCTGGGAAAAGTTGCGGACGCGGCTCCGCTGATCAGCCACGATGGTAAGGTGCGCGCAGGTCATTCAAGCCCATAGGGCACCATGACATGAAGCTAAATAATGAAACCCCACGGCGTGCCTTTCACTAGCCAAAGGCGAAGCCGACCATCTGTAGGTCCGGTTTCCAACCGGACATGTCCGATTGGAAATCGGAGCTACGGAACTCCGCAAATGTATAAGATCACTTTGAAGATCATTCGCGTCGCCCGCATAGCGAACGACCTCCTTCTTCCGCGTCTTGTCAAGGGAGTAAGCGCGGAAGGAAGTCAGTCGCTATGCGGCTGACCAGATCAGTAAAAACATGTTGTCAGGGGCCAATCCTAATCCCAATCCTGATCTCAATCCTCGTCTCTTTCGACCAGCCACAGGCAGCCATTGTTTGATTAGGATTATGATTAGGACGGAGCACATCCTTGTCTTAATCCTAAACCAGCGGAGCCGGAACCAAACTGAGCCTATGTGATATGCGAAATTATTTCTCTCTCATTGAACAATTGTGTGATATGCCCCGCTGGTTTAGTCAACAACTCTATGCGTTGCATAGAAAAGATGGAAGTTCTTTCTTTCGCAAACATGATAGGATTTAAGAAAAGAGGTACTAAACTCCTAAAGCAGCTAGTCGCCGCAACCAAAAGGGTTTGTGCAATGTACGGGAGGTCATCACCCTCACTGAAAAATTAGTGGGTAAACGCCCGCTGCTTTAGTCTTAGAAACCCCAGTTAAGGAAGATCATACCGGGAGCCAGTTGGTCGGGCAGCTCACTGAACCAAGGATTTGAGGGAATCAGATTAACTACACCGATCTGAACTCCGGTTTCAGCTGACTCCGCATAGTTGACAAAACCGAACTGCACGCCGGTCAGTTTACCTGCATAGTTCACAAATCCGCTTTGCAGGCCCTTCATTGTTCCCTCCGTATAATTCACGAAGCCAGCTTGCCAACCGAGAAAATCTCCCTTTGTGTAGTTGACGGCCGCCCATTGGACACCCTTGTAATCATCGGCATAGTTGAGAATGAACGATAGACTCAAGCCAGCACTCTGGCCAGTAGAGCCGTTTACAAACCCAAGCGCCAGTGCTGTCTGAGGGTTTTCACCCCAAATGCTGAGGGCCAACCCTTCGATTTGCTCATTGCGGTCATAGAGAGCGATCTCAGGGGTCAGGCTGAGTTGGATTGGCTGGCTCGCTATCGCGCAGCTTAAACTCGCTACTCCAATTAAAGCTATCAGTAACTTTTTCATAACTTGTTTCTCCTTTTTTGTGTTGTTTTCTTTCGTGTGTTTATAATGTACCTTAACTGGCCGTTTGTAACCATACGGTTAAACCCTACCAACTAAAGTAAATAGCCGCGGCCTGTCTGCGTGCAACACACAGGCAGGCAACCATGTGAGGCTATTCAAGATGCGAAGGATAAGCGTACTCATTTATAAGTTGATGGTTAAGAGCCGGCTGCTACAGTAACAAACGCTTCGCGTTTGGAGAAACGAAGGTAACTTCTCAATAACCGGCCATAAAATAAAAAGCACGCTTCCGGCTTCAGGCTTCGCAACACAAAGAGCCGCGCCAGAGCTCGGCGTTTCTAGGGTTCCCCCATTTTTCTACCCCTCTATTTTTCTACCCCAAAAACAACCTAACGTACCCTCTGTAACCCTCAGTGTCTCAGTGGCAAAAAATTGGTTGCCTGCCTGTGCGTTGCACGCAGGCAGGCGGCTATGCTGCGCCAGGTTCCTTGTGGTTTCAAAAATTAAAGTGCAACCATATTGAACCTCGGTGTCCAGTGATCTGCAGTTTGACTAGATTGTGTTTCAGCCCGTGAAAGGGGCGTTGCTGCAGTTGGGTTTCCGTTGCCTGACACCAAGCAGGGTGATCACACCCGCGAGCAGGAGAGCCGCTGAGGAGGGCTCAGGGATTACAACATAGTTACTGTCGAGCGTCACGCCACCATTGAGGGCGATCACGCGGCCATTGACGTTGGCACCGGTTAGGAGGGTGTCGCTCGCCAGAGCGATGATGTTTCCGTTGAACTCCGTGTTTGCGCCAAGGGTGGCTGAAGAGCCAACTGCGAAGAATACGTCCTCCCAGACAGCACCGTTAGTCAACTTAACCTTTGAGTTTGCGGCTGTTATCAATGTGCTGCCAATCTGGAAGATATATTCGCCTCCACCGCTGAGGGTCAGCTCGCCAGTCAGATCAGCCTCGGTGCTAAACTTGTAGATGCCTGGCGTGAGTGTGGTCCCGCCAAGTTGGCTGGCCAGGGTCTGCGTGGGTGCAAAGCCTATCAAGAGGTTGTAGGCTGTGACAGCATCGGCTTGGGCCTGTGAGGCAACCGCGCCGCCTGCGTAAGTTGTCCCGGTGACACTACCTGGAGGAAAGCCCGTGATCGCCGTTCCCGGGCTGACCCCGAGGTCGCCGTCAACCATGGTTGCTCCAGTGCTGGTCACAGCTGCGTTACCGAGGACCGCGAAGGTTCCAGCCGTACCCCAAGTCACGCTACTGGCCATTACACCAGTGCTGATGCAGGCCGCGATGGCTGCTATCAAAAACACATTGCGAGTTGTATGCGTTGTCATTTTTTCATTCCTTTCAATAGCATCCCGCTAAGGATGCTGATAATAGTTACTTTTTAACCATTAATAATTAAGATTACGTAAACTGGTGAAAACTGCTAACCTTAAAATCATTTTTTTTATGCCTATTCATAGGTTACTGCCACATTGCCATTTGTGGCCGTGAATTCTGTGATGGTCAGCGCGGTGTCAGACCAAATTTGGTAGAACTGAATGTTGCCTTGCTTGGGGGCTGTTATCGACTTTTTTGCGAAGTTGATGTATTGCCCCGGAGTGTATGTATACAAACCGGAAACCGTATCTGCCGAGCGTAATGCCATGGCTTTGCTTGAGTCTGTGGGTTCTGTGACCGCATTGGATTGCAGAGTGACCGCTGTCTGCGCTAACAGTCTGCCGTTAATTGACGCACCGGTTTGCATGTTGATCCCCGCCTGTGAGAGTATGGTTCCTTCAAAGTGCGACGTGGTTCCAATATCCACACCCACACCGCCGGCGACCTGCCAGAAGATATTTCCGGCCCGAGCGCCACCGCTCAAAATAACAGATTTTGCGCTGGCCATCGTGAGGTTCGCTGCAATCTGGAAGATCCAGACATCATCCGGGCCGCCCGCGAGCGTTACATCTGTATTGATTAAAACCGAGGTGCCCCATTTGTAGAGGCCGGGAGCGAGTGTCATGCCGCTGATATCTCCGGCTCCGAGTTCAGTATGATCAGGCAGTGTTCGGCCAGCAGCATCGGTGTAAGCGGTTTCCATGTCGCTGACCGCTGTCGTCAGGATGGAAGGAGTCGGTGCCGAATAGTCGGAGGCATAGACTTTGCCTGTCACTTGATCTGATGTTGAAAAGGTGGTGGTGCTATCCAATGTCAGAGAGAAGCCGGTGATAGCTGTTGAGCCAATCGGACTCACCCCCATATCCCCTGTCACACTGGAACCCGGAACAGTACTGATACCTGTCTTTGCCAGAACGCCAAAATTCCCCGCGCTTCCAAGGTCAATCGGCAGATCAGGATACCCGCCCATGGCGGCAAGTCCTGAGAGTATGATGGTCGCCATTATCGCCGCTACAGAATTCATTTTTTTCATTACTTTAACCTCTATTCGATTGTTTGTATGTTTATTCAAGCTCCATGCCTTTGGTTTTGGGTATGCTTTTTGTTTCGTGAGTGCATAATATGCAATGTGACAGGTTTAGTATATGGGGTGTAACCCTACCGCAGCCGCTTACGGGGCGATGAAATAACAATTAATTGCTCTTTCTGAGAAGAGAAGCAACACTGCACCCCGGGATAAGCTTTTCGCATGCTGCTGCAGTATGCCGCTGGTAGAGCGGCTACTATACCGAACAATAACCCTTGCATCCCGCAGTGCAGCGCATGTGTAGTAGTCGCTCTATGGGCGCACTGACGATGCTGTGCGACGATGATGGTGGACGATTAGGATCATGCGGGAAATAGCAATCCAAAACCTGAAATCCAAAATCTAAACTCCGCGCCTGCTGCGGAGCTGGATTTTCAGGGTAGGGTTACACCTTATTGAGAAGAAAAACTGAAAGACTAATATACCCTCATGACACAAGTCAATCAAGTTACTGATTAATCGAAAGGATTTAAACATGAAAACACATACAATAGCAGGTACTATCAAGGCCATGACATGCCAGAGGCCTGCACAGTACGCGCAGGCGCTATCTTTTAATTGGATGAAACAAATTCTCATGGGTTTTGCACTTGCAACAGCCCTGTTGACACCACACCGGACATGGGCAGCCGTGCCTGCTGTGGACAACGCCAGCGGCGCATTGGATGTGCTCGCTGTCAGCGCGACACTCTGCGGGACCTTGACCTCGACAGGCACATTTCCAACTCGGGTGTATCTGTACTGGGGTGAGACCGACGGAGGGACGGTGTTCGGGGGTTGGACTCACACCATAGCTCTGGGAATTAAGACGGCGGCGGGGCCGTTGAGCGTTGATCTAGCTGATCTGTCACCCAACCGCACGTACAGCTATCGCTTCTTTGCAAAGAACCAGGATGGTGAAGTATGGGCCACACCGAGCGCGAACTTCCAGACGCTGAACTCGGCCGGCCCCATGCCAATCAACTTACGATCAACCGCCCGCTTCACGATTCTTGCAGGGGCGGCTATCACAACCACCGGGGGAGGGGTCATTAGCGGGGATGTCGGCGCAAGCCCGATCTCCGGCTCCGCCATAGGCATTCCGCCACCTCAAGTGAATGGTACGATCTACGCGGTTGATGCCACTGGAACGCAAGTACCGAATGTGGTGATTGACCCTGTGTTGTTAACAGCAGCCAAAGGGGATTTGACCCTTGCTTACAACGAAGCGCGAGACATGACGCCCGTTCCAACGGGAACCTTCTTGAACCCCGGTGCTGGCAACCTTGCTGGGTTGAATTTGATTCCAGGGCTCTACAAATTCACGAGTACGGCATTGATAACCGGGGATGACGTTACCCTCACTGGTGGACCAAATGATGTCTGGATCTTCCAGATCGCCTCTGACCTTCAGGTGGGCAGCATGGTTCACGTTATCCTGGCAGGCGGTGCGCAGGCCAGAAATGTTTACTGGCAGGTGGGTACTTCAGCGACGATCGGAACGTTCGCCGTGTTCAAGGGAACCATTCTGGCCGACCAATCCATTACGATGCTGACCAACAGCACAATGGATGGGAGAGCTTTGGCGTTTGAAGCCGGAGTTACCTTCAATGGCAGCGGCGGTGACCTGCCAACTCCCGCGGCTCCTGAATTCACCGAGATTTTCAGAACCAACAGTGTCTCGGCCACGGTTGTTCTCAAGACTACACCGTACTTTCTGCTGACACTGCAGAGCTGCCCTGACCTGCTGCTCGCGGAGTGGGAGACAGTCACAACAGACACTCCGTCCGCCAGCCCCTGGACCTACATTGATGCCACTGCAACGAAAGCCGAGCCCCGGCGCTTTTACCGGGCGTTTTTGACACAGTAACATTGCGGCTTTTTAAACTTTGTCGATAACTCGATTTTCGGACTTAAGTTTATGGCCGCAAAAAGGCGCAAAGGGCGCAAAAGTAGTTGCTGTTTAAAATTCTGCGTATTTTGCGCTTTTTTGCGGCCAAAGATAGCAACGCAACAAAGCTTGTCTGTAACTCAGCTGCGCGTTCCTTGCGGCTTCGGTTCGCGAATTATTCGTAGAGCGCGTCTTTTTCGGCTTGCGCAGCACTGTAGCCGCGGGCCCTAGTTTCAGGGTAGGGTTTGACCTTATAGCAATGCGCACCCAGATAAACTATTGTGAAGGCACGGTATGAGTTATAGCGTTGTCCGACAAATCCAAAAGGAACCAAACAATGAAGACGCATTCAATGATACAACCCAAAGCAGCAGAGATGTTTGCTATGCGAACGTACTGCCTGCCAGTGCGGGGTGCGCATCGAGTGAAGCAGATTCTCGCAGGCCTGTTTCTCGGGACGCTCCTGGGCGCGATACCCAGCGCCTGGGGTGGAAATCCTGAATTGCCGGTTGACCTTGGGTCGGCTGGCGATTTTGCGATTCTGGCTGGAACCGGCATCAGTACCGTACCGAGTTCCGCCATCACCGGTGACATCGGCACGAGCCCTGCGGTGACCTATGATTTGAACGGTGGCGAAGTCAGCCTGTATATTGGCCGTCGTTTTTAATTTTGTTGAGAGAACAGCAACTAATGTGCTCAGTAAAAAATATAAAAGAGGAAGCTAAGTGGGCTAGGTGCTACCAAGCGGCGCTGCGCCGATACCTTTTGCAAAAAGAGCCGGCGGATTTACTAGCGGCACTGGAACTGGGGGAGCAGGCGGTTGCGCTGGGCTTAGAAACACTGAGCTTAGCTCGGCACCATAAAAAAGCCTTAGCCTCGCTCGT
This sequence comes from Kiritimatiellia bacterium, assembly GCA_028686345.1. Taxonomy (GTDB): domain Bacteria; phylum Verrucomicrobiota; class Kiritimatiellia; order RFP12; family UBA1067; genus M55B167. The sequence continues at coordinate 37,516 of JAQUCE010000024.1, forward strand.
GTTGCCGTTGGATTCGGCCAGCACATTGGCCGCGCAAGAGGAGCAGGCCCGGCAGTTTTTTGCTGAGATGCTGATTCCTGTGGAAAGAACAAGCGAAACCTCATTGCGGCTGATCGCCCGTGTGCACGAAGTGTCCGAGGCGCTACGCAAGTGCAAAGAAGCATCATCAGCTTCTGCCAGCCTGCTTGAGGAGAGTGTTGTCCAAAGACAGGAGGCTGAGGCCGCGCTGGAGTTAAGTGGAAGAACCTGTGAGAAGCTGGTCGAGGAAGCGAATAGTTTAAACGCTCTCTTGCGCGATCAAACACACGAAAGATTGGTGATACAAGAGAAAAAAAGAAAGGCGCACAGTCTCCATCTGCAGGATGTGGTTGCGCAGTCTTTGCTGGCGTTGGATCTCAAATTGTTGGCTCTGCAAAAATCAGTTGAGGTTAATACAGAAAAACTCTCAAACGAGCTTGACGAAACAGAGCGAATGGTGCGAGAATTAAAGCTCAACTAAATCATCTGAGCCGGAACCAAACTGAGCCTACGTGATATGCAAATGTTGTCTCACTCATTGAAAAGTTGTGTGACAGGAGTTGATTGAATAGCAACTAATGGTATATTGATATGAACTTATCTGACAACAAATGGTCTGGTAAAGCCAAGACACTGGCAGCGTCTTATGAAAAAGAGCTGCGTCGTTATCTGGGCCCAAAGCACTCTGGTGATCTGCAATCAGCGTTGCGGCTCGGCCGCCGGGCGGTTGCCATAAAACTTGAGACCCTGGATATGGCGGCCATCCATGAGCACGCTTTGCTCCAACAAATTCAGCCCGTTGACACACCTGCCGCAGTGCGAGCAAAGTTGCTCAAGCTGGCAACAATGTTTTTCGCTGAGGCGATTACCCCGTTAGAGGAGGGGCATCGCGGCGCAATTGAGTTTAACAACACTCTCAGCCAGATCAACGAGGAGTTGAACCAACGCACGCTGGATCTCGTCAAGTCCAATCAACAGTTGAAAAAAGAGATCGCGAGACGTAAGGTTGTAGAAAAAACGCTCAGGGAAAGTCAACAACAAACAATTGAATTGCTGGAGCAGTCGCGACTTTTGCAAACGCAACTGCGGATGCTCTCCCGTAATATCCTGCGGGCGCAGGAAGACGAACGTAAAAGAATCAGCCGTGAACTGCACGATGTGGTTGTCCAATTGCTGACCGGCATCAATGTCCAACTGACTATCTTGAAAAACGAGTCTTTAGTCAGCACCAAGGAGTTGAGCCGTAAGATTTCAGATGCGCAGCGGCTGGTTGTGAAGTCGGTTGATATTGTGCATCGGTTTGCCCGCGAATTACGCCCGTCAGTGCTGGATGATCTGGGGTTGATGCCGGCCTTGCATACATTCATGAAAAGCTTTATGGAAGAGAGTGGTGTCCGCGTCACTCTGACCGCCTTTGAGGGAGTTGAAAAACTGAGCAACACCAAGCGCACGGTGGTTTACCGGGTAGTACAGGAGGCTTTGACCAATGTCGCGCGCCACGCGCATGCCGGGCGGGTGGATGTGTGCATTGAGAAAATCGCCTCTGCTGTGCGGATACACATCAAGGATGATGGCAGAGGATTTGATTTAAAAAAACTATTACGTGCCAAAAAAATCAAGCACTTGGGGGTGCTTGGCATGCGGGAGCGGGTGGAGATGGTCCGCGGTACATTCAAGATCGAATCCGCTCCTGAACAGGGCACAACCATCCTGATCCAAATCCCCTTCAAAAACGGCGTTAAAAAGAAGGCCAGTACATGAATTTTGAAAAGAAGATAACCGTGTTAATCGCTGACGATCACATGATTGTGCGTGAGGGTATCCGGAAGCTGCTGGAGGCCGAGAGCGATATTGAGGTGATTGGCGAGGCTGACACAGGGCGTAAAACCGTTGCTTTGACCCGCGAGCTGAATCCCGATGTGGTGATCATGGACATTGCCATGCCGCAGATGAACGGAATGGAGGCCACACGGCAGATTATCAAGACAGACCCCAATGTTAAGGTTCTCATTCTTTCCGCACACAGCGATGACGCGTATGTTGAGAGCGTGATGGGACTAGGGGCAGCGGGATATCTGATCAAGCAGGCCTCTGCCAACCTCCTGGCCGAGGCGGTCAGAGAAGTTTTCAAAGGCTCCACTTTTTACAGTCCCTCCATAGCCCGGCGCCTGCAAAAGCGTGAGCAGAATTTAATCAGCCGCAAGGGTTTTTTGAAGGGAGGGGCATTTAATCTCACTTCGCGTGAGATGGAGGTGCTGCAATTGGTCGCTGAAGGCGAGGCCAACAAACAAATCGCCAGCCAGTTTGGTATCAGCATCAAGACCGTTGAGAAACACCGTGAACATCTCATGCGTAAGCTCGACATCCACGAAACAGCGGGTCTTACCCGCTATGCGATTGAGATCGGTGTCATTGAGAGCAGTGTTCAGCTGACCATTGTTTGACTGTTAACGCAAAGGTCGACAAAGCTCACGACAAAGAGAAAAGGTAGCTTGACGCTCCGTTGAATCGGAGTACGGATCAATAAGCAATGCCGCCAAGTCACCGGGTCACCGGGTCACGAGGTCAAAAACAGTTTGGAGTCCGGATTACGGAGCAACCAGCAGGTGATTGGCCGGTCGAAGCTGTAGGGCGGCTGGCCGTGAACGCGCCGGCGGGTGAATGTGTGGTGCTTCGCGGGTCGAAACGCTTGGCAATTGGCTATACAAGCACCACCCCGCGTTCAAGGCCCGCGGCTACAGTGCCCCGCAAATTTTAAGCGCGCGCCAGCCGAACGACACGCAAACTGCATAGCGCGCGCCAGCCGAACGACATGCGAGCCGCAAGCGTATAACGCGCGCGCCAGCCATGCGACACGCGAGCCGAAGCTGTAGGGCGGCTGGCCGTGAACGCGCCGGCGGGTGAATGTGTGGTGCTTCGCGAGCCGGAACGCTTAGCGATTGGCCATACAAGCACCACCCCGCGTTCAAGGCCCGCGGCTACAGTGCTCCGCAAATTTTAAGCGCGCGCCAGCCGAACGACACGCAAACTGCATAGCGCGCGCCAGCCGAACGACATGCGAGCCGCAAGCGTATAACGCGCGCGCCGGCCATGCGACACGCGAACCGAAGCTGTAGGGCGGCTGGCCGTGAACGCGCCGGCGGGTGAATGTGTGGTGCTTCGCGGGTCGAAACGCTTGGCGATTGGCCATACAAGCGCCACCCCGCGTTCAAGGCCCGCGGCTACAGTGCCCCGCAAATTTTAAGCACGCGCCAGCCGAACGACATGCGAGCCGCAAGCGTATAACGCCCGCGCCAGCCATGCGACACGCGAGCCGAAGCTGTAGGGCGGCTGGCCGTGAACGCGCCGGCGGGTGAATGTGTGGTGCTTCGCGGGTCGAAACGCTTGGCGATTGGCCATACAAGCGCCACCCCGGCTGTCGCGGCCCGCGGCTACAGTGCTTTGCAGGGCGGATTGCGCGCCGTTTGCAAGATCTGTCGTTCGGTGTCGCTCATAGAGCGACGACTACACATGCGCTGCGCTTTGAAATGCAAGCCATCATGCAAGCCTTACCATTCGTGTAGTAGCCGCTCTGTGAGCGGCATCGGTTAACGATGATGTGCGACGATGCTGGTGGACGATTAAAGCCCACGCTCTAGAAAGGTCGAAGTTACAGGCAAGGGTTACAGAAGCTCATTTATCGAACAGCAGGCATCTTGCGCAGTGGCCGGGGGAGATCTCTTTCAGCTCAGGTGCAATCTCTTTGCATTGCGGCATAACGAATTTGCAGCGGTTGTTGAAGCGGCAGCCAGCCGGGTAGTTGCCGGCCGAGGGCACCTGGCCGGGAATAGACTCCAGCGGCTCGCCCCGGGTGCTGGCCGAGGGCAGTGCACGCAGCAGGGCCTGGGAGTAGGGGTGCTGCGGGGAGCTGAAGAACTCCTCGGCTGGGGAGGTTTCGACAATCTGACCTGCGTACATCACCGCAATATGCGTTGCCATCTGCGAAACCACGCCCATGTCGTGGGTGATCAGCAGCAAGGCGGAGTCATTGCGGTGCAGATCGCGCATCAAACGCAGCACCTGGGCCTGAATCGTGACATCCAGCGCGGTGGTTGGTTCGTCGGCAATGATCAGATCCGGTTCAAGGATCAGGGCCATGGCAATTACCACGCGCTGCTGCATGCCCCCTGAGAGTTCATGGGGGTAGACATCGATCTTGCTCTCTGGGTCAGGTATGCCAACCCTCTCCAGCCAGTCAATTGCGAGTTTGCGTGACTCGGCCCGTGTGATCTTGCGGTGCAGGTGGACCACCTCTTGAATCTGGTGGCCGATGCGGTGCAGCGGCGAGAGCGCGGTCATGGGGTCTTGAAAAATGACACCAATCCGGCTGCCGCGGATCTTGCGCAGTTTTGTGATCGGCATGGTTAGCAGGTCTTGGCCTTCAAAGAGAATCCTGCCCTGCGGAACATGAGCCGGCGGGGAGGGCAGCAGACGGGGAATGCTCATGCAGGTGGCGCTCTTGCCGCACCCGGATTCGCCCACCAGACCTAGCACCTGCCCGCGCTCCAATGCGAGGGATACCCCCTCCACAGCGCGGACGGTGTGTTCTTCGCTTATGAATTCAACATAAAGATCTGAGATTTCCAGCAGCATCGTTATTCCATTCGTGATTGCTGTTTTGGGTCAAAGGCATCGCGCAGCCCCTCGCCGATCAGCACGGTTAAAAGAATGACGGTGACCAGCGCCAGCGCGGGGAAAAGGATCAGCCACCAGGCCCAGCGGAACTGCTGGGCCTGCTGCACGAGCTGTCCCCAGCTGGGTGTCAGCGGCGGCAATCCGAATCCAAGGAAGTCGAGCGCTGCCAGCGATCCGATGGCACCGATCAGGGTGAATGGCAGCATGGTGATGATGGGGGTCATGGCATTGGGCAGGATATGCACGAAGATAATGCGCAGCGTACTGAGTCCCTGGCAGCGGGCCGCCTCCACAAAGGTGTTGCTTCGCAGCCGCAAAAACTCGGCGCGCATATAGTAGGACATGCCGATCCAGTTGAAAAGGCTGTAGCAGAGCAGCAGGATCATGAATCCGCGCCCATAAACAGAACCCACCAAAATCATGATATACAGGAAGGGCATGGCACTCCAGATCTCGGTCAGGCGTTGTCCGCAGATATCCACTTTGCCGCCAAAGTAGCCTTGCATGGCGCCGACAATCACCCCGAGGAACATGGCCCACAGGGAGAGCGTGATGCCGAAGATCATTGAGATGCGGGTTGCATAGAGCACTCGTGCGAACACATCACGGCCAGCGGAGTCGAGCCCCATGATATGACCGGCCACCGGAGGATAGGGCCAGGCAATGGCAACCAGCACACATTTGACGGAGGTCATGCGCTCTTTCCACTGCAGATGCGCCTCTGCCGCCTCGCCAGCAAAGGCTTTTTTCACCAGACTCAGCGTTTCTCCTTGGATTGCCGGTGGCACACTTTGCCATCTTTTTTTGTCAAGCGCCACAAAGTTTTCGCCGCTCTTGCGGAATCTCACCACCAGCGGCATATCCGGCGGCGTTGTTTGATTCAGTGAGATACGCACTGTTTTAGGGGGCACACGCGCTGCGGTAAACTCCGGCATGGAGAGCACGGCCTGCAGCTCCTTTTCCGTGCAATGGCGCACGATTAACGACAGCGCGGGGGAGTCACGGTTCTCAAAGCGCTCTTGGATTGAAGCACTGACCTCCTCCGGAATCACCCAGTGATCGCCGAGCCGGTCGCGCCCGAAATCAACTGCGCCGGGGAAGAAGTGTTCGCATCCGACCCGCCTGACCATACGCATCTCGGGCAGCAGATTCAACCGCCCGACAAAGACCTCCGGAACTATGTGGGCTTTGACAGTTTCGTAGGGCTTGAGAGAGCGTGCGTCAAGTGAGTCGCCCGGGCTGTGACGGACAGGGGCCCAGAGTGCGAAATTGGACGGGTTGTCTGTGAAGCGGGGGGATTGGGTGAAGGAGTGGTATTCGACAACCGAGGCGCTGCTCTCTGCGCCTGCCAGCCGCTGCATGGTCAGGTTCTGGAGAAAGGGCAGATAGAGCTTGCCTTCAAAGCGCATCAGCAACGGGCGGCTGTTGCAGATCAGCTCTGAGAAGAGGCTGATCACAAAGAGTGCGGTTAGAAGATAAAGTGACCACTTGGCCCTGCGGATGCGCATGAAGTTTTTCAGGCGCTTGCGGGTGATGGGGGTCAGTTTTATTTTAAAAGGGGTTTTCATGCAATTTTATTTGTCAAAATTGATTCGCGGATCAATCACCATGTAGCAGAAGTCGGAGATCAGGTTGCCCACCAGCCGCATGACCGAGGTCAGTGCCAGCAGTGCCATAAAGACGGCGTAGTCGCGCCCGGTCAGCGCCTCCCAGCTCAACCGGCCCATGCCCGGAATCTCAAAGATATTCTCGATGATGATTGATCCGGCAAAGAGCACACTCATAATTGAGCCGAAGCCAGTGGCAATGGGAATCAAAGAGTTGCGCAGGGCATGGCCCCAGATCGCACGGTTGCGGGTGGCGCCCTTAGCGAGAACTGTGCGCACATAGTCGCTGGCAATCTGATCCAGCAGGGAGTTTTTCATGATCAAGGTCAGGAAGGCGAAGTTTCCGGCAACATAGCAGGTCACTGGAATAATCATGTGCCAGGCACGGTCGCTCATGCGGGCCGCGAAGCCAGCGCCCTCAAGCGCGTCGGAGCCAAAGCCGCCGAGCGGGAAGATATCCCACAATCCTTCAACTGTTCCGCAGAAGAGCATTTTCAGCACCATGCCCAGCGCAAAGGCGGGAAAGGCGTAGCCGATGATGACAACAATGCTGGAGAGGGCGTCAAAGGCGGTGCGATGCTTCAGTGCTTTGATCAGTCCCAGCGGAATGCAGATCAGGTAGCTGAGTAAAAAGCTGGTGATGCCAAACCAGAGCGAAACCGGAATACGCGATTTGATCAGCTGCCAGGCAGTGCGGTTCGGATAGTCATACGATGCGAGCTGCATTCCCATGCGGTTGACAACCAGCCAGTTCCAGTATTGGATGTAGACCGGCTTGTCGAAGCCGAACTGTTTGTTAAGTTCAGCGCGGTACTCCTCGGTTACCTGTGAGACGGTCGTGGCGCTCATGCCGCCTTCGCCGCCGGCAATGTTGCGCATTTTCATGATCTGCATATCAACTGGCCCGCCTGGCAGCAGGCGGGTCAGGGAGAAACATACAACGGTGATTCCAAGAAACGTTGGAATCACCAGCAGCACTCTTCTAATAAGGTAGGCTAATCGGTCCATGGGGTAAAACGCGGGTACGACCCACAACTCATTATCTTAAACAGTTCGAGTAGTATATCCTAGATCATGCTCAAAACTCAAATGCAAATTTTAATTAAAAGCCGGTTGCGTTCATCAGGTGATTTTGATACTCTTTAACTGTTTTCAAGAGCGGGCGTAATTCAATGGCAGAATAGGAGCTTCCCAAGCTTCACATGAGGGTTCGATTCCCTTCGCCCGCTCCATTCCTCCCTCCCTCCCTCCCTCACCAATGATTTCGCAAAACAGGCACGAAAAACTACGCTTCTCAAGCGGGTTTTTGAAGTTTTACTGTAAAAGGGCAAATTATCCAGACCATCAGTCACGCCGGAGCGTAAATGGTCTTTGATTACAATGCAGCAATGAAGCAAGTATTTGCGTTTTGTGCTTGACTTCTTTGGTGCCTGCTGGCGGCAATACGCTTGTTCAATATGGAACCAAGGTCAGCGCATGGATCAACTCCGGCACCCTTGGTGGAGATTTTATCCCTGCTGTCAGTGGTGAGGGAGCTGTTTACCAGAGCAATGTCAGTGGCGCTCCTGCTGTCACCTTTGCCGGCTCCGCTAATTCGGTGATGACCAGCGCCATTGCCCCGCCAGCCTCTATTCTGGGCAGTGATGTCTGGAGCGTGGAGCTTTGGGTGCTTAATCCAACCTTGCAGGCCATTGAGGATCAACTGGCCTGGACCGACCGCGGCGGCTGGTCAGGAGAGCCTGCGGGAACCTGCATGGAGTTCCGCTATTGCGCTGACGGCAACAACGGGGTCGAGCACTATGGGGCGCCGAATATCCCCTGGAGCGGATCACCACCGCAGGCCGGTGTCTGGCACCACCTGGCTGTGACCCGCGCCGCTGACGGCACTGAGAAACTCTATGCCGATGGCGTTTTGCGCACGACCAAGGTCGCTAACATCAACCTGCGCGGCGGCAGCACCTTTAAATTGGGCGGTGTCCGCGATATTGGCAATAACAGCTGGCAGATGCTCTTCAGCGGTTCACTGGCTAAAGTCCGTGTGCACGACGGCACCCTGACCAGCGCTCAGGTGGTCAACAACTATCGATTTGAAAGCAGTGCCTATCAATTAGTCTGGAGCGGGGCATCAGGGCTCTCACTGCCCTGGAACAATCCTGCTAACTGGAGTGGCGGGGTTGTGGCCGCTGATGGCGACACGGTCTGGATCGACAATGGCGGCACAGCCGTGGTCACCAATGATATTGCGCTAACCTATCTCTACCCAAACCATGGCGGTTTGACGATCTCACATGGCGCGGCGCTCGCCATAATGCTTGAGAGTGATTCCAGAATTGGCAGCGGTGCTGGCAATAGATTCGCACTGACGGTTCAGGATGGGAGTTACACGGTCAGCGACAGCTCGACGGTTAATCTTTTGTCAGGTACGCATGGCGGCCAAGCCGATGTGGTTGTTGGCGGTGCCGGCGCAAACGCGCTGGTGGCTGCTGGCCGTGATTTCATCTCCGCCACCGGCAACGGGAGCATTGGCAATTGCACGGTGCTCACCGGCGGCAACATCTTCTGTCACCATGGATGGTTCTATGCCGCTGAGGGGCTTGGGGCAGAGGGCAGTGTTCTGGTTGATGGCGGCGCCATTGGTTTCTATATGGCTGATAAATCCTTTGTTGTGAATGCCAATGGCGCTCGCGCTAATGTAGTGGTAGATGACGGGATTATTGATGCCACAGCGGATATCAAGTGGTCGGTCGGCACTGTTACCAACCGATCTTACGGCGCGGTCTATCTGAATGGCGGCACACTGCGCGCTAAAAGGTTGTTTGCCGAATCAACTGCCGGCACCAACCTGCTCTATATGAATGGGGGAACCATTCAGGCGCGTGATTCACGCGAAAACTTCTTTGAGAATCTGACCGCCGCGTATTTGCAGTCAGGGGGCGTGACCTTTGACACTCCGGCATCTGTCAAGGTGATAGCAAAGCAGTCATTGGCTGATGATCCGGCCAGCCTTGGCGGCGCCCTGCGCAAAACAGGTGCAGGCCGGTTGACCCTCAGTGGCGTGAACACCATGGACGGTGATATAGAGGTTCTGGGTGGGGATCTGTTTTTCAGCAACACCAACGGGCTGCCCGCAGCTTACGCGGGGGCAATCTCAGTTGTCAACGAAGGTGCCATCGGCTATGCCAAGATCGGCGGGCCCGCGCAGGTGCTGGGCAGGCTCAATCCTGCCTCATCCGGTTATCTGACACTCTTTGAAAACAACGCCGCGGATGCGGTTGATTTTTCCATCTTCCCGAATATGAAGCTGGCCTTGAATGGTATGAGCGCCTATACAGGGGTATTCACCCCATATCAAGGCCATTATGCGTATCATGTTGAGGGACGCATGGTGGATAACAGCTCGGTGCTGACAGACCCCACGGGTTTCGCCGGTCACCTCACCATCACCGGCGCGGCTGGCGGCGGCATGATCCTCTCAGCGAATAACACCTTTACCGGCGGGGTGCTGATTGATAATGCAACGGTTACGCTGGCGCATGTCAACGGACTTGGTGTGCAATGCGCACCCGGGGTTCCTGATGTGGAGCTGCGGGGCGGTGCAACGCTGCGTCTGGATGTTGCCATGGATGTCAATGCCGTTGTGGTTAAGAGGCGCGGCCTTGGGTGCGGCAGGCGGAGCAATTGGCGTTGCCGGGATTACACCCTCGGTTGGTTTTTATTTCAACATCTATGGCGCGGACTCAATCGGCTGGGTTGTTGATGGCAACAAGAGTGATAACAACCAGCAGATCAATGGCCTTAACTTGATTGAAGGCGCTGACATTGACCTGCTCTACGACGGGGCACGGCTGGTGTTGACTGTCACGCAGGGTATTAAAGTATATCAGGCGGAAAAGGTGATTGACCTTGCCGCCAAGTTTGGCGCTGCGACCACTTGGGCTGGCATGACTGGCGGCACTGGCGGTGCGACTGCCCAACAGTTTGTAGGCGGTTTTATGATGACCGGAGCTACCCCCGCCTCTGTTGATTTCAGCAAAACGCTGGTTGTGGAGAGCGCCCGCACCGGCACCTTGGCGCCGCTGGTCCTAAGCGATGGCACAATCGTCAACTTCGGTGCGTTGAGGCTGGGCGCAGGCGCCACGCTGGATGTGGTTGCAGCAACGGGATCGCAGGCTGGCATTGATTATCAGGTTGGCGCAGGTGAGATTGCCGTTGCCGCTGGAACAGCCACTGTCAACGTAGCTGCCAATGGAGCAGGCACGGGTGTGCTCGGTTTGGAAAACCTGTTCATTGGAAACAACGCTTTGCTGACTGTGACCGGCGCGGTCTCCGCACCCTCGGGAACACTGACCGTGGCTGTGCCCGCACCAGTGCCAAAGGGGGTGACCTTGCTGGGTGACTTTACCGCTACCGCCTGGGTTGGCTCCGCACCTGAGCTGGTGCTGGTGGATGAGAACGGTGATCCAATTGATGCGCTGCTGGTGCTGCGTAATGGTAAGCTGTATATCAACACCTTGGTCGGCACAACACTGATTGTGCGATAAGGAAGCCGTTCGCTATGCGGGCGGCTGCGGGCGGCAATTCTAAAACAACCTGGCGTACCCTCTGTGTCTCAGTGGCAAAAAAACCGGCTGCCTGCCTGTGCGTTGCACGCAGACTGGTGGCTGTGTTTCGTGATGATCCACCGCATAGCGGCGGATATACTTAACATCCACCGCATAGCGGCGGATATACTTAACATCCACCGCATAGCGGCGGATATACTTAGCATTCACCGCTTTCAAGGGCAAAGTTTATGGTTAAGCAAACAGCTTGCGAGTCGCATGGCAGCTCACCGAAGCATGAAGGTGGATCCAGCCGGTTTTGCCGTCAGGTAGCCGCTGGAGTTAATTCTGACGCTTCTATCACCATTGTATTCGATGGCGCTCAGCTGCTCAGCTGTCAGACCACTGCTGTCAGTGCCGAAGCGCACGCTCTGTTCAACCAGTGTGCCGGCCAGGGTTAAAGTGCCGCTCCAGGCGACGGCGCTGCTGTTGGCAAAGGCGAGTGTGCCTGTGCCCAGAGCGAGCGTTCCTCCGGTGCCACTGACCTTCAGGGTGCCGACAGTATTTGCGACTGTGCCCATGTCCAGCGCGCCGCCATCCAAAACCACAGGGTTATCAGCGTTCATGGTGTTGTCGGCAGCGAGCATGATGCGCCCGGCTTTAATGGTAAACAAGCCTTTATGGTTGTTGCCCGAGTGCGAGAAGCTAACCGTGCCTGCGCCGCTCTTGATTATGGGTTGGTTCAGATACAACGCACTCCAGTCAGTTACTACTCCAGGGATGATTAGATCCGGGTTGCTGTCATTGGTAACATCAGCAACATCGAGAGTTAAGGATAAGTTGTTGAGGTTCACACAGGAGATACCAGAGTGGATGATAGATGGGCTGGTGCCTGCGACGGTCAGGATTGCAGCGGATTCATATCCGAATTGAATGGGATTACCAGTTACCTGCGCTCCATTCATTAACTTCAGGTTGTTGAGATAGTTGTCATTATATACCGCGGTTCCTGCTGTGCTGTGCAAAGTTCCTCCATCAATGCAGATACGGCGGTTATAACCGGCATTATGTTTTCCGGCAAGTGACAAAGTTCCGCCTGCAAAGACAGTAATAGAGTTATCCATGCCACCCACTACGCTTTTATTGTTAATGCCCGGCGCGTTAAGCAGCAAGGTTCCTCCGTTGACAACTATGCCGCCGCGCATGGGAAGCGATGAAAGCGTTGTTACCTCCAACTCGCCACTGTTCACAACCGTGCCGCCTGAGTAGGTGTTGTAGTCAGTGAGTCGCACCGGGGCGACATAGAGCGACAACTGGCTTAGAGTATAATCATAATCAATGCCAGTGGTGTCATAGTCTGCGCCCACGTTATTCCCGTGAGGCTCGCTGCAATGTTTTGCATAGATGACCTTAGCCTCGATATTGGCTCCCACCTGTTTGAGCTCGACCTTCACAACCTTGGTGTGTCCGCCATTGTAAACTTGAAGTTGGACTGTGGCAATTGTTCCATTGTTGGTAAAGTGAAAGGGGGCGGCCGCCGCCAGCCCATCGGATATATTAGTGCCTGAGAAAAAACCGCCGGCACTCCGGCAGTCAGCCAATGTGCGGTTTTCAGCAATGACTACCGGTGTTTTTGTTAAGTTAGCTTTGTAGGTGATGGTTGCGCCGGGAATCCCGTTTACAGTAAAAGACCCTGTGCCGGAGATCGCTCCCGAGAACTGTTGGGGGGCTGGCGGGCAACATACGATCGCTCCGTTGTTAACGATACTTCCTGTCATAGCGCCGTTGGCTAACAGGCCGTTCAGCTTAAGGGTCGATGCCGCAAGATCAATCGGCCCGTTAAAGGCACTTTTCGCAGTGAGTGTAAGCGTTGGCGTGGCATTGATAAGCCGGATTGAACGCACACCGTATCCTCCGCTGCCAAAGGAGGCGGCAATGTTGCCAGAGCTCCAGCTGAGATCAAAGTTGTGGCCGAGATTGTTTCCATTGTTGTATCTCGCGTATATTAGCCGGGCCTGGATGTCGCTGCCTGCCTGGGTCAGCTCAACCTTGACGCATTTTGTGTAAATATCATCATAGCACTGCACCTGAAATGTTGCTGTTGTGCCGTCACTCACAAAGTGAAAGGTTGAAGCAGGTTGCAGATCATCTTGAATAGACCCGCCTGCCATAAAACACTCGGCAGTTGAGAAATCAGCGAGGTTTGCATCAATTGCGATTGTCTGAGGTGTTGTCGCTAGAAATTGACGGAAGCGGTGTTGGGTGAAGCGCTCATCATAAGGCAGCAGCTTCAGCTCTGTTACCCCATAGCCGTCAGCGCTGAACCAGGTGGCAACAGTGCTTCCTGTGCCTTCATAGTCAAAATCATTGCCAAGTATGTTGCCGTCAGGATCGCAGTGCTTGGCATAAACCGCCCTGCCTGCGATGTGCGCGCCTGCCTGCCGGAGAGCGATCTTCACAACCTTGGTGTGTCCGCCATCAAAGGTCTGTACCTGGAAGGAGGCGCTGGTGCCGTCATTAACCCAGTGGTAAACCGATGCCGGGATAGGTGTGGACGGCCCGGAGGATGTCCAAGCGCCTCCTATTTTGGCCTCAGCACCGGTGTAGTCAGCCAGCGCGGCGTTGGCAAAGAGGATCCGCTCGACAGTTGTCGGAAATCCGTCGCAGATCAGCGGGCGAACCGAGCGTACAGTGAGGCTGTTGCCTGGCGCCAGGGCTGAGGCGATAGTGTTTTCCGTGCTGTTGAGCCGCAGCGTGGCGGCGGGTGTTGCAAATGCGAGGGTGCCGTTTGTGATGGTAATCGCCTCTGAGGCAACCCCGAAGGTGAGGGAGTCAAAGGATTGCGTTCCGCTGACACTGATTGTCCCTGCCCCTAAGCCGGTTGCGGCTGTGCCGAAGTGCAGGGTATTTGAAATCGTTGTGTTGACAGGTTGATCCGGCAAGGTTGCACCAAGAGCATTGGTGCTCCAGTTCGGATCACTGCCCCAGGTTCCGCCCGCCGCGCCAAACCCGGCAGCAGCTTCATTCGCATCCCAGTAGAGATCTTCACGTAGCGGCACCCTTTCAACACGCAGCTGGACGGCATTCAATTGCGTTGACACGTCGCCGGCAAGGGTGAAGCTCTGGGTGGCCGCATCAGCGGTAAAGCTGCCGACAGCGTAGGAGCCGACCCCGCCTTCAACCTGCGCATCATTGTAGGGCAGTATGGGGCCGGTTGAATCAACCACGGCGTAGCGGTTGGTTGGCGCGCCGCTGCGCGGGTCGCTGACCCATATCTGAACCGTGTAATTCCGGCCAACAACCAGGTTCTTCAATTTGACCGTTGCGACTGCGCCATTGTTGTACACACCGCCCTTGATAATGTTTTTATACACCGGACTTAATGCGGCGAAGTTGTTGGATGTGGTGGTAAATATACCCGTATTTAAACCCGTAAATCCAGTTAGCTGCAGCCAGCTGTTGTTGAGCGATGCGGAGAGCGTAGGTATGAACGTCACGCCATTGACCGAATCAGCAGTTCCTCCGCTGTAAGCAAAGACCGTTGCGCCACCCTTTTCAATATCACTGTTACCAGCAATGGTGGTTGGCCCAATCCATGAGATTGTCCCTGCGTGAGCCGCAGCGGCGATGCAAGCCGCAAAACACCCTGTTATCATGCAATTTTTCATTTCTATCTCCTTTTATCGGGGCTGTCATTCTTCAGTGCTTAAGTCAGTCAAGATTCAGATGGAAAGTAAAATCTACACACAAAATCACTGTATAATTGTGTCATAATTATCATTCAACAACAAGCGTTCTTTTGGGAGAGTTCTAAAGTTTATTTTTAATTAAACATTTTTTGTTGTATTTGGCAGGGGGATGGGTTATATTGCCAGCATTATTGAAGGTAAGGAATGCACCGCGGCAGGGATAGGCATAAGTACTTATTTCCGGGTTGCCGACAACCTGCTTAGCAGGTGCCGAATGGGTTGTACCAGCCGTTGACGTTAACGGATAAATAAAAAAGGGGAGCGAGATGAAATTGAGTCAGATCACAAAATTAACACGCCGCAATTTTGCAAAGCTGGCATCAGCGGGTGCCTCAGTATCCGCCTTGCCCGGCATACTCAAGGCCCAGCAAGCGCCTTCACAGAATGTGGCGGGGGCCAACAGCCGCATCAACGTTGCCTGTGTCGGCTTTTCCGATCGCTTCAAAGGCGCCCTTCTGCCATCTTTCCTCAAGTCCAAGGAGGAACTCAATTTTGACATAGTCGCCCTGGCTGATCTCTGGAGCGTGCGCCGCGAAGAGGGCCAGGCTGCCATTGAGAGTAAAATCGGGCATGGCATTGATGTATATAAAAGCGATGAGGAGCTTTACGAGAAAGCCAAGAATGTTGATGCTGTAATCATCTCCACCGCTGATTTCCAGCACGCCATGCACACTGTACATGCTGTTAAGTCCGGCAAGGACTCCTACACAGAGAAGCCTTTAGCCGAAGATATGGATGCTGCCAACGCTGTTCTCGATGCAGTCAACGAGGCGCGCAAGGCCAACAACCGCGGCGGGGCCATTGTTCAGATCGGTTCACAGCGCCGCAGCGGCAAAGCCTACCACATCGCGAACGAATATATCCGTTCCGGCAAGTTCGGCGACATAACTTACGTGGACCTTTGCTGGAACGTCAACCAGCCTCAACGCTGGCGCCGCGGCGACCTGCCCTCCAAGCTCAAGGAGGCCGACACGGATTGGAAGCGGTGGCTGCTCGACCGTCCGCAGGTAAAGTTCGACCCCCGCAAATATCTGGAGTTCCGCTTGTTCTGGCCCTACTCATCAGGCATACCAGGACAATGGATGTGCCACCAGATCGACACGGTCTCATGGTTTACAGGCTTTGATTACCCGCGTTGGGCCATGGCAGGCGGCGGTATATACGCCTGGAAAGACGGCCGCCAGAGTGCCGATACTTTCACCACCATCTTCGAGTACGGCCCTGATGACGACCAGAACAAGGGCTTCCAGGTAGTCTTCAGCTCCCGGCAGCACAACTCAGCGCGCGGCAACGTTGAGAAATATCACTCCAAGATCGGCACCATTGACCTGATCAAGGGCACTGTCTCTAACGAGGGTGTTGAAAGAGCTAAGCTTGAAACCACCAAGCTCTCTGAATCAGAGGCAGCCTCCACCGCCGCAGACACCGGTGCCGGCAATATGGAGATCGATCATATGCGAAACTGGATGGAGTGCGTCCGCTCGCGTAAGCAACCCAACGCCCCGGTCGAAGCCGGCTATAGCCACGCCGTGGCCCTGGTTATGTCCAACGCCTCTATGCGTGAGGGCATGCGCGCCGCCTTTGACAAAGCAACCCGCCAGGTCATGGTAGGGGGTAAGCCCTTTAAAGGCTTTTGAGCTTGAAAACAAATCCGAGGTTGTCGCGGGTACGGTCTTGCAAACCTCACCCAGGCAGCCTCGTGATTATGGACACTCAAACAAGAGAGAGCTGCCATGAAAACAAACCGCAGAAGTTTTATGAAAACCATCGCCGCCGCCACCTTTGCCCGCGGCACAGCCGTGGCACTGGCGCAAACAGCCTGTTGTAGCGAGATTAAGCTCGGCATATGTTCATCTCCGAACCGCGCTGAACAGCTGAAAGAGGCTGGCTTCCAGTTTATTGAGAGCGGCGTGGCAGGCCTTTTAAAACCGGAAACTTCCGATACTGAATTTGCGCCGCAGATCGAGAAAATCAAGGCGTGCGCCCTGCCTATACGCTCTTGTAACGGCTTTATCCCGGGCAAGTTCCGCTTGACCGGAGCGGATACCACTCACGACGAAGCGTTGGAGTATGCGTTCACGGCATGCCGCCGCGCGGAAGCTGTCGGCATCCCGTACATTGTCCTTGGCAGCGGCAGCGCCAGAAAAATCCCGGATGGCTTTGACGCGGAAAAGGCCAAGGGACAATTCATTGATTTTTGTCAGAAGCTTGGTGAGCGCATCAAGGACTTTAAGCTCAGGATCGTGTTGGAACCATTGAATAAAAGCGAGACCAACCTGCTCAACTCCGTGATGGAGGGCATTGTCTATGTTGATGCCATCAATCACCCGCGCATCCAGCTGCTGGCGGATTTTTACCACATGCTGCGCGAGGATGAAGGCCCTGACGCGATACGCAAGGCTGGCAGCCGGATTTATCACTGCCATATAGCCGAGCTAGAGGGGCGTAAGGCACCCGGCACCAAGGGCGAAGACCTCAGCGGTTACTTTAAGGCGCTCAAAGAGATTAACTACACCGGCGGCGTCTCATGCGAGTGCGGGTGGCCAAAGGAGAATCTCGAAGAAGCCTGGAAAAAAGCTGTCGCAACAATGCGCTCGCAGATGGCATGACCATTTTAAATGCCGACGAGGATGTCGGCGCTCCTAGGGACTTGCTCACGCCCAGGGAATTGCGCCTTATTTGCACTATGAATAACGTGACTTTACGTGAATAGTGCGTAGCTTAATAACATTCGTGTTATTCGCGTTATTCGTAGTTAAAATTATCACGCTACCCCTCTATTTTTCTACCCCTTTATTTTTCTACCCTAAAAACAACCTAACGTACCCTCTGTGCCCCTCAGTGTCTCAGGGGCAAAAAAGATTGCCTGCCTGTGCGTTGCACGCAGACAGGCGGCTGCGCCGGGTTCCTAGTGGGTTCAAAAATTAAAGTGCAACTGTTTTTCCTCCTATGTCCAGTGATCTGGAGTTAAACATAAAAAAAAGAGCGGGCTGATGGCCCGCTCTTTTTGTTTGTTCCGGCAAAGTTACTTTGAGTAGACCTTGCGTTCGTGGTAGTGGTTGTGCAACAGCTCATGCGCTTTTTCACTGAGCGGCGCTCCCAGGAATTCTGAGTACACCTTTTGCACCTGCGGGTTTTGGTGCGACATGCGCAGCACCGACTTTTCATCGTCAGTGTAGATGCCTCTGGTGCGGGCGTAGCGAACTACATCCGTGACCCCCAAAGGTTGACCGCCGCCGCTGATGCAGCCGCCGCGGCAGGCCATCACCTCGATAAAGTCATAGCGCGGTTTTACTCCTTGCTTGCGGTCCATCCGGAGGGCGTTCAGTACATCCTCCACATTGCCCATCTCGTGCGCGACAGCGATTTTAACCTTGGTGCCTTTGATATCAATCTCAGCCTCTTTCACACCTTTCATGCCGCGGACTTCCTGGAACTCAATCGAAGGCGGCTGCGCGTCGCCGGTGATCAGGCAGTACGCTGTGCGCAGAGCTGCCTCCATCACGCCGCCGGTAACACCAAAGATGGTGCCAGCGCCGCTGTACTCGCCCAGGATTGAATCCGGCTCTTCATCCTCAAGCCGTGCAAAGTCAATGCCGGCGCTCTTGAACATGCGGGCCAGTTCGCGGGTTGTGATCACCACATCAATATCCTGATGTCCGCTGGCGAACATATCCTCGCTGCGGGTGATCTCGTATTTTTTGGCTGTGCATGGCATGACTGAGACCATGTAGATCTTAGCCGGATCATATCACTGAGTCCCTCAGGAATATTTGTTGGAACAACAATTGGAATACTTGTTTCGCCGTTCAATGTACTATTTATT
>JAQUCE010000111.1 GCA_028686345.1 Kiritimatiellia bacterium
ACCTGACACGGATAGGAGAAAAGGCACTCAAGGAAAAGGAGCTGGTTTTCACCACTCTTTATCATCACATATGTGATGTTGATAACTTGAGAGCCTGCTACGATGCGCTGGAGGCCAAAAAGGCAACCGGTGTGGATGGCGTAACAAAGCAAGAATACGGAGTAAACCTTGAAGAAAATCTTCGGGATTTAGCGGCACGTTTGAAGCGGATGGGATACCGTCCGAAACCAAAACTGCGCAGCTATATTCCGAAACCGGGAAATGCAAAAGGAAGACCGCTTGGTATCAGCAATTTTGAAGATAAGATTGTTGAATTGGCAGTTAAACGGACGCTGGAACCGATCTATGAGGCCGTATTTGAAGATAGTAGCTATGGATACCGACCGGGTTGCAGTCCGCATAAATGCGTGGATGATCTCGGGCGGACAATCCAGCAGAAAAAGGTTAACTGGGTTGCTGAAGCAGACATTAGAAGCTTCTTCGACAAAGTCAACCATGAGTGGATGATTAAATTTTTGCGACATCGCATTGGCGACGAGCGTGTAATCCGGCTGATAATCCGAATGCTTAAAAGTGGCATTATGGAAGATGGGCTGGTTCGTGCTACGGAAGAAGGCACCCCGCAAGGATCAATCATTTCACCGCTACTGTCAAACATCTACCTGCATTATGTGCTGGACTTATGGTTCAGTCGCAGAGTGCGCAGGCAATGTCGAGGTGAAGCGTACTATTTTCGTTTTGCGGATGACTTTCTTGCTTGTTTTCAGTATAAAGACGATGCGATGCAGTTTATGCAGAGGTTGAAAGATCGACTCGAAGATTTCGGGTTGCAATTGGCCGAAGAAAAGACGCATTGCATTGAGTTCGGACGCTTTGCCCGTGAAAACGCAAAGGCAAGAGGCACTAAACCATCTGATTTCACCTTTCTAGGATTTACGCATTACTGCGGGAAGACAAAAAAAGGGTACTTCAAGGTTAAGCGCTACACCAGTCGTAAGAAACTGGGGATAAGCCTGCGTAAATTCAGTGAGTGGGCAAGGAAAGTTCGTGGAGTAGTAAGAAAAGGAGAGATGATTCGGCAGGCGCGTAGGCGCATTGTCGGACACATGAACTATTACGCTATAACGGACAACGCGGAACGATGTAACGACTACCTTTATTTCGCAACGAGAACTCTTTTCAAGTGGCTCAACCGTAAGAGCCAGCGAAAGGCATATACATGGGCACAGTACAGGCAGGTGTTAGCACTGCATGACTGGCCGACCGTGAAAATCCGTAAAGACCTTAATCCATTTCGTAGAGCGGAGGCTCTCTGAATGATTGACCGAGGAGCCGGATGTGGGAAAGCCGCTTGTCCGGTTCTGAGAGGGGTCGGGGAGCAACGATGACTATGTCATTGAAGTTCCCCTTCCTACTCGAAGGATGGACGAGTTATAGCAAGACGGTGCGCTAGGTTATTTTTTAGGTTAAAAATTTTGGAGGTAAAAATGAGGCACCCCTGGGAACGCCGATGTCCCCGGCGGCATCGCTGAGAACAAAGCCGACTAGGGCATCGGCGCTCCCAGGAAGCAACTTGCTCATGGCGGGATAAACCAGAGACTACTCGGCGGTCGGCTGCATCAGGCCGGGATCGGAATCGGGGTGACCTTGTATGCTTTTCGATACCGATTCCGACAGCGACCCCGACCGTGAGTTGTGGTCAGGCTGAAGCTGTAGGGCGGCTGGCCGTGAACGCGCCAGCGGGTGAAAGTGCGGTGCTTGGATGATTTTGACGCTTAGCCTCTGTATCTTGTTGTACATCAGGGTTTTAGTTAAAAAAAGCCTGTTTTTGGCCCTTAGAAGGCGATTTCGAGTGTGTTTTGAGGTTTTAAGAGGGGCTAGGTCCGCGCTCGGTGCGGAGTGGAAAAGTGCACGAGTGCGCGAATGAAGAGGCCGCGCCTTTGACGCGGGGGCAACGTAGGTCCGATTTCCAATCGGACTGTCCGGTTGGAAACCGGACCCGGCTACGCCTTTGGTTACGATGGCGGCGACGATACTGGTTGACGAGCCCACGCATGATCCCAATCGTCGGTCAACATCGCCGCACAGCATCGTCGACCGCAGCGGTAGTGCACGGCCTTCACCGCGCCCCGCGAACGACCTCCCGGCGCAAGTTTAAACTTTGTCGTTAACTTTGTCGTTAACTTTGTCGGAGTGGAATGAACGCGCTGCGTTGTTTTTGAGGTGAAAAATCTTAGAGGTAAAAAATGGTCGTCCACCGCATAGCAGTGGACATACTGAAAGCAACACAGTATATCCGCCGCTATGCGGTGGATGACTGCGAAACAAACCGCAATAAGGCGACGATAGACACTTTTTGGAAAGAACAATTAATTGTTCTTTCTAGTCGCCTAAGTGACTAGCTCAGCGCTCGATGCGGAGAGAAGAGGTGTGCGAATGCGCGCGAAATCAGTGCCTGTCCCTAAGTGAGTGAAATCAGTGCCTGTCCCTACGGAAATCCTATACCTCTTTTTTAACCACGAAAAGCACGAAAGGCACGAAAGGGGTGCGCTTTGTAGGGGTTTCTCACAGAGGCTCAGAGAACACAGAGCGCAAAGTATGTTACTCCGAGAACTCTGTGCCTCTGTGAGAGATAAAAAAATTGTTTGCGGCTATGCTGCGCTAGGTTCCTCGTGGTTTCAAAGCTGAAATAGAGTTCAGAATTGAAAATAGAAAAACTATTTTTGTGCTGGTTTTGCTACAACAGCAATGATATTGTTTTACATTATGAGGTAATTTATAACCCGTGAACGGGTAAGGTTATGAGTTTGTTTTTAACGGAGCTCCTGCTAAGGGGGCGGATTTGTGTAGCCTGCACGCTGGTTGCCGCCTTTGGTTCTGCGCACGCTGCAGCACCAGTTAACCTCGCGCTGAAGGCCAAGGCGAGCGCTAATTCGGAGTATAACGCGAATCTGGCGGCCAGCTTTGTGAACGATGGCAAGGTTCCGGCTCGGCTCTGTCGCAATGATAATCAGCGCGCCTGGGCGGTGCCGGGAGAGACCCATCGCCAAGGTGCGGAGCTGACGCTCACGTGGGAGCAGCCGGTGCAGATCAAGGAGCTGGTTTACTTTGGCCGCACGGCTTTTGAAATAGCTGAGTGCTGGAAAGAGTGCGAGGTTTACTTTGATAGCGATCCGCAACCGGCGCAGAGCGTCACCTTTGAGCAGCGCCACGGCGCCCAGCGCATCACGCTGCCTGAGCCGCGTATGGCGGGGAGGGTCACCCTGCGCTTCAAATCGTCGTATGGCGGCAGCAACCCTGGTGCCTCGGAGGTCATGGTTTACGCGGCAGAGCTCTCTGATAACGAGTTGCGGGTGTTGCAGCGCCCTTTTTACGAAAACCCGCTCGCTGACTCGGAACTCTCAAAAACTGCCTACGATAATCTGAAGTAGGGCGCCATGGGCTTTAATGCGATCGTGATGGTGCAGCGCGCTGCTCTTAACCCCACGCATGTTTACACCTATCATGTGGAGGGGCTCAAACCCGGCGGCGGACTTTACACACTCTCGCTCGTCTCAGGCGAAATGAAGCTGCTGGTCGATGCCTCGGCGGGCGTGATTCTGGATTGTACCCTCGACTATGATGGCGAGCGGATTCTATTCAGTTGGAAGCGCCATATGCAAACGCCATTTGAGATCTGGAGCGTCAAGCCGGATGGCAGCGAGCTGCACTGCTTGATCGGCGGTAACTCCAACAACACGAACCCCTGTCGTCTGCCTGATGGCGGCATCACCTTTATCTCTGACCGCAAACCAGCCTTTGCCTACTGCTGGACCAGCACCTCGCCGGTGCTCTACCGCGCGGATGGTGATGGAGAGAACGTGACCAAACTCTCGGCCAACTATCTGACCGACTTCACCCCCTCGGTTATGAACGACGGGCGCATCCTTTTCAGCCGCTGGGAGTATGTTGACCGTCCCGCCATTCCGATTCAGTCGCTCTGGGCTGTCAACCCTGATGGAACCTCGCTCTCCGGAGTCTTCGGCAACCGGGTGCTCTGCCCGGCAACCTTCATGGAGGCCAAAGATATTCCGGGCATGAACCGCAAGATTCTGTGTGTGATGACCAGCCACAACGGGCCCTGCCGCGGCGCAATCGGCTTGATTGATCTGAGCCGCGGCGGCAACGCTCAGGAGGCAATCGTCAACCTGACACCTGATGTTCATGTCGGCGGTGTTGACGATGCGGGAGCTGGCAACAACATGCGCGGGCCTTATGAGAGTCCGCAGCCGCTGGATGAGAGTTTTTACCTTGTTTCGCGGGATGGGCGCATCCTACTGCGTGATTACGGGGGTAAAGTTGATGCCACCATTCAAGCACCGGACTATGATCAATTGGGGTTTTATTCGGCGCAGCCGCTGCGCGCCCGCCCCTTGCCACGCTCACCGCGGCCTTACCGGATTGATCGGGCAGCGGAACCCTGGGCTGAGATTGTCATGCACGATGTGACCATTGGTTTGGGGTCGGCCGTTGTGCCGGGCGAGATCAAACGGCTGGCAATTGTGCAGGAGATGGAGAAGGATATCCGATCCGAGGTTGGTCAGCGTCAGTTTGGCTTTCAGTTCCCGGTGGTCTCCTGCGGCGCCACCTACGCGCCGAAACGGGTATGGGGCTTCGCGGATATCGAGAGCGACGGCTCGGCGCACTTCAAGGTGCCGGCAGGGGTGCCGATTTACTTCCTGCCGCTGGATGCGGAGGGGCGCGCGGTGCAGCGTATGCGCACCTTCACCCACTTTATGCCGGGCGAGAAGCAGAGCTGCATCGGCTGCCATGCTGATCGCAACTATGTCTCGCCCTCGGTGGTCACACATGGGGGGCGCTCAATTGCCGCCGCGCGCGCGGCGCAGACTCTGATTGAACCGGAGTGGGGCAGCCAGGATGGCTTCAGCTTCACCAAGGTGGTGCAGCCTGTGCTGGACAAAAACTGTGTCAGCTGCCACGACCACAAATCAAAGTTGGATCTGAGTGGCGACCGCACCGATTACTTCAACGTGGCCTATGAGAACCTCGCCCGGCGCGGCACCCAGGCCGAGCACGGCAACGATGCTCACGGCGGCATGGCGAAATTCGGTGCGAACCCCTACACCTCCTGGATTCCCACCTTTAATGGCTGTGAATCTAATATCCTGCAGATTGACCCCAAAACCTGGGGTTCGGCGGTCAGTCCGCTGGCGGCTCTGCTGATTGCCGGCCACCCCAATGCCAAGGGTGAGGCTCGCATCCAGCTCAGCAAGGGCGACCAGCTCAAGATTCTGATGTGGATTGATTTGAATGTGCCCTTTTATGGGACATCGCAGTCGCAGCAGCCGGAGCTGCGCGGCTGCCGCAAGATCTACCCGCCGAACCTAGACAGCACACTGGCGGAGATCGAGAAAAAACGCGGTATCAAGCTGCCGCGTACCTTCTATCTGAGGCTGGACAATCCCGAGAAAAATATCTTTCTGGCTGAACCGCTGAAAGAGGTAGTTTTTAAATCAGCGGATGATCCCGACTACCAGCGCATTTTGAGCTGTTTTGAGGGGGTGCAGGAGCAGCTGAAACTCCGCAATTATGTCGATTTCCGCAGTGTGATTGGCACAGAGTGCGTGGAATGAAGGTGTTTGCTCTGTAACTGAAAAGATGGTGTTGGTGAGAAAACAATCTGGCCGCTGTTTATCCGGAGAGAGTTCAGCAGATGGATCGGCTGATTGAGGGGCATATTAAAGAGTTCCAAGCCGTTGTTCCACAGCCCAATCCTCGGGTTGCTCACCTGATCAGCAGCAGCGTGCCCGCAATTTTACGGGTGTTCAGGGCGACAGCTGTTGACAGTGCCGCAGTGCAGCCGCGGCTGTCAACAGGGTTGTCCTGCATTGATGTCACCCGTGACTGAGAGCGTGTGTCGAGCGCAATTGCGCTTGAATAGACACGTTTGTTTTAACACCGTTTCCTGAATGGTGTAATGAAAACATAACTTTGACTATAATGCTTCTACAATAACCCACAGATAAAGTTTGAACAATTCAACGCTTGTTTTTTTCAAAAAAATTGCGATTATGCAGATAAATCATGAAAGCACCAATCTATGTGGATGATGGTAGAACCTATCGCGCTGACACGTGCGAGGAGTTGCGCAAAGCTGTCGCCAAGGGCGAGATTATGTTGTCGGCGTTGTGTCGCGGCAGCTATCCTGGTCAGCAGTTGCCCGCTAAAATGTTGCCGGGAATTTGCAGTGTTGGTTTTTGGGATGCCACGTACGAGCAGAGTTGGAGTTTGGGTTGGCATCGCAACGAGGGCATTGAGCTGACATGGCTGGAGACTGGGACGCTCGATATGTTGCTGGACTCAGAGAGTTATGCGCGCGCAGTGTTTCGAAATCGCATTCGGGGGCGGTTCCATTATCAGTGGTGAATATGACCAATGTGTTGTCGGCAACTCCGCTGTGGTCAAGTGCCGTCAAGATTTCGCCTACAGAGCTGTCGGTCTGCATTAGAAGATCAGCGTACGCACTGATGCCACTGCGTCCTTGAAACTTCTTGGACGGGCAGATTGGTGTGTGTGGTGTTGTCATAGCGAAATAAAGAAAAAACGGTTTTTGGCTGGTTGCGTTTTACTTTATGAACTGTACACTTTTAGCAGTGATTGCAGGCAGCACAGCTTCAAGTTCCCAGTCGGCCACACCAATGCCTTCATGGCACTGATAGTGTCGGGCAAAGGTCAATCTTTTATTGGGTATTTGAGCGATCAAATCATGTTATAGCCAGCGCGCGACTCACGTTTCATCATTGATTTCTGTTCGGTGTCATCAACAATGCTCTCCAGTTGATTGTCCCATTTGACTTCGCGCCGAGTGCGAACCGCAATATTGGAGAGGTGGCACACAATGTCAGAGCGCACCGCTGAGTCCAAATCGCTTACAGTCGTACAGCTGCCGCCAATCGCATCAATAAAATTCAAACGATGGTCATTGCTGATTGGCAGGTTGATTTTCATCTGATCTCGTGCGTGTTTCCGAATATCATCTGAACTGAACTCCCAGCCGCCGCGAAAGACATTAATCCAGCCTTTATCGCCGATAAACATGCTGCCGTGGGTAGCCTTTGATGCTGGTATAACGCCTTTTGTCATATATTTGCGGCAGCTCTGCATATCCAGAAACTTCATTTCAAAACCGCCGTCATAAACGACATCTATATCCCAGTGTGTTACGGTGTTAAACAATCCTTGAGTTGGTATTGTGCCGCTACCTTTTACAGAGCGGGGCAACTTCATGCCGATCTGATCAGCGTACCATTGAAACTGATCGACTGCATGAGCACCCCAACCAGCGATGAATCCGATTGCGTAATCTCACGGGCCGCTAGGCACTGTTCTACACTCAGCCCCAGCGGCTTTTCACAATAAACGTGCTTGCTGGCGCGGGCTGCGGCCAGACTCATAGGCACATGCCAGTGATCACCGGTTGAGATATTTACATGCCGCAAGCCTTCAAATAGGCCTTGCTGCGTTGAAGCATATTGGCATCGCCGATGATCTCAAGAGTTGAATTAGCTATATCAGCACTCCTAAGTACATCGCAAACGCCTTTGATATCAATGACACCCTCGCCAAGTGCGATGGTTGAGAAGCCGCAACCGAACTCGCTCCCACGCTTCGACTCCCACTCAGCTCCGAGGTCTTTCCAGTGAATGTGATGGATTTTATCTTTAAAAACCCGCGCCATTTCCACAGGATCCGTACCACCCAGCCAGGCGTTGCCTGTGTCGAGATTAACGCCCAGAGCATCCGGATTATTCAACCGGTCAAAGACATCCTGCAACCCGTGGATGATGTCGGTGACCGGTCCATGCGGTTCCAGGAGGATGCGTACACCGTAATCAGCTGCCATCTGCACTGGGACACAGAGTTTCTCCGCAATGACGAAGATCTGCTCGTGATATGTGAGCGCGCGCGCCCACTGTGACCGTGGATCGGTCTCGGTTGTCACGACCTCGGTAATTCCGATTGCGGCTGCGAATTTAACAGCCTTCATGATTTCGGATGTGCCGTAGATTCCCGAGTTGCTCGGTTCCAGCAACCCGCCGTGGGCGCAGACTGTTGTGGGGGTGATGTTGTATTTGGCAAAGAGGCGTTTGACCTCAAAGGGGTTTTCGTCCAAACTCACTGTTGGAGAGAACCCCGCTGTGCCCATCATGCTGCCTCCGGCGTTCGTGTCAGTGATGTCGGCGTGCTTGAAGCCCATTGCCTGGGCTCTTCGCAACTGCTCTTCGACACTGGCAAATGGCGTAATCAACAAAAAAACTCCTACATTCATAACTAATTTTCACTTTCTTTGTGTTTTAACTTTTCAGCGCTCGCTTTGCAGGATTGAACTGGATTGCGCGCCCCCTGCTTGAATGCGCGCACAGCCATTTGCGGCACGATCTTAGTGCGGAACCGAAGTGCCATGGATATTGACAACCTGGGTCAGATGAAGCGCGCAGATCGGACGGCTTGCGTGTCAGTTCAAACTGACCCCAGCGAGTGAGTGGTTTTCCGCCACAGACATCCTTACCGACCTTGATGGAGTCGATGGCTTTTCCGGCTTCGTAACCTGCACCGCGGACAGTTGAGGCATATGGCTTCGTACCGTGGTCAGGAGTGGCGAAATTAGCGGCTTCCTCGCGTAACGGATCGGGTGTCGGAAGATCAGCGAGTTTCGACCAGGCGGCGGCGGTTTCGGCGAGTGTACTTTGATCCACAGCTCCATCCCAGACAGCGATGCCGTGTATGAACTCGATGGCATCGCCGTGACGTAAAACTTCGGGGCAACGGTAAAAATTTTTGGTGGCGCTGATATACGTCAGGGTGCCGGACATGGTGAACCAGGGTGTCTGCCGATCTGATCTTGGAGTAGCGAACATGGCGACAGTCACCTTTTTCCCGGTATCCAATACTCCTGTGCAGGCTGCGCAATCTGCAAACGTCAACTTTTCACGAGCGCGTACCAGCGTACTCTCACCTGGGTTTACGAAAGTGAAAGCGGCGTTGTCATCCATACTTTTGGGTAGCCGCATCCCGAGACCCGAGTAGTGTAGTTTTGTGAAGAGATTCAGCTGGTTGATGCCTTTTGCCGCTCCGTCAAGCCAGAAGCTGATGCCTTCAACATCGAGTCCCAGCATCAAACCGTGATGGTGCACGTGATCAGCAGGCGAATCCAGCAACACCTGTGCGCCAGTTGGCGAATAAAGCTTGCCCAGGTATGTTTTGTTGGGGTTTGGGTTCGGCTGGTATTCGAGCACCGTGCTGCCATTGATAGAGAGCTGCACTGTGTCCACACTCCACCCAGTGCATGCGACTGTAAAACACAGCGACGCTGTTATGGTAAAACTCAGTAAAATACGCGCTATGTATCTTATTTTTTTTAAGTTCGCAACCATTTGTTACTCCATTCAATCTCAGATTCGCACTTGAAGAGCAACATTTCAAGCAAAAGCTTTAATGCGCTCTAATGGTGTAATTAAAGCCTTTTTAAGTTTACATTGCGTTTAAAATACCGTATTGGTTAATTTTGAACAAAAAACCTATTTTCGGCCCTTAGAAGGCGATTTTGAGTGTGTTTTTGAGGTTTTAAGAGGGGATAGTTCCGCGACCGGTGCGGAGTGGGCTACCTGGCCGCACCGTTTGCGAACAAGGTGCGGCCGGCAATAGATTTCGGCAATGATCTATTGTAGAAAGTATGTTCGCCGCTATGCGGTGGACGAATTTTTTTCACCTCTAAGATTTTTCACCTCAAAAACAACGTAGCTCTTGCAAAGAGTGAAGGGGGGATGAGTCAAACAAAGATAACGAAATCATTTGGCGCGCCTTTGACGAATTGAATCATAATTCTAGTCAAGCGAAGACAAGCATCTGTAGCTCCGGTTTCCAACCGGACACCTCCGATTAGAAATCAAAGCTACGTTGCTCCCGCACAAAAGGCACGATCACTTCACTCACTCACGCACGCACGCACGCACACACACACACACACACACACACACGCACTCGCGCACTTCTTCACACCGCACCCCGCTCATGCTGCCGCTTCTTTAATGTGTCAAAATTATGAATATGCCATTCCTGAGTTGTCGCCATGTGCTGGAATCTTTAACTTAATGCTTTGAGCCGCATTGTATTCGCATGGCCAAGCTCCGCCTGTACTGTCCAGTGCGGTAAAGCGGGCAGTCAAAGAAGCTGTGATAACATCCCGCACTGTTTTCCATGGAAGC
Source organism: Kiritimatiellia bacterium (assembly GCA_028686345.1). Classification (GTDB taxonomy): domain Bacteria; phylum Verrucomicrobiota; class Kiritimatiellia; order RFP12; family UBA1067; genus M55B167. The sequence goes on from JAQUCE010000111.1 coordinate 10,266, forward strand.
GTCTGCCCTGATTTAAGCGACAGTGCTACGGCCACTGCGAGCGCGGTTGTCTGCTCGTTTTCCCAGGTATCTGGCAGATTCTCAGGCATGATTTCAGCCGCCGTAATAGTTGCCGGCGGGCTTCGCAAAGTTGCCTTTTCGTTCAGCACGCCTGCGGGAATCGGTTCCCCGAGAATACTGGCAGGGCCACTTGAATCCTCGCTTTCCTCCCCATCCTCCGCGCTGTCATCGTCGTCCGCATCTTTAACCGCAGGGGCGCTGCCGCCTTTGGTTGCAATCAGATCCCAGGTTACCTCCAGATCGCGGTCGGAGATGCCGCACGCTGTGGCATATAGAATGCACGCACCGGCAGGCGCATCCTCCAATCCAAAATCATGACGGTGAAGCAGGTAGTACGCTGTTGGGCTGTCCATCCGGTCAGCCGCTGCCATATCGCCATCCTTTGCGCCACTCATAACCTGGCCAACCACAAAATCGACCACCATCCGGCGAACATGCACAAGGAATTCACCGACCGTCATAACCTCCCCAGGCTCGTTGGCTTTTTTGACCACAGGATGCTTGCTGTAGGCCTCCAGTGCCGGGCCGGTGGCTGCCCAGACAAAGTCAGGCCCGCGAATACCAGCGTCCCAATACTCGCGTAACCGATCTGTGATATTAGCCCGCATCTCCTCCAGCACGCGATTGTCCCAGCCAGGACGAGCGGCCGCTGGACGTTTACGGCAGACGATCCACAACGATGAAGCCAGAGCCGCCGAGTTCATAGCTCGCTGCCGAGTACCCATTTCAGTTTGAATAGGCCAACTGCCATCAACAATAAACCAGCCCGTATAATTGCCGATACCAGCGTGCCCCATGCATCTGGGTGTTTGTGTGCAAAAACAAGACGCTTGCGCCACCCTGGGCAAAGGCTCGGATCTGCCGAACCAACGTTCCCAATGCCAACAATTGCCGCGAGGTGAACAGGTCACGCCACTGCATGAGACCATAACCTTGAATAGAAAAGGCTCTTCCCGCACCACTCCCGCCTCCGGCTGGTGTCGGTTCTGTGGGCAGCCCAAACGGGATGTCGGCATAAACGCGTTCAAGTTCAGCTTCAGCACGGCTGGCGCACTCAATTTCGTGTGGGGTCGGCAATCGATAGGCCTTGCTAGTCTGGCTCTCAGCCACAACAGCTGTGGCGACCATGCCGAGCCTGCCTGCCTTGCCCTCAAACCGGATGTCTTCCATGGTCATGATTGTCGAGCAGCAGGGACACTGAGAGCCTGCCCGGGACATAGTGCCAGCGCCAATACGCTTGTCATGTTCGCGGCTTTGCGCCGCATTGCCGCCCTGCACAGGGACCTCGGAGTCGATGCCGAAGCTGACTCCTGTTCCATCTGCCTTAGCCTTCATGGTCAGGAGAACCCGTTTATTGCTCTTCTTGCAGAGCCAACGGGTTTTCAATAATGGCAGGGTAGCGCGGCAATTCTTGCAGGTAACTGTGCGTGCCCAGAGATAAGCAACGGTGGGTTTCGCCACCCAGTGCGGGTTGCGTTTATCAGCCAGATATTCCTCCGAAAATTCACCATTCAGCGCATCAATATTTGGTGTGCCGTCGTTATGCAACGGAACCAAGCGCATCAAAGGTGGGGCAAGCGTCCCGCTTGCCATCTTCGGGAAGCTTCAAAGATCTTCCACCTTCCCGGTTTCGTACTCTCCGTGCTGAATCCGGGCTGCCACCGGATTATTCATTATGTACTGTTCGATACGCCAGAGCGCCTGCGGATTCCGCACAATGTGGTCATAGCTCTCATGCTGCCAAAACTCCCCATTTCGGCCCAGCAGTTTGTTTATCTCATGCGCTGTGAAGGATTTCCAGGAATGAAGCACTTGCGACAGGGTGTGTCCTTCCCTGGGACGCACGAGAACATGCACATGATTTGGCATAATACACCAGGCACCCAGGTCATACCTGCTCCCATCGAAATGCCTCAAAGCACCCGCCACAACTCGCCGAATCTGCGGATTCTGCAGATAACACGCGCCCTCGCCGGCATCCAGCCAAAGCTCCATGCGGTCGTTGAACAGGCGATAGTACTCTTTGCGCAGCTTTGGCGTGAGTTCGGGTTCGGGATGGATTGCCAACCAAGTTTCCCGTTCGTGTTGCCATTGCTGAAGTTTGGGCTTCGGGATAGAATCGCCAAGACGGAAGGTAACAAAGAAGGTGGTGCCGGTTTGTACCCAATGCGGAAGCCGGCGTTCCCGGATGTCGATTGGTTCGTAGGGATTAAAAAACAGAGTGCCGTCTGGCCAGCAAGAGGGTGAAAATGCGTGGCAAAAGCCTTGGCTGCCATCTTTGTTACCCGCAAGCGGGACGCTTGCGCCACCATCACCATCCGCAAGCGAGACGCTTGCGCCACCCTTTTGGATTGGTTCCAAGTCGGCATATGTCGGGTAAAAGGCCGCCAGTTCCTTGCGTGCCTCATTCAGCACCCATCGTCCCCAGGCACGCACATGCCAGGCAAGGTCAGCCTTGGGCGCACGTCCAGTATCCGGTTTTACAAAGCCAGGGAACATATCTTTTTCAGCCACAAGCTGCTGCTTTGTTTTTTTGGTTCTGCCGACCAGATGGGGATGCGCTCTGTAAAAGGAGGTCATGAACGCCTCATCATTGAGAATGAAATCCGGCAGTGGATGGCTCTTACCCGCCAGCTTCTGCGGATACCCAAGGGTACACTTGAGCAAAAACCAGGCAACCGGGTTGATGTCCGATGCCATAACTTCGCAGCCGAGCCGCATCGCCTCAAGCGGGATGGCCCCGCCACCTGCAAACGGGTCCAGCACGCGCGGCGTACGACCGCCGTGTGCCTTACGGATCTCATCCCGGAACCATTGCAGCTCCTTCTCTCTGTGCGCGACCACATCCCGATGAGCCTTGATCTTCTGCTTGCCGCCCGATTTTGGTTCAGTGCCGATCCAATTCAGGATGCCGCCATCAACCTCCTCTCTAACCAGCTCAACGATTTTACCGGACGGCATTTTCTTGCGCTCAATCGACTCTACCACCTTGCCGCCGATCCGCTCGCAAAGCTCCTTGCGTTTCTCGGGAGTTCCCGGGTCGGGAAGCAGTGTAGCAATCAACGCCGCCCGACAGGCAGCCAGCGGCCGTCGCGCGGGCCAGATATGCAGCGTGGAGATGTGCCCATGCCGGACATTTTTCTCATGTACCGAAGTCAGAGAGGCCTGCTTCAACGGAAATGCATATTCAATCAATCGTGGTTTGTCGGTCATATAAAATCTCTTTTAAAATTCTAGCTCCGCGCAGGCGCGGAGTGGTAAGTTCTAAAGTGCGCGAGTTCTAAAGTTAAGTGGTGGCCCCATTAGCGCGGTAGGCAATGTAGGTCCGATTTCCAATCGGACATGTCCGGTTGGAAACCGGAGCTACGTTAGATGCAGCCCAACAAACAACTTTTTGGAAAAAATAATCCATCGTTCTTGCGGGTATATTAATCAGCCAATGGCCCATTTCAGCAAGGCACAGAGCATTTTTCACACCTCCCCCTCGTTGATGATCTGTTTAGATCCAATCCTCACCCCGCCGGTTTTGACAGTCGCTGTGATGGTTCGCGTGATTGCCTGGCTCCTGCTGAATGGGCGGGTCAGGAGCTTAGCGAAAGGGTCCTGCACACGGATTAGCTGTGGTGTCGGGCTGGCGCAGTCATAAACCACATAGAGCCAGTATTCATCACGAAGGTTGCAGGCTCGGGCCCACTCATTGTCAGTAACCTCAACCTCACCAGTCGTTGCTCTGCCCTTGACTTCAATGCAGCGTCGCTCACCACAGGGACGCATTGAAAGGATATCAAACCCCGGATTCGCTGGCAAAAGCTGGCGGCACGGGCCAGTTCGGGCGTGTGCACGAAACACACTGTCGCGCCGCAGGCTTCTTCATGCGCTTTAGTGAGGTTCATCGCAATCTGCTCCACATTGGCTTCGAGTTGCTCACGGTCGGCTTTGGTGTTGGAGGGCACAACCAGGGCGTGAGCAATAAAGTCAATGCTGCCTGGCACAAGTAGCTCCGGTTCCCGACGGATGATTGCCAACGCATGATCCTGTCGCTGCTGCAGCTCACGCTGCTGGCGCTTAATTTGTGCGAGTTCCGTAACTGCCCCTTTGTTACCATCGCGGGCTTTTGAGCTGAGTTTGGCTCGCGCAGTCGCCAGTTCAGCCTCTTTGAAATCAAAGCCGCGTTCTACAAATGACTCACGTTTTGGCAGTGCATCCATGATCCGGGTGCGGTGCGCAACAGCCATGCCGCGACAGACACGCTCCATCAGGTAAGCGTTTGACTGGTCACGGAGTTTGGCTGCCGCCACAGCCAGTCGCTGCCCTTGCGAAGGAAGTCCCTGTCCGCCGCGCAGAAGTAACAGGTGTTCAACAGGGCACTCTGAAATATCGCTGCTCTCATTTTGACGAATACCCACCAGCCGGCATTCAACAACTTCTTCATGGGCCCGCTCCATGTACTCCCTGATCGAGACACCTGCAAACACGCGTCCGATGCTGTCGAAAACCTTGTCGGATTTAAGCTGCTTGCGGATCTTCTCCAGTTTATCGAGCAAGGTCTTCAGCACATGGCCTTCGCGGGTGGCTGGAGCAACCAGATTGACAATGATAACCGGATCATGCAGCTGACCGTAGCGGTGAATAGATCGGAAGAGCACA
>JAQUCE010000112.1 GCA_028686345.1 Kiritimatiellia bacterium
CAGAAACAAAGATTTACGAAATCATCTTTACGAAGATCAAGACTGTCCGAAACTTAAAAAATCTTTAAGTTCTAAAACAAGCCGCCGTTTACGATTATTCAGAGCGCATGGTTTAATTAAGAAAGTATCGAGGAATAATCGCTATGTTTTAACTAAAAAAAGATGCAAAGTTGCCACTACGGTGTTAGCTGCCTCTAATGTTGATACTGAACAACTTATGGATAACGTGATCTAAAAAACGTGCAAAAAAACAAGAAGTTCTATAGCCATCTTCACAAGTTGTTGAGTGAAGTACCTCAAGCTTCCAGCTTGAGCCGCGGACAGCGCGTTTACAGCCAAGTGTTTCGACTCGTGAAGCACGACATTTGTGACATTGCTTGCGGCAAAGTTTATGACAAAGCTCAAAAGCTTAGGGTGTTAGCGGAGTCAAACAAAGATATTTGCCACAATAGTTTGCGAGTGCTTGACTATTGCAATCAATGATTGGTAGAATATATTCTTTCAGAGTCTAAATAGATTCAACCAGCGGAAAGGGTGCTTTTAGCAAGCGCCTTTTGTCTGCGTGAAGTTTAATGGATTTTCAGGGAGTTATTTATGAACAGTGCAATTATTGTTGCGGCTGGAAGAAGTCAGCGGATGGGAACTAATACTGACAAAGCGTTTTTGAGTCTGGGGGCCAAGCCGGTGATCGCCTGGTCGTTGCTTGCCTTTGAGCAGTGCCTTGAGATTGAACGAATCATACTCGTGGTTCGCAAAGAGCAGGTGGTCGCAGCCAAGACTCTGGCTCAAATGTTTGGCATCTCCAAGTTGCAAGCCGTTGTGGCCGGTGGTGTTAACCGTCAGGACTCTGTTTTAAAAGGCATGCAGGAGTTAGACCCTGAAACGCGCTATGTCTGCATTCATGATGGCGCCCGTCCCTGTGTGCGCCCTGAGTTGATTGAAGCCACGCTGCGGTGCGCTAAGCGTAACGGCAATGGAATCGCCGCCAGCCGGGTTTGGGATACAGTTAAATATGTAAAACGCGGATCAACAGTTGATCACACGGTGGATCGCTCAAAGCTTTGGACCGTGCAGACCCCGCAGACCTTTAACATCGCTCTTTTGACCAAAGCGTACGCTGAGGTGAAGAAGAAGAAGGCCAAGGTGACAGATGACGCCAGTGCCGTCGAGCTTTTGGGCGAGCCGGTTCGCTTGGTTGAGTGGGCTCATCCCAACATCAAAATAACCACTGCGGATGATCTTCCGCTCGCTGCCGCGGCGCTGCGGATCTCTTAGTTTGTGCTTTTTATAAGTTTGTCGATTCTATAATTTAAAGGGGACGAGCACCGGAGATGATCGAGAAGAAGTATGCAATTCTGGGGGATATTCACAGCAATATTGACGCTTTGAACGCGGTGGTAGAAGATGCCCGGAAAAGAGGGGTCACGGATTTTGTCAGCGTCGGCGATGTGGTTGGTTATAATGCCTGCCCGGTTGAGTGCATCAAGGTCGTGCGTGATCTTGGATGCGTCACAGTGCGTGGCAACCATGACCACTATTGCTCCTATGATGAGAGTCTGGATGATTTTCAGCCGCTGGCCGCGAGTGTGATCGCATGGACTAGACGCCAGTTGAACGAGGAGTGTGTGAAGTGGCTGCATGACCTGCCCTACAGCAAGTCTTTCGGCGGCTTCACAATTGTTCACAGCACGCTTGATATGCCTGAGAACTGGGGCTATGTCTTTGACACCCTGGCGGCCGAGGCGCACTTTAATTACCAGACGCTCTCCCTTTGTTTTCATGGGCATACCCATGTTCCCATGATTTACAAAAAAGAGCATAACTCCATCATGCGGGTGGAGCCCTGCAAGGTGAAGGTCACTTTCGGGCCCAAGTATTTTATCAATGTCGGCAGTGTGGGCCAGCCGCGGAATAATGATCCCCGCAGCACTTATGTGATCTACTCAACTAAAACACGTGAGGTTGAATTTGCGCGGGTTGCGTATGATGTCGATCAAGCGATTGATCGTAACCGCAAGGCCGGCTTGCCGGAGAGGTTGTCGTTAAGATTAAAGCAGGGGCGTTAATCTTTTTTTTGCGGCTGCATTCCCCATTATAAGGTTTATATCTGATGTTGCGTAAACAGGCGCCCAGAATTTGTTACTTCAGCGCAGTTTTTCTCTCTCTAATTTCGGCGCTTCTACTCTATGCCTTCAGCACTCTGTTTGGGAATCTAAATCAGGATGAGGGCTGGTATTTGTACGCTGCCAAGAGTGTCGCCATCGGTCTGCGCCCTTATCAGGATTTTTTCTACACCCAGGCTCCGCTGATGCCTTGGGTTTACAGCGTGTTTGAGGGGGTGTGGGGGCGGTTCGGTGTGTTGGGAGGGCGCGTTTTCACGGCACTGATCGGGCTTCTGGCATCGCTTTGCATAGCCGGGATGGCTGCCCGCGCCGCGCCGCAGCAGCGCGCGCGCGAAGCGGCCCTGATAGCATTCGCGCTGGTCTCCTGCAATCTCTACCATGTTTACTTTACAACGATTCCTAAAACATACGCGCTGGCATCCCTTTTTTTGGGTGCGGGATATTTTCTGCTGACACTCTGTTTCTTCCGTGAACGCCGCAGTCACTCCCGACTCTCGCGCATGTGGGCGCTGCCAGCTGGTGTCCTGATTGCTCTGGCCGCTGGTGTGCGTATTTCAATGGGCGCTGTGCTGCCTGTGACAACTCTGCTCCTGCTCTTCAATTTTCGCCGGAGCGGCAGCGCGTTTTTCTGGTTCGCGCTTGGAGGCTTGATTGGTCTGCTGATTGTTTTCGCCCCTGTTTATTTTGATGCCAAGGATGAGTTTCTCTTCAGTCAGAGCTTTCATGTGTCTAGAAACGGGTATGATCTGTTCCTGATCGCCGGCTCGCTCTCGCGCACGGCACGTGCCTATCTGATCCAGTTTGTGCTGCTGGGCGGCCTCTTGCTCCGCGCGCTTTTTCTGGGAATTAAAGTGGTGGACTCTGACATGCAGGAAGATAGCGACCCTCTCTACCATGGCGGGATCTGGCCTTTGATCTGGTTTTTATCATTCTTCGCTGTCTTTGCGCTCCAGCTCATGAGTCCACACCCTTACGATGATTACCAGGTGCCGGTCATGGGTCTGCTGGGTGCGGCCCTCGCGGTCTGGCTGGTTAAGTCAATACCGCTCAGGAAGCATTGCTCTGTGATTACACTGGGGTTGGTCCTGGCGGTGAACCTGTGCAGCTTTGCGTCGCCCCTGATTCAGGAGTGGTTAACCGAAGGGCAGGACCGCTTCTGGGTGCTGCCCAAAAAACAGCCGGATATCGCAGAACTCCAGTCAGCGGCGCGCGATGTCATAGCTTTGATGGACAACACAAAAACCATTCTGACTCAGGATCTTTATCTGGCGGTTGAGGCTGATCTACGGGTTCCCGCCGGGCTGGAGATGGGGCCTTTCGGCTATTTCCCTGAGCTAAGTGATGAGGACGCCGCAAAGTATCATGTGCTTAACCGTCAGGGCATGCGCCAACTGCTCGCCTCAGCGCCCTGCGAGGTGGCCGCTTTCAGTGGATATGGACTTGCCATCCAGGCGCCTGTGATGGATCGGGTGCCGCACAAGGAGTATCAGGCGATGATGCGCGAGTTGAGCCTGAATTACGACTTTGTACAGGAGATACCAGCGTTTGGGCAGCATAACACTCTTCTACAGATATTAAAACGGCGTAAGGCGATTGCGGAATAATGGGAAATTTATTAAATAAAATCAAAGGGCCAATGGATGTCAGATCCTTGAGCACTGACCAGCTTCCAGCTCTGGCCGAGGAGCTGCGGGAAAAAATCATCGCTACTGTCAGCCGCAACGGCGGGCACCTGGCCTCAAACCTCGGCGCAGTTGAGTTGACGATTGCGCTGCTGCGGATCTTTTCGCCGCCAACCGACAAGGTGATCTGGGATGTCGGCCACCAGGCCTACACCTGGAAGCTGCTCACAGGGCGCGCCGACCGGTTCGACACCTTGCGGCTCTATCAAGGCATCTCAGGTTTCCCAAAGCCCTGCGAGAGCGATTGCGACCCTTTTGTGGCAGGCCATGCCGGCACCGCACTCTCAGTCGCACTGGGCTTTGCCGCTGCCCGCGATCTGAAAAAAACCAAGGAGGCGGTGATTGCTGTGATCGGCGACGCTGCCATGGCCAATGGAATCTCGTTTGAGGCCTTGAATAATCTCGAAGAGGTTGGCAGCAAGGTGATCGTAATTCTCAACGACAACGAGATGTCGATCTCCGAGAGCGTCGGCGCGCTCTCCCGCCGCCTGGGAAATCTGCTCACCGATGTGCGCTACAACCGCATCAAAGCCGCCGCCGAGCAAGCTGGCCACAAGCTGCGCATGACCTTTCTGCGCCGTACCTATCACCGACTCGAGCAGGCCATCAAAAGTATCTGGCTTAAAAACGCGTTTTTCGAGGAGTTCGGCCTGCGCTATATTGGCCCGATTGACGGGCATGACATGCGCGCCCTGGAGCAAGCTCTGCGTTCAGCGGATGAGTTCAAAGGCCCGGTACTGCTGCACGTGGCCACCCAGAAGGGGCGCGGCTTCAAACCCTCCGAGCAGCTGCCGCACGCCTGGCACGGGGTCGGTCCCTTTGATCTGGATAAGGTCTTGGCCGCAACTCAGAGAAATGCGCCCGCCAAAATGAATTACTCAACAGCTTGCGGAACTCTCCTGACAGCCATGGCCGAGCAGAATGAATCAATCCTGGCCATCACCGCGGCGATGGTCGAAGGAACCGGACTGCTGGAGTTCAGCCGTAAATTTCCCGGGCGGTTTTTTGATGTTGGTATTTGTGAGACGCATGCCGTGGTCTTTGCCGCTGGGCTGGCAGCCAGCGGGTTTCGCCCGGTGTTCGCGGTTTACTCCACCTTTTTGCAGCGAACCCTGGATTGTATCATGCACGATGTCGCACTGCAAAATCTCCCGGTTCTTTTATGCGTGGATCGCGCCGGCATTGTTGGCAGCGACGGACCCACCCATCACGGTGTCTTTGATATTCCCATGCTGCGCTCTCTGCCAAACCTTGTGATCATGCAGCCCGCTGATTATCTGGAGCTCAAGGCAATGCTGCAAACCGCTTTTGCACACCATGGGCCGACGGTGATCCGTTACCCGCGCGGCGGCAGCCATGAGGTTGATCTCAGCCGCAGCGTTGAAAATCTGGAGATCGGCAAAGCAGCTGTAATTCGCGAGCCAAACCAGGGTGTTGCTGATGTGGCCTGGTTCTGGTCGTTCGGCGATATGTTGCCGGTGGCAGAGGGCGCGGCTGATAAACTGATCCGGGCTGGCCGCCCGGCAGGGGTTGTGAATGCGCGCTTTATCAAACCGATTGACAGCGCGCTTTTAAAAGCACAGGTTGCGCAAGGCGCCGCCCGCTTTGTGACAATTGAAAACGGCGCGCTGGCAGGGGGCTTTGGCTCCGCCGTGCGCGAGGCTCTGGCTGAGCTGCGGCTGGCGGTTCCGGTGCGCTCGTTTGGTTGGAGTGACGCTTTTGTGGAGCAGGGCTCAACCGATGAGCTGCTGCACGCAGGCGGTTTGACCGCTGATGCTATATTTCAAGATTTGATGGAGAGTTGATCTATGCGGCGCTTAATTTTGGATCGCTCCTGCTCCTGCGCGGGCTTTGCCTTTACACAGGAGGATCGGGTGCTCTGTAAAAAACTGTGGGAGGGCAAGGCCGCGCGTTCGCCTGCCTGGCTGGCTGAAATGGCGGATGTGATGCGCGCCTTTGACTGCCGCTTGGATCAGGTTGATGAGTTTGTCTGCGCTATCGGGCCAGGCTCTTTTTCCGGGATACGCGCCGCGCTGGCCGCATGTTCGGGGATGGCCCTGCCCGGACGTAATCCCCTCTTAGGGATCTCCAGCGCAGCGGCGCTGGCGTTTGAGTATGCGCTCGGGGATTACGCGGCAGTGACTGTGATTGGCGATGCCCGGCGTTCAAGGCTCTGGTGTGTTTCGTATCAATTGAGTCTGGACGCGCGTGAATTCAAGCTTTTCGCCGGCGCGCCGATTTCCAATACTGCCGGTGACTTTGAATTACTGACCGCTGAGGAGCTGGAGCGGCGGATACCCGCCGGAACCTTGATCATCTCGCCGGACTGGGACAGGGTGGGCGATTTATTAATGGAGCGCTTCCCTGCGGAAAGGTTGGTGAAAAAGCAGGTCTCGCCTGATCTGGATGTGCTGGCGCGGCTGGCGCATTGTCTGCCAACGCTCTGCCGTCCGGAACCGTTGCCGATTTATCTGCACCCCGCAGCCGTGGTGAAAGCATGATGCGATTACGAGTGATATTTATTATGATTTCTCTGCTGAGCACGCGTGCACTCGCGGAGGGGGCTACCTTCTGCCGGATGCTGGAACGCGTGGCGAGCATGGATCCAGCCCAGGCGTCCTCGGTTTATTCCTCGCAGGCGGTGCAGATGTGTTATGAAACCCTGCTGGAGTTTGATTACCATAACCGGCCTTACCGTTTGATCCCCGCGCTGGCGCAGTCGTTGCCTGAGATCAACTCTAACGCAACGGTCTATGTTTTCCGCATCAACCCCAACGCCTGCTTTCACGCAGACCCCTGCTTTGGCATTGATGCCAGCGGTGCTCTCAAGGGACGTCCGGTCGTGGCTGAGGATCTGGTCTACTCGCTGAAGCGGCTGGCTGATCGGAAGGTCTCCTCACCCGGGTCGTGGCTGGTTGATGATACGATTAAGGGGATGCGGGCCTTTGTGGATGCCTCAATGGGGAGCGCGCCAACAGACTACTCCATGGAGATCGCCGGCTTGAAGGCCTTGGACGCGCATACACTGCAAATTGAATTGACACAGCCTAAGCAGCAGTTTGTCTGGTATTTCGCCATGGGCTACACCGCGGCGGTGCCGCATGAGGCGGTGGATTATTATGGGGCTGGTTTTGGCAATCACGCGGTCGGCACCGGCGCTTACCAGCTCGAAAGCTGGCGACGCAACCATCAGATGAGCTTTGCACGGAAAGAGAGTTGGCATGGCTGGCGCACCGGCCCGGCAGCCTTTGATCCAGCCGGAGAGATGGTGCCTTTTGACCGCGTGGTTTACAGGGTGATTGAGGATGTCTCAACCCAGTGGCTCTGCTTTCTCTCGGGCGAGCTGGATTTTCTAGGCAGCATCACCCGTGACAACTGGGATGTGGTGGTCAACGCCGATGGCGAGCTGGATGAATCGCTGCGCGATCGCGGTATCAAGATCTCCAGCATTCTCGCCATGGAGGTTTATTATATTGGTCTGAACATGGATGACCCGGTTCTCGGGAATAACCGCAAGCTGCGCCAGGCCTTGAACTGCGCCTTTGACAGTGCCCGCTGGGTGCGGTTTTTCAACAACCGGGCGCTGCCCTGTGATGGCCCGGTGCCGCCAGGCATCGCAGGCCGCTTGGAAACTCCCTTTGCCTACGAATTTAACCTTGAAAAAGCGCGGCAACTTCTGTCCGAGGCTGGTTATCCTGACGGGATCGACCCGCAGACAGGGAAACGCCTGGTGCTGACGCTCGATCTGGGACGCACCTCACAGGAGATCAGAGAGTCAACCGAATTGCTGGTCTCTTTTTACGACAAGATCGGCATCTCACTGCAGCCGCACTTCCAGAATTGGCCGGTTTTTTTGCAACGCATCTCCAACCGCCAAAGCCAGATGTTCAATATTGGCTGGATTGCCGACTACCCTGACGCAGAGAACTTTATGCAAATGTTTTATGGCAAAAATGTCTCACCCGGACCCAACCGCACCAACTATATCAATCCCGAGCTGGACCAGCTCTATGAAAAGGCTGGAAGCACTACGGATGAAGCTCAACGCAACCGCATCTGGGAGGCAGCGCAGGAGATCGTGCGTGAGGATTGCCCCTGGATTTTTGTCTACTACCGCAAGACCTATACTTTGAACAATGACCGACTCTTCAACTATCAGCCAACCGACTTTCCCTACGGGGCTGAAAAATACTACCGCCGCCGCAACTAGTTTTCATAAGATTCAAACCTAGCAAGATAATCCACCGTGTAACGGCGGATTTGCTTTATTTGCAATATAAGTGTGTCCTCCGCTATGCGGTGGACAACAATGATGGGGTATGTAGTTCACGCTTTAGCGTGCCTTCGGCCATAATAAGAATTGCTGGCACTGGACAGGGTCGCAAAGCCACAGTATAATGAAGATGAATTAATAAAGGAGTTGTAAGTGTCCCTAATCGCACCTGTATTTTTCTTCTTATGCCTCTCTGTTCTACTGTCTGGCTGTTCACCAACAACTCAAGTCCAGTCGCAACAGCTCCCGTCATCCTCACGCTCTGTTGCAACCAGCTCTTCCGCCATAGCGGAGATCTCGGAGGATCAGGCAGTAACACTTCTTCGCGCTGCCCTAAAGGCGCACCAGGTTGCGGATCTTGAGTGTCTCGGCTTTGTTTTGGAGAGTGATCTTCCTGCTGGCTCGAAGGCCGCAGCTTGGGAGTTCGCGGCGCGGGAAATTCACAATGCGAAGTGCGGGGGCGATCCATCAACATCGCCTGTTCGCGACCGGTACAAGGTTCAGTCTAACGGTGAAGTATCAGTTTACGATTTTCTGAACGACGAGTATAAGGCAATGCGAGCCGTAGGGAACGCGCCGGGTGAGTGACAGGCGAATCGAAGCTGTAGGACGCAGCCGTGAACGCGTCGGCAAAGCGACAGTGTGGTGCAGTGCGGGCAGCAAGCTGCCAGGCGACTCTCCATAAACGAGCCCCCGGCTGTCACGGCCCGCGGCTACAGTGCTGCGCAAGCTCGAAAGCACGCATCAGTCGATCAGAATAAAGCTTGCCTTGCGGTTCGGTGTCGCTCATAGAGCGACTACTACACATGCGCTGCACTCATGGGAAGATTTTTTTGATTCACTGCTTTGCCCTCAGGTCGTAAACCATGGCGATCTCCGGGCAGGTGAAGGGGTTGGCGTGCTTGGTGCAGTTGATGCAGCCCATGTAGAGTTTATGCATGACACTGGTTTTGGGCACCTCAACAAAGCCCAGTCCACTGAAGAACTCCGGGGCAAAGGTCAATACCATTGCTTGAAAGGGATCAAAGCGCCGCACATTTTCGATGGTGTTTCTGACCAGTTTTGACCCAATGCCGCGGCGCCTGAACTCTTTGTTGACTGCGACTGATTGTACTTCCACCGAGGCCTTGGAAGGGTTGCCGATCTCAGGGATGATCTTCCAGGCAGCACAGCCTGCGATAACGTTCTCTGACTCGCATACAATGAAGCGGTCGATGTTGCTGATGATATCCCCCAAGGGGCGCGGGATCAGGTCATCCTGATGGCTTTGGATCAAATCAAAGATCGCCATGGCATCGTCCAGCCGCGCGGGGCGGATATGATATTTTTTCTTCTCTGTCATGCGCTAAAGTTAGCAGGTACGATTATTTACAGCAAGCAGAAATCGAGCGTTGGCAGAATTATTTAGAGAGGGGCTTAGGGCTCCTCGACTAAAGATATTTCCACCTCTCTGACGGAGTTGCTGTTTGTCACAGAGAGGGTCACGTTGTCGCCGGGGTTGAGGGGGTCGAGAATGGCTTGCAGTTCCTCAGTCGTTTTGACTGGAGTGCTGTTGACAGCAGTGATGATATCGCCAAAGAGCAGCTTGTTGGCGGGGCTGATGCGCAGCCCTTGCAGCCCTGCCGCTGCGGCCGGGGTTTGGTCAAACACTGCGTAAATGGCCACTCCGTCGATCTTCGAGCGACTGGTCACATGGTCGGGCAGGAGCCGCAACCCCAGCCCGGCGCGGGTCACCCGCCCTTTTTTGATCAGCTGCGGCACAATGCGTGAAACTGTGTCGGAGGGCACCGCGAACCCGATGCCGGCATAGGCCCCGCTGGGGCTGAGGATCGCTGTGTTGACTCCGATGATCTCGCCGCAGCAGTTCAGCAGCGGACCACCGGAGTTGCCCGGGTTGATCGCTGCGTCGGTCTGGATGACATTGTAGATTTTGCGGTCGGTCATGGAGGTGATGGTGCGGCCCAGGGCACTGACAATGCCGGCTGAGAGCGTGGTGTCCAGCCCAAAGGGGTTGCCAATAGCGTAAACGTTGCGTCCAACCTCCAGGTTTATCGATGAAAAGACCTCGACCGGGTGTAGCAACTCAGGCGGGGCATTGATTTTCAGCACTGCCAGGTCGTAGTCCGGGGCCACGCCTACGATCTCAGCGGCATAGCCGGTGCCGTCGGGGAATGTGACGTTGATACGGCTGGCATTGTGAATCACATGGTAGTTGCTGACAATGTGGCCGTCTTTGTCCCATACAAAACCAGAGCCTGACCCCTGCTCCACCTCATAGAGCTGGACCGAGAAAAAACCGCGTCGCACCAGACCGCTGTTGACCACCGAGACAACCGAGGGCGAGACCTTGCGGTAGACCTCCGAGGCTGTCAAAGGCGACAGCGCCTCGGGCAGGGCCGGGCGTTTCACCGGCTTGGCGCTATCGCCCGGCACAGCGGCTGGCAGCACCGGCGCGGGCTGGCTGCGCTGCTGCTTTAACTGCACAAGCAGTAAAACAACAACCGCAGCCAAGGCAACTGTTAACAGTGGTGAGCGTGGCGAGTTAGTATTCATGATTTTTAGTTTCTCACTATGTGCGCTACGGCACATTGAAAGCTGTTTATGTCCGAGCCTCAATCCCAGCTGTCAGGATCATCAAACATTGAGGCTCGTTCATCCCTTTCAGAAATACAGCGGGTTGGACAACACGCACACGCTGCCGTTTGCGACTCCCACGCTTCTGCAGCCACGGTAAGGAGTTGATCAACGAGGTAATCCCCAATCTTGGTGAAGTAAGTCTCGATCTCCTCATAACCGATCCGTACGTTGTCTGTCTGTCCGGAAACCCTTGCCAATATCTGGCCCTTCATGCTCTTGGCGTAATGAACACAGAAGCCTGCAAGAGCATTATCGTCAACCTTCTTGCGACTGAGCCTGCTGCGCAGGCGTCGCTTGCGATGGACGAAAGACTCAAGCTCACGGGCAAACTCAAAAAGGAACCAGTTGAGCTTTGTCTTGTCCTGATTCGTAGAGAAGAAGTGTGCGGGCGATATGTGGGATCGCCAAGATTCGTGTGTGTCACTATGTTTGCTCATCTTTCTCCTGTGCTCGAACTATAAAATTATCGCGGTATGTGTGTTTTTCGTAAACACATCTTTAAAGTGACTGAATAATCAGCGATTTCGGCGATTTTGTCAATGGTTTTAACAAATAAACTGGATTTAAGGTTTTCTTGTATATAACCACTATCTTTTATTCTAAGGTTTGACCCTGGAACCCTTTCGGAGATTCGCGGGTAAAAAACTCTGTGCCTCTGTGAGAGATAAAAAACGTGCATAAAAAACACGAAAATGAATGATAGTAGGACAAAGAGCCGCGCCAGAGCTCGGCGTTTCCAGGGTTTCCCCATTTTTTACCTCCAAAATTTTTTACCAAAAAATAGCGTAGCGCACCTTGTGTGCCCCTCAGTAATGAGGGGTTCTATCCCAGTGAAACAGTTTCTATTTCAACATCGAGCGTCACGATTTAGAAAGGAGCTTGAATATCATGCAGGCGGGCCTCTCATTTCTCCGAATCGCCTCTCTGGTCCTGTGCCCCTTTTGCTCAAACCGCAACACTCTCAGGTGTGTTGTTTGTCGTTGCTGGTGATGGTTTTAGTTTTTTGGCTTTGTCAAGAAGGCCCTCCGGCATTTGACGAATCTTTTCAAATAGCTCCTCTTTGTGCTCACCGGCAAAAATATCAACCATTATTCTTTTCGGGCCTCTTTATAATTACCATTGCGGCTGTGCACGATAAAGCCAACGAAGGGGCGTGCGTAATCAACACCGGCAGAAGAGCCCAGGATGTCTGCCCCGAATCTTGCCAGATCCGGTACCTCCATTTCAATGCCGTATATTATAGTGTCGTCAATGCCGAGACCGTAGCGTTTGATGCCAGTCGGTAAGCCCTGCAATCCAGTCGGTTCATCTGCTTCTTAAGCTTCTGCTCTTCGGTAATGGCTTGCTTGCCGCAACCTGAACCTAAAAACAGTAAAGAAATAACCAGAAATACGGTATTGAAATACCTGAATTGACTTATCATTTTTATCCTCTTTTGATTTCAACGATTAGGTGAGTTTACTCCTTGAGCGAGAGCGAGCGATAAGTGTCGCATACCCAAATCAGATCCACCTTCGTACGTTTTGTTGCAATTGTGCATGGTCACTTGCACAGGTTCAAGAGTCCCTTTTGTACTTCTTTCCCGAGTCACACCAACAAGGGCTATTCCTGCAGATCAAGGATCTAACTCTGCGAGCTCCGCCTCTCTGTAAGGATTCATTTTGAGGTAAAAAATGGGTGGTAAAAAATGTTGCTGCGTTGTTTTTGAGACCACAAAATTTTGTTAAAATCTGTTTTCTCTTCTGTTATTCACGGAGCTTCAATTTCATTGCATTCTCTCATAAACTCGCTTTCTTTTTTGCCTAAAGGATCTTCACACCAATTAAAGCCACACGAGTTACAATGGAACTTTTTTTTGAGCCACAAAAGTGGGATTCCCATGAAGATAATTAGACACGCAAAAAACATCCATGATTCCCTCCTGTATTTAACTTTAGATGAACCGCATTTGGGGCAAAATGTTTTTTTGTTATCCGTTGACGTGGATTGTATCTCACGTAAAGTAGATACTGCTTTGTCAAAGTCTTCATCATTAACCTGAATGCGTATGCCTCCCATGGCATTTCCGAGGAGCGGCAGCACGCTTGCTGTTGACTGGTCGGGTATATTGGTTTTAATGCCGTAGGTTGCCAATCGACTACAGAGTAAGTCCGCTTCGGACATCCACGATACTGTTGTAAGAGTTTTCATTCTTTTTTACGTTGTGTTCATTGGCACATTGCAGCAATTAGTTGAACTAAGCCGCTCTGAGGCAGAAAAATCCGATTTAGTGTAAAATCCCTTGTCTCGGAGCGAAGATTCACATGGTGTGAATTCGGTACTCCGAGAGTGAAATCAGTGCCTGTCCCTATACTATACGGCGCAGTGTCTGCTCCTGCTAAACTTTGTTGCGTTGCTATCTTTGGCCGCAAAAAGGCGCAAAATACGCAGAACTTTATACAGCAACTACTTTTGCGCCTTTTTGCGGCTATAAACTTAAAACCGGTAATCGAGTTATAGGCAAGTGCCGATTGCAGGATCATCACCTGGCTTTCCGGGAGTTGTTACTCGACCCTGTCATCTCTGAACGACTTTGAGCTTTAATCCAACAGCATCGAAAACTTTCAGAACAGTGGCAAGCTCTAGGTTTCTATCTCGGGATAAGCTCTCATACAGGCTCTCACAGCCGAGCCCGGTTTTCTTTGCGATCTTCGTCATCCCTTGGGTACGCGCAATATCGCCCAGCGCAGCGACAATCAGCGCAGCATCGCCTTCTTCGAACCTACGGACTTCACATCGCCGAAATGCCCCAGCGACACACGACGAAGACGAATCAGGATACGAGTTTGTGCCATCCTGTCCCGAAGGTGCTCAAACCACGATGAATATTCTTCTGTCTGGCGAATCTCAACCACTGTCAAAATGTATCACATGGGATACACTCCGTAAAGTCTGAGTTTTATGGTTAGCTCATTTGTCACTCAAAATCATTGGCTTGTATGGACGATACTGGTTTGGAGCGTCACTGTCATTAATCCCAGTTTGTAGAGTTCTTGGGAGGCTCGGCCGACTTTACCTGCCTAACCGCCGTATACGCGATCCGTACGTACGGTGGTGTGGGAGAGCCACTCAGTGATGGGTGCCTATCCTTATGGGGGTCTCTTCTCCATATCTTCTTGAGCAAAAGGACAGCAATCAGGGCAACGACTGCGTATGCAGTGGCGAAGATGATTGCGCGAGCGATTTCCTGCGCGAGCGGCAGGTGCCTGCCTTCCACCCGAATCCGAATCCAACGCGTGTAGTAAAGGGCAAAAGACGAAAGGAAGCCAAGCACCCATGCTGCAAGCACGTGGAAGGCAACAGACACGCGAGACCGAGAAATCAGAGAGACTATCATCTCCACGAGGAGAACGAAGGTGAAAAACACCAGTCCGAAAGCCGGGATTGCACGCAGGCTCATGATGGCATGCGCGTAAGTTCGGTAAACCGGACACTGGCCAAACAACAGGCTGACAAATCTCTCCCATTGATCCGATGATGACCGATCAACAAGGAAGATGGCTGCGACCGCAACGAGAATAAACATGGGAATCAGGTATAGCGTGAGCCAGCCGAAGAAGCCTTGATGTTTGTGTGGTAGTGTGTTCATTTCATTCACCCAACGTCGGCGTTCTCCGTTTGCGAACCCGTAGGGTTAGCAATATGGAGCGACGCGTTGTTTGTCTCAGTTTCCCCTCGTTTGTTGGCCGCGTTTTTATTGGGTTGGTCCAAACTCGTTGATGTCCAGAACAAAGACATGCCCTAGATATCTGGCGGCGTTTTCTGGTTTTTACACATGTGGCAAACCGTAATTCGCCGGGAGCAAAGCTCGTTTGATGATCTATACGAACGACAAGAGTTGTAAACCGGCAAGCGGTGAAACGCGCAGTGCAATGCCGCTCATAGAGCGGCTACTACACCGAAGGGCAAGGATTGCAAGCTGCAAGTTGTTTTTGACCTGGTGACTTGGTGACCTGGTGACTCGGTGGTATTACTTGCTAACCCGGACGTTGCTTCAACGGGCCTTCGAGTTACCTCATTGTTTTGCGCGGAACCTAACCCCTAACCCCTAACCCCTAACCCCTAACTCCTAACCCCTAACCCCTAACTCCTAACCCTCCGCTACTCTTTGTGAATATCAACGCGGTCGCCGCTGCCGCGTTTGTAGGGCGGGGGGCTGACAATCACCTGGCCCTCATCAACCGGCGGCTCGGATGTCCGT
>JAQUCE010000113.1 GCA_028686345.1 Kiritimatiellia bacterium
GTATCCTGATTTCTAATCGACACCTGTGTTCGGCTGACTGCTATACTTGTGCAAGTAATCAGGA
Source organism: Kiritimatiellia bacterium (assembly GCA_028686345.1). Taxonomy (GTDB): domain Bacteria; phylum Verrucomicrobiota; class Kiritimatiellia; order RFP12; family UBA1067; genus M55B167. The sequence goes on from JAQUCE010000113.1 coordinate 65, forward strand.
GAACCCCGAAGGGGTGTATTCACCTTAGCCCGGGGCAAGCGAAGCGAAGCCCCGGGAGGTAAGAAGTTAGATTTGTGGCCTGAAAGGTCACCTCAAAATCGTGGTTGAGGTGCCCTTTCAGGACACATAAATGCGGGGTCGGATACCCAGGACATTGTCCTGGGCTATGGTGATTCCGGCCCGTTGGGCCAGTAATACGAACAATCCTAATCAAACAACGGCTGCCTGTGGCTGGTCGAAAGAGATTAGGATTGGGATTAGGATTGGGATTGGCCCCCGACAACATGTTTTTAAGGATCAACATGTCTTGCCTTTTGGTAAGGGCCTAGATCCGCGCCGGGCGCAGAGTGGAGAAGTGCGCGAGTGAAGAGGTCGCGTCTTTTGTGCTGTAGCAACGTAGATCCGATTTCCAATCGGACATGTCCGGTTGGAAACCGGAGCTACTGGAGCTCGGCTGCGCCGTTGGTTGACGATGGCGGCGACGATGCTGGTGGACGATTTTCAAGGACGGGGTTTTTAATCGTCCACCAACATCGTCGCACAGCATCATCGGCCGATGTCGCTCGCAGAGCGACTACTACAAATGCGCTGCACTGTGGAGTGCAAGGATTGTCGTTCGGTGTGGTAGCCGCTCTACGAGCGGCATTTTGCTCCAGGCTCATGAAAAGTGCGCTTTGGGGTGTAGGGTTGCTTCTATGTCGCAATTGCGGACACCGGGTAATTGTTCGTCAAAGGCACGCCGTGGGATTTCATTATCTTTGTTTGGCTCATCCGTCTTCAGGCTTCGTAAAAGCATAACCTATCGTACCCTCTGTACTATTATCATTCATATTCTTGTTTTTTAGGCCCGTTTTTTATCTCTCACAGAGGCACAGAGTTCTCAGAGTATACACTTTTGCTCTCTATGTCCAGTTATCTGGAGTTTTCAAAGTTTTCTTTGTTGTTGCCTGAAAAATAAGCGATTGCCTTTGCCAGCCCTTCGCGCAGCGGAATGCGCGGCGACCAGTTGAGCAGCTCGCCGGCAAGGGTGATATCCGGCTTGCGGCGTTTGGGATCATCTTTTGGCAAAGGCATGTAAACCAACTGACTGGTGCTCTCCGGGATTTGACGCAGCGTCTCTTCCGCCAGCTCTTTGATGGTGTATTCATCAGGATTACCGATATTGAGTACCGGCATATTCATCTGCTTGGAGTGGTAAAAGGCCGTGATTGTGCTCTGCTCCAAATTCATAAAAGCTTGCATGGCTCTAATCAGATCGTCTACAAATTGAAAGCTGCGGGTTTGTGAGCCGTCGCCGTAGAGGGTGATATCCCGATTGTTGAGCGCCTGCATGATGAAATTGCTGATCACACGTCCGTCCTGGGGGTGCATGTTGGGGCCGTAGGTGTTGAAAATGCGGATCATGCGCACATCCACATGGTACTCGCGGAGATAATCAGCGCAGAGCGTTTCAGCGGCGCGCTTACCTTCATCGTAGCAGCTGCGCATTCCAATGGTGTTGACATTGCCCCAGTAGCTCTCTGGCTGCGGATGGATCTCAGGGTCGCCGTAGATCTCCGAAGTGGATGTGTAAAAGACCTTGGCTTTGGTTTTAAGGGCCAGTTCCAGCACATTCATCATGCCTAGAAAAGAGGTTTTGATGGTTTCAACCGGATTGCGCTGGTAGTGGATCGGAGAGGCAGGGCAGGCCAGGTTGTAGATCTCGTCAAACTGACCCCAAAAGGGCTGCGTTACATCGTGCAGAATGAATGTAAAGCGCGGGTTATCCAGCAGCGCGTAGATATTGGCCTTGGTGCCGGTGAAGAGGTTGTCCATCACAGTTACCTCCAGGCCATCAGCCAGCAACCGCCGCGCCAAATGTGAACCGATAAAACCAGCTCCGCCAGTGATCAAAACTTTTTTTGTCATAACATCTCCCTGTTGATTTTTTTCACTCCTATGTTAGCGATTCCAATCGCAACCAGGAGCCTGAGTTACAGGCCGGAATTAAGGATGGCCTGCTTTTGTATTTTGATCAGCTCTCGAATCCCTTTTTTCGCCAGGCTTTTGAGCTGGTCGAGCTGCTCTTCGCTGAAGGGTTCATGCTCAGCGGTGCCTTGTATCTCAACATAGCGGTTGTCTTCGGTCATAACAACGTTCAGATCCACATTCGCGTTTGAATCAAGCTCATAATCCAGATCAAGGGTGGGGGTGCCACCGCAGATACCGACGCTGACCGCTGCCACAAACTGCTTGAGTGGGATCTCCGCGATTTTGCCGTTGTCCTTGAGCCATTGCAGGGCATCGACCAGCGCGATCATGCCGCCCGTGATGGAGGCGCAGCGGGTGCCGCCGTCAGCTTGGATCACATCGCAGTCAATCGTGATGGCCAGCTCCCCGAGTTTGTGCATGTCAACCGCGGCTCGCAAGGCGCGGCCAATCAGGCGACTGATCTCGGTTGCGCGAGCATTCGGCCGCCCGCGCTTAATCTCGCGCTCCATTCGTGTGCCGGTGCTGCGCGGCAGCATGCTGTATTCAGCTGTGATCCAGCCCTGGCCGCTACCTTTCAAGAACGACGGCACGCGCTCTTCAACGCTGGCAGTGCAGAGCACCCAGGTGTCGCCGGTTTTGATCAGGACCGAGCCCTCGGCATGCTTGGTGAAATTTCGTTGGATATAAACCGGACGGAGTTGATTCGCTTTTTTTATCATGGGATCAATCATAGCATATTCGAGCAGGCAAGGAAAAGAGTGAAGAGTTGGTTCCGTTGGCGAGTATAAAAATGTTTTCTGCAAGCAGGATGCTTGCACTACTCCATTATCACTTTTAGGGTCACATCTCAAAAACCAGCATTGGAGCAGCCTTCCGTCTTCGCGCTTCGCAGCTACGCCGGACACGGAAAGGCTGGACAACAAACCTTACGGGGCAGCCGTTTGTTGTTAGGCCTTCCCTGCCCCCTCTTTCCCGCGAATCTTGATGTGCAGTTCGCGCAACTGACGCTCGGAGACCGTGGCAGGCGCGTTCATCATCAGATCCTGCGCCTTCTGGTTCATAGGAAATGCGATGACCTCGCGGATGTTCTCCTGATCTGCGATCAGCATCACCATACGGTCAACACCCGGCGCGATGCCGCCATGGGGCGGCGCCCCGTATTTAAAGGCGTTCAGCAGGCTTGAGAATTTCTCCTCAACCACCTCCGGCCCGTAACCGGCAATCTCGAAGGCCTTGTACATGATCTCCGGTAGATGGTTGCGGATCGCGCCGCTCGAGAGCTCTACACCGTTGCAGACAGCGTCGTACTGGAAGGCCAGGATCTCCAGCGGCTCCTGGGTGAGCAGCGCCTCCATCCCGCCTTGCGGCATGGAGAAGGGGTTGTGCGAAAAGGCCGGCGCGCCGCTCTCTTCGTCCAGCTCATACATGGGGAAGTCTACAATCCAGCAGAACTTGAAGACGTTTTTGTCGATCAACTCCAGATCACGACCCAGCTTAGTGCGGATCTCGCCCGCGATTTTCGCCGCGCTGGCTGGTTTGTCACAGACAAAGAAGATCACATCGCCGCTTTCCGCCCCGCCGGCGGCAGCCAGAGCGGCCAGCTCCGCATCCGAGAGGAATTTTTTGACCGGCCCTTTGATCTCATCGTTATCCCACACCAGATAGGCCAGCCCTTTTGAGCCAATGGATTGGGCAAAAGCGACCAGTTTATCGAAGAAGCTGCGGGATTTAGTTGCGATACCTTTGACTGGTAGCGCACGTACCACCGCGCCGCTCTTCACCGCGCCGGCGAAGGCGTTGAAGCCGGAGTTCAGGAAGATCTCGGAACAATCGAAGATCTCGATCGGGTTGCGCAGATCCGGTTTGTCGCATCCATATTTCAGCATCGACTCTTTATAGGGAATTCGCACCCACGGGGCATCATCCACAATCTTGGAGGAGAACTTTCTGAAGGTGTTGATACAAACGTTTTCAACAACCTCGAAGATCTCATCCTGAGTGACAAACGACATCTCCATATCAAGCTGATAGAACTCACCAGGGGAGCGGTCGGCCCGTGCGTCTTCATCGCGGAAGCAGGGGGCGATCTGGAAGTAGCGGTCAAAGCCAGCCACCATGAGCAGTTGTTTGAAGAGCTGCGGGGCCTGCGGCAGAGCGTAGAATTTTCCGTGATGAACGCGGCTGGGCACCAGGTAGTCACGCGCTCCCTCAGGGGAGCTGCATGTCAGAATCGGGGTCTGATATTCGTTGAAGCCCTGTTCCTCCATCTGCCGGCGCAGATAGGAGATGATTTTTGAGCGCAGGACAATGTTGTTGTGCAGGGTTTCGCGGCGCAGATCAAGATAGCGGTATTTGAGGCGCAGCTCCTCGGCGCACTCCTCATCGCCCGGCAGATAGATCGGAGTCTGTTCCGAAGCGCACTCAACAACACACTCGTTAACAACCAGCTCCACCTTGCCGGTGGGCAGATCCGGGTTGATGGTTGACTCGTCACGCGGGGTGACCTCGCCTGTGACAGTGACCACGGTTTCGAGTTTGGCGCGGGTCAGTTCGTCAAAAAACGCGCGGGTGGGGTGGACGACTAATTGGGTCAGTCCATAGTGGTCACGCAGGTCGATAAAGAGGATGCCGCCATGGTCGCGTTTGCGAAATATCCATCCCGAGAGCCTTGCTGTGGTGCCGGCGTCGGCTGATCTTAGTTCGTGGCATTTATGTGTTCTGTATGGGTGCATGTGGGTTTTCCTTAAAAAGGCAGTGCAAAAAAAAATGAAGCCAAACTATAGCAAACAATGCGTGAAAATACTACGACTTAATTTTGTGGATAAATGAATTCAGTATCCAGAACTCAGAGTTCTGTTGTCTGAATCCTGCGTGTGCTGCAACTATTGTCAAGCAAACCTGAATACTTAATTGCATCCTGCTCGTGTTTTCGGTAATATCTCTACTATGAACGAAATTATAAACAATGGAATTGCGAATAATGAAGAGCTGATTGACGAGAGTCCGGTTGGTGCAAAGATGCGGTTTTCGTTGATTGAGGTTCGGGTACTGGGCTGTTTGATCGAGAAGGAGATCTCCACCCCGGAGTACTATCCACTGACCTTGAATTCGTTGGTCGCGGCTTGTAATCAGAAATCCAATCGTGATCCTGCCATGCTGCTGGATGACAAGACGGTTGTCCGGACGCTGGAAGATTTGCGCTATAACCAGCAAATTGTACGGCAGATCTCCTCCACCGGCTCCCGGGTGCCAAAATACAAGCACACGGTCCCTGACCACTGGGGCTTCACGCTGCCGGAGCTGGCTGTGATGTGTGAGCTTTGCCTGCGCGGTCCGCAGACCATAGGTCAGCTCCGCACCCGCACCGCTCGCTTGCATGATTTCGCCTCTATCGAGGAGGTTGAGGCCACCCTGGAGGCGTTGGTCACATGGGAGGATGGCCCGTTTGTGGTGCAACTGCCGCGTGAACCTGGCTGCCGTGAGCAGCGCTGGGCCCATCTGCTCTCCGGTGAGCCTGTTATCGAGACAGTGGCGAGCGAGGCGCGCCCCGAGCCTGCCCGGCTGGTTGTCCAGGCTGAGAATGAGCGGATTGCCGCGCTTGAAATAGAGGTGGCCAGCCTGCGCAGCGGGTTTGATCAATTACTCGCTGAATTCGCGGCTTTCCGCCGTCAGTTTGACTGAAAATGTTTCTGCCTGCTGCTTGAATTTCTGCACATGAAAGGGTAAAATACAAAAGATATGGAAACTATAAAACGTAAGATATTGCTGGTCGATGATGACCAGAGCCTGCTGGAGACCCTGAGTGACTTCCTGACCTTCGAGGGATTCAACGTACTTTGCTCTCCCAGCGGTGAGGATGCCTTGATCAAGTTTCGCTCCTTTCAGCCGGATCTGATCATTCTGGACATGGGTATGCCGGGTATGGGAGGCAAGGGTTTTCTTGACCGGATTACAAATCCCGATGGCAGCACCTTGGCGCCGGTTCTGGTGTTGACCGCCCGATCAACCATGGCGGAGTATTTCGCTGACAAGATGATCGCGTCATTTATGTCAAAGCCCTGTGACCCCGCAGATTTGCTGATGGAGGTTGGACGGATCTTGATCCAGTTTGGCAGCCACAAGAGCGCGGCCAACACTAAAGCGGTGCGCAAGCTGGTGGTGGCTGAACCTGACGCAGCGTTGCAGAGCAAGCTGCAGAGCGAATTGATCGCCGCCGGCTTTCATGTGTTCACTGTTTCCAACGGGCTGGAAGCCCTGGAAAAAGCGATTGAGGTTAAGCCGGATGCAATTGTGATGCGTCTGGAGCTGCCGATGATGAGCGCCAATGAGGTGCTTGGCATGCTGCGGCGACTGCCCAGTACCGCTGATGTCTCCGGGGTTGTCTATGGTGTTGCGCTGCCAGGGGTCGAGTTGGATTATGTGGCTAAACTCACGGTGCCGCAGAGCTGCCTGGTCAATGATCTGGATGTTAATTCCATTGTCGACCGCGTGATGAACATCACTGGAGCGTGTTGATGCGTTGCCCAAAGTGTGACAATAATGACGACAAGGTACTTGATAGCCGGGCCGCCCGTGATGATAAGGCGATTCGCCGACGGCGTCAATGTCTGGTTTGCGATCATCGTTTCACCACCTATGAGGAGATTGTGCGTGATGAGCTGAAGGTTCTCAAGCGGGATGGACGCCTGGAGACTTTTGACCGGATCAAACTGGAACGCGGTTTGATGCGCGCCTGCGAAAAGCGTCCTGTGACCACCGATCAGATCCACGATCTGCTAGATCAGATCATTAAAAGCTTTGGCGACCGCGCGGAGATCACGGTGGATGAAATCGGCGAGACCGCCCTGAGACAGCTCCATTTGATTGACGAGGTGGCCTACATACGGTTTGCATCTGTTTACCGCCGATTTGAGGATGTGAGCGAATTTGTTCAGGCGATCAAAGAGATTGCGCAAAAGATAACGTCTCAATAGCGGGCCAGAAAGCAAGGAGCACGCTTCGAGCTTCGCTTTTACGCCGTGACAGGGAAGCGTGAACAACAAATGGCTGCTGCATAAGGTTTGTTGTCCATCCTTTCTTGTCGCGCCGCAGCCTTAGCGAAGGAGGAAGGCTGCTCCAAGGTGGATGATTGAGACGTGACCCTAAAAAGGTAGCAATGTACAAACTGACCATCTATATTCCTGAAACGCACTTGGAGCAGGTCAAGGACGCACTCTTCGCCGCCGGTGCCGGACAATATCAAAACTACGACCGCTGCTGTTGGCAGGTGCGCGGCGAGGGTCAGTTTAGACCGCTCCCTGGCAGCCAGCCTTTTCTTGGGGAGGAGCAGAAAGAGGAGCATCTGCAAGAGTATCGCGTTGAAATGCTCTGTGCGGAAGAGCTGATGCACGCGGTCGCGGCTGCTCTTAAAGCAGCGCACCCCTATGAAGAGCCTGCCTTTGATTTTATTAAAATCGTCGGGCATTGATGTGAAAATCAACCTGAAAGATGGACACTGTGTTTCCTGCGGACGTGAAAGCGGTGTGCTTTACCGCAGCTGTCCGTATTGCGGCGAGCGGGTCTGGCATCCGCTGTGGCGCCGCGTAGTAAGGGGTTACACGCTCTTCATGCTGCCGTTGCTGCTGACAACAGCGGCTCTGATTAACCCGGCCAGTTGGTCTGCCCTTTGGGAGCTCTGCTGCAATGGCGCCCTGCTGTGGCAGGGTGTTCTGGGAGTCTCGCTAGGCTTGTTACTGATGCCGCGGCACGACAAACGACTGATCCTGACATCATCCAAAGAACATCTGCTGTGGTTGCTGAACTCATTGGCCGCCTCGGTTCTTCTGCTGCTTTGCGCAGTGGTTTCGGCGCGTCTCCTTCGGTTAACCACCGCTCCCGGCGCGGCGGAGTGGCTGCTCGTGGCCGCCTGTTGGATCAGCGCTTTGCTGATCCCGAACACTCTTAACTCAGGGTGGTGGCGGGTGGGGCTGGCAGGTTTGATTCTGCTGGCTTTGCTGCTGCTGTAAGAGTGGCGGGCGCAACGCGTCGTACCTGAGTTCGGATTACTGGTTATAAGAGTGGATAGTTAAACAATTGCACTTTAATTTTTCTGCCCGCGAATCTCCGCGATCTCTGCTGCGCTGCGGGGAAATTTTTAAGGTAATTTTTGCTTTGCACATTGACCGGGCCATTTTGTGAAAGTTGACGCAGCTATGTTATTCTTCCTGCAGAAAGCTCGAAGAGTTCCAGCAGCAGTGCGTTGACAGCCACTACAATCCGCGAACCGCGGTGCGGTGCGTCCGGATGCGTCGCAATGCGCACCAACTGCTCAAAAGTTTTGGCGAGTGTCTCTGGCACGGCCCGTACCACATCCTCGTTTTGCCGCAGCCCCCGTGTCAGGAACTGCATCTCCCCTTTGCTCAGCACCACCCACTTTGGCCACTGCCACTCCTGATGCGGATGACGCACCCCCACGTCAATGATCAGCCATCCAACCTTACCAGCGGCGAAAATCGGAGAGCCGATGGAGTGGAGCTGCCATGGACGGGTCACCAGCAGTTCACCGGGCTGCAGGGAGTACTCTTTGCCCTCGACCGTCACCGGAGTGATGCCTGACAACGACATGGTCAGCTCCACGCCCTCGTTGCGGTGGGCGCAAAGGCCACGGCGCTGCTCACCGATACTGCGCCAGTATCCCAGCGAGCAAACCCCGGGGGCCTCGTTTTTTTTGAGAGCAACCCCGGGATAGCTGTGCGATGATGTTGATAGATAATTGGGATCATGCGTGGACTCGTCCACCACCACCAGCATCGTCGCCGCTGTCATCAACCGCCAAAGCTCGCGCAGCAGTGTAGCGCGGGTCGTGACCGCGGGGTGGCGCATGCGCACTGGCCCGCGCCCGCCAAGCTTCATTCTGGTTGCAATGTGTAGGGTTGGCTCTGTGAGCCAAACAAAGATCATGAAACCCCGTGGCGCGCCTTTGGCGAACAAACTCCATGTATCCGCTAATTGCTTCATCCGCCTTCTTACATACAGCATGACATGTAGAAACAACCCTACACTCTAGGGTGCGCCTTTCGCGAACACCATTCGCATAGATTGAGTTATTTGTAGCTGAAAACTATCAGTCTGCCATATTTTCTATCTCAACATTTTTCACCTCAAAAAACGCTGCACAGATTTTTCTATCACTCTATTTTTCCACTACCGTGACTGCAAATTGCGGGGCTTTGTCGAAGATCGCGCTGAGCGCGGCGGTGGTCTCCTTCCAATTATGGTTGTTGGCGCCGGTCAGCAGCAGGATGTTGATCTTGCCGGGGGTCGGGGCCTTGACAGCCATGGCAGGCGGGGGTGCAACGGTCACAGCCGCAGGTGCTTTCTGGTTTTTGCCGGTGGCGATAATTTCAAAGCCGTTGACCTTCACCTGATCGCGGGTTGTTTTTAATTCAATCACAACCTTGCCCGCCGCATCGGCGGTGATGGCTTTGGTCACGGTGAAGGCTTTGCAGTACTCGGCTGAGGGAAGATTGTCGATAATTTTGACCCCATTCACAACCACATCGCCTGCCCGTCCGCCGGGCTTTTTGTGGAACAGCTCGGCATAGTGCAGACGCAGTGTGTACTCTCCGTTGGGTGTCAGCCCTTGAAAGCGGTAGGCGCAGTTCTGGTAACGGCTGCTTTGATAAACCTCCTCCGGCGCGGCATACATGGCACCGGAGAGATCAATCGCGCCCTTATTTTGGTAGGGCTGGCCGCCCTCAGCGCCAGTGTCGGCCTGGAAATATCCAACTGCCGGGCCGCCGAGATTGATGGCCACCACGATGGTCTCGGTTTCGTCAATCTGCAACTCCTGGGCCAGGGCTTTGCGCATGGGCTCAGCTTCCTTGCCGCTCTCTCCTTTCAGCCGCGCGTAGAGCAGATGCTTCTCCGCATCCCGTTCAGCCGCGCCAATCAGTGCGCTCAGCACGGTCAATTTTTCGGCCCCATCAGCCACCCCTTTTTTATCCATCAGGATCAAAGCGCCGCGCAGCGCGAGGATTTTGATTGAGCTGTCAGCGTCTGTTTGCGCGGCGTTGACCAGCGCGCCGAGCGCTGTTGGCTGACTCCATTTGGCGAGGGTACGTACAATCTCCTTGCGATACTCCGGCTCAGCGTTTTTACTTTCATCAACTAACAGCTGACAGACAGGCGGGGTTTGCAGGGATGCTACCACCGGCAGCGCATCGATCCGTGCGGCATTGGGCAGCGTTTTAAACAGGGCGCTGATCTCCTGCGTACTCCGCTCGATATCCGGCAGCTGCTGAACAACAGCGGCCAGGGCGGAGACAAAAGGGGCACGCTGCGCTGAGGGCAGAGCGGTGAAGACAAAGGTCATGACCTGCGTCAGCTGGGGGGCCTGCAGCATGGTGCGCAGTGCGCCGGCCGCGGCTTGGGCCACTGCTTTGTCGGTGTAGAGCGATGCCTCACAGAGGTGCTTGATCAGCTCGGGGTGGTGGCGCGCACCCAGCAGTTCAATCGCCAGCACGCGGCTCTCTGCCGCTTTCATCTGAGAGTAGAGGAAGGGGTCAACCTCCGCCGAGCCATTGGCTTCAAACATCAGGCGTGCAACCTGACCCTCTTCGCCGCCCTTGGAGCATGCGCTCCACATGGCGGGCAGGGCGGCCCGATCCTGCGCGACAACCGCGGCATGCAGCGCGGCGACCCGTACCGGCTCCGAGTCATCGGAGAGTGCGGCCACCAGTGCTGCTTTGACTTGCGGTTGAGAGGCATGAGCTGCCAGTGCGCCAATCACGCGCGCCTTGGCTTCATCCTGGGTGGCGTTCAGGGCCTTCAAGGCCGTTGGCACCAGGGCTGCCGACGCTTTGACGGCCTTGACCGCCGCTGCGCTCCGGAGTGCGTCGCCTGAGGTCAGAGCCGCCTCAATCGCAGAGGCGTATTTCGCAGGCTCAACCGTTGCCAGAGCAATTAGCGCCGCATATGTAATGGGTGGCTTGCCAGATGCATAGCAGGCTGTTAACAAGGCTTGGCCCTGTTTTTCATCCCCTGCAACGCGGCGGGCCTCAGCGCAGCGCAGCGCGGCATCATTGACCACCGCAGCTTGGCCACCCTTCATTGCAGCCAGCAGCGCCTCGGCTGCCGGAGCACTGCCGATCGCGGCCAGCGCCTGCGCGGCGGCATAGGCAACCTTGGGTTCAGCATCCGCCAGCATTTTGGTCAAGGCCGCGACAGCGGTCGCGTCCCTGGAGTAGCCTGCCCGCTGCGCAGCATTGGCGCGTTGGACTGGGTTAGGGTTGGAAAACTCGGTACTCTCTCCCGCAAAAATGACGGTTGAGAGAGCCAGCAGCATGGTTGTAATTAATTTTTTCATTAAAATTATTCCTTTTCTTTTGGGGCGACTAGCGGAGGGCGCCCTGAAGGTCACCCCTAAACAATATACGGATGCCGCTGGACTTTGCGTTCCATCATCGAGCGGGCCTCATCATCACCAATAATGTTCTGGGCATCGATATCCCACTTGATTTTGCGACCTGTGAGACAGGCGATATTGGTGAGGTGGCTGATGTTATCCGAGTGATAGGCCCCCTCAATATTGCTGCAAGGCGTTTCGCGCGTTTTGATGCACTGCGCGAAATCCGCTGTATGGTGGAACCCGGTTGTGTTGGCGCGCAGCGGCGCTGCTGATTGCGGAATCGGCGAGCGCAGCAGGTTGACAGGATCGGCCCGCAGGTAGCTGCGGCCAATGCTGATGCTGCCGTTTTCACCGATAAAGGTTGTGCGGTTCGGCCCATCCACGAAGGTAAACTCCACGCCGTTCGCGAAGCGCCCTTTCGCATCCCACTTGCCGAATGTATCAAAGAGTCCGCCGGTCTTGCGCTCTCCTGTGGCTGTAATTTCAATGGGGACGCTCGATGGCAGGTCATTCATTGCCCAGCACATCACATCCAAAGGGTGCGCGCCCCAGCCGCCGAGGAAGCCGATTGAGCAATCCGAAGAGTGATAGGAGCCTTCGGCAGAGCAGCGATCCGCAGTGTAAGGGCGCTCGCGTGACGGCCCCAGCCACATGTCGTAGTCCAGCCCATCAGGCACAGCCGCTGGCTCCAGGCTGCCGCCGCCGACTACACCAGCAGGCGCCACAATATCAACGCGTTTGATTTTGCCGAGGATGCCTGAACGCACCAATTCGCAGCCAATACGGATATGTGAAGAGGAGCGCTGCTGCGTACCATATTGGAAGACCCGCCCGTAACGGTGCACTGCGGCCCGCAGATCTTTGTTGTCGTTGATCGAGAGCGTCAGCGGTTTTTCAACATAAACATCCTTGCCAGCCTGCATGGCCAGCACTGCCACGCCGTGATGCCAGTGGTCCGGGGTGGCGCAGACAATGCCGTCCACATCGCCGCGCTCCAGCAGCTTACGGAAATCCTGGTAGGGGGTGCAGATCTTCGCACCGTATTTATCGTTGGCCTGCTTGGCGCGCTGTTCACGGCGCGCTTTAAAGCAGTCGGCCACTGCCACAACGCGGATCCACTCAGGTTGCAGCATGGTGTTAAACAATCCGCCGCCCTGATTACCAACCCCGATACTGGCGAGGTTGACTTGATTGGAGGGCGCGGTCGCGCCGTACAGCAAACCGGATGGCAGTACCAGCGGCGCGCTGCCGGTAGCGAGCACACCTTGCAGAAAACCTCGGCGGGATAATTTGAACTTACTCATATCAAACTCCTTGTTTTGTCCATTTCTTCAAGCGTTTGGCGGATTCGATAACCGCCTCCGCCCCGGCAATCTCCAGGGTTGTAGCGACATTGATCTTGGCCTGTTTTAACGCTTTGACAATCGCTTCAATCCCGACAACTCCGTCTCCCAGTGTGGTCAGAGTCATGCCGCAGCCGAAGATTTTGCCGCGTTGTTCCCGCATCTCCGCGGGTATCTCTTTCCAATGCACGTGGCCAATGCGTTTGCCGAAAGCTTTGATGGCAGCCAGTTGACGTGTCATGGGAGCGAACGGCTCCACACAGGCAAAACATCCTATTTTCATTTTTAAATGTCCTTTCTTATTTTGTTAAACTCTTTTTCCGCAGCATCGCTGGTCAGTGACCTTGGCGCGACAACTAGTCGGTATTTCAACCTCAGACTCTCACCTGCCTTGATTGTGTGCAACGCATCATGAACCACCGCCGGTGTGAAAAAGGGCATGTTCTTAATGGTGTACCATGTCGAAGGGTAGTTGAAGTTCGAGGGGTGATCCATAAAGAGGATGCTACCGCCCTCCGGCACATCAAAGATCATCCAGCGCGCCGGCTTACGGTTTGTTTCGTTATCACGCAGCCCATTGTTGTTAAGAAAAACGCCATCTTTAACACTCTGATTCATCCGCAGCGACAACCCAGCGTAACCACCCCAGCTCTGTCCATCCGGTTCACCCGGTATCGGTGTGCGATCCAAAATCACATCCTTATCCAGTGCCTGAAAGGTGGAGCTCCAATCAATGCAATATCGACCGTTATCATCGGGCGGCGAAACTTTCACACTTCGACTCTCGCGCATGACAACCGCGTCACTCTTGTCCGGAGCGTATGCAAGCTCAAGATCAAAGTTAGCCTGCTGATCCTGCGAGATCGTTCGCTTGAGAGCTATGATGCGTGTCTCACCCTGGGATTTACCTGTTTTACGATCTTCCTCCCAATAGTTCACGCCATTGATATACTTCCAGGAAAACCAGAGCCCCCGGTGCCAGGGGTGGTCAGCGGGACGGAGATCAGTGAACATTGTTCCGTCGGTTGAGGCGAGCGGATGAAAATACGGTTTGCCCTCAGCCGGGTTGTGGTGATAGCTCCAGAGGATTTTTTTGTTCAGCGTGGCTGTTGCAGAGTGCTCTGCCTCCTTGATCTCAATCTCAGCCAGTGCGCTTGACACAGCCAACAAGATGAATGTTGTGCGAATCATAATTAATCTCCTTTTTTAATGATTGTATATTAACACAGTGCCAATCACTATCAAACGTTAAAGGTTTGCAGTGAAAGGAATCATAATTCTAATCAATGCTCCGATTTCCAATCAGACATGTCCGGTTGGAAACCGGAGCTACTGAGCTCGGCTGCGCCGTCGGTTTACGATGGCGGCGGCGACGATGCTGGTGGACGAGCCCCGCATGATCCCAATCGTCGGTCAACATCGTCGCACACCATCGTCGATCAATGCCGCTTTACCAGCGGCATACTGCTACAGGCTCATGAAAGGCGCGCCTTGGGGTGTAGTGTTGCTTCTATGAAGCAATTAGCGTATGCCAGGCGGCTGTTTGCCAAAGGCGCATCAAGGGATTTCGTTATCTTTGTTTGGCTCAGAGAGCCAACCCTACACGTTTCCACTTTGACTCGAACTTTGTCTCACACTTAGTCTGGCTCCACAAGGCGCGAAGCAGGAAGTCGTCCGCTATGCGGGCGACTGCAGGCGGCACGCGAGTGATCAGGTCACGCAATCTGGTAAGCCGCGCCTGCGGTTGGCGATGGTGGCGGACATACTGAAAGCAACACAGTATATCCGCCGCTATGCGGTGGATGCTGGTATATCCGCCGCTATGCGGTGGATGCTGGTATATCCGCCGCTATGCGGTGGATGCTGGTATATCCGCCGCTATGCGGTGGATGCTGGTATATCCGCTGATGGTATGCTGGTTTTGTAATTGACCAAGAATCAACTTTTGCGGTAGTATCGCATTGCGAGTTGCGGGTAAAAAGTGGATACCTGCTAACGGAATGCGCGAGACACTCGACGCA
>JAQUCE010000114.1 GCA_028686345.1 Kiritimatiellia bacterium
CTGATTCCACCCGCTCACCTCTGTCACGAAAGCCGATCAGCCCCTTGACCAGATCAACCTGATCAACACCCAGATCGTAGAGAACCTCGCCCTGGATCGCGATCACAGCATCCGGTGTTGCCAGGCTGTACGCCTCCGGCGCGAACAAGGTCACCTCTGGCGGTAGATCCGGCACAATATTCTGGAGCAGTTCCATTGGTTTATACGAGCCGTTACCCTGCAAGTCATAGACCCATGCCTCCAGTTTGGCAGCCGTGGTCACCTTCCACTCAAAGCAGACCAGATGTGTTCCCTGACGGCTGCCCTCCACATTGACATCCGGTGTCACCCCATCCAGCGGAGTGATGCGCATGGGCCCCGACTTAACGGACGGTTGCTCTCAAGATAGAGTTTTAAGTTTGAGCCGGTCAGCACCTCCACCGGTTCATCACCCGGTTTGATCCGGCGAATGGCCAACCCGCTGTATTCAGGCGGGGCAATCATCAGCTCAACCCCTTCAATCCGGGGCTGGAGCCTCAGATTAACCTTATACCAGTGGCTCCGGGCGCGCCCGCTCTTAAAGCAATACTCCAGCGGGACAACCACTTTTTCAAGATTCTGGCCATAGGTGTTGCTCTCCAGTCCGAAACAGGCGCTGCTGCGCTGCCGTCCGCCGCTGCGCGTCATCAGCCAAACCGCAGCCCCTGAACCGGCGTTACCAACCTCCACCACCAGATTTGTGCCGCTGCCGTACATCAGATCGCAATCACCCGGAGTGACCTTGAAAACAACTTCGGAGTACGGAGGAATATCACGGGCGGGAAAGAGCAGACGCTGCCGGGTGATTGCAAAGGGCTCGCGCCAGGCAAATCCGGCTACGCCCAGCAGCAGCACCGCAGCGCCGGCCAGCAGGGCGGAGCGGGCGATCCTCCGCAGCGGCCAGAGATCCAGTGCGGCGAGTTTACGCATCTCAGCGCAGGCCTCACGCAGCTGCATCTCCCGCAGAAAATCCCCCATGCGCCCAGAGGAAACTTCTCCTGTACTCCCGGCTCTGAGTGTCAGCTCATATCCGCTCAGCACAGGGCGTCGGATGTTTTTGAGAGAGCGGTCAATGCTGGCCGCCACACTCGCCAGCGGCACCCGCAGCACACGCACTAGACCAACAACCACCAACACGCTCCAGATCAAGAGGGCCAGCGCCAAAAGGCTCTCTCTGGCTTCAGAGTCTGGAACCCAGATAAGGTCAATGGCTGCCAGCAGGAGCCCCAGAGTGATCGCACGTCCAACCGATTTCGCCAGCAGCAACACGACTCCGCCGGCACACACCCGCACCCGGTGCCCTTTGAGTTCGCTTAAAAACGAGCTGCTTCCGCTCTCAGATATCCGTTGACTGATCATAAGAGGCCCGCCCTCCTGCGTATAAGCCAGAGTACTGCCAGGGCCAGCGCAACCGCTGTCAGGGTCCACCACTGCGGCCAGACTCCAACCCATTTTTGTGTTTCATCGTAGTCAGCCTCCTGGCTCTCCAACTCGGTCACAATTTTTTCAATCTCCTCCGGCGCAATCAGCCGTCCGCCGGTCAGCTGCGCCAGTTTAACCAGCCGCTCGCGGTCGGCACTCAGAACATCGCGCTCACCCGGCGGCGGACACACCTCAAAAACCGCTGTGACAGGCGAGCCCTCAATGCGTATCTGATAGAGGCCCGCCTCCTGCGGGGTAAAAACCACGCGTTCCGGGTTGATACCGGCATTGACTCGCCGGGTTTCCAGCACCTGAGCGCCACGGCACAGCTGGATCTGAACAGTGCTTTGCGCTGCTGAAGATGTTTCCTGCGTGCGGCAGCGCAGATTAACCGAGGCCTCCTCGCCAATCACCACCCGTTCCTCCATCATCCGCAGTGCGTAATCCTGGCCCGGCAGAAACTCCGAGGTCACCAGACACCACTGAATGAGCTGATTCCAGATGCGCGCATAAAGCTCACCGGTCATCTGCTCCTGCGGAAAAAAGTCCCAGCTCCACATACCGGCCGCATTGATATTCATCAGCATGCCGCGTCCCACCCGGCGCGACACAATCACCGGCATCGACAGAGCTCGTCCATCGGCTTTGGAGTGCGCCTCGCCCAGCACGCGCGAAAAAGCGTTCAGCGGTTTGCAGGCGGTCAGGTCTTCCAGATCGGGCAGCCCCTTCCAGATTTCATCACCCGCATCCGGCAGCATCTCCCCGAACAACCCGGCTTCACTACCCGCTGCTGTCGGCGCAAAGCGGTATTTGCCGTCAGTCGCATCACCCCAGCGCACCGCCTCCAGCCGCTCTATTCCCGCTGGGGCCGAGCGGTAGGGTTTTCCACGGAAGAACAGCAGGGTTCCGCCAGTCGCACTGATGAACTCATGCAGCAAATTGATCCGTTCCTCATCCAGAAAATACTCGGCGCCCTTGCCCATAATCACAATATCGTAGTGCGCTAATTTGGCCGCGGTATCAGGAAAAATCGGCTTATCAGATTCAATTTGCTCTTCGCTGCCGCTCTCCACGCAGAAATAGCGATCCTCTGCCACACGATACATTGTGGTCACATCCATATTGGGCTGCTTGCGTAATAGCTGGACCAAAAACTTGCTGTCCCAGCTGGGCTCACCCTCACACAGAAGGATCTTCATTTTGTCTTCGAGCGTTAAAACACCGACCCGGCTCTCATTATTATCAAGCCGCTCCTCCCTCTCAAAAGAACTTATCTTCAGCGTGCAGGTTGAGTATCCGACAGCACCCTGCGGAATAAAATTCAGATTCACCACACTCACGCCATCACCGGAGAGGTCAAATCTCTTTTGGACCAGCGTCTCGTTGCTCGCGCTCAGCAGTGAAACCTCCGGCTGGATGGCTCCCAGCCCCTGATGCTGAATGCGCAGGGGCAGACCGGCGCTCTGCCCCAGCGAAACCACCACCTGACGGCGCAGCGGCTCAACGGCGATATCCGGCTGCTCCACCTCGCCCCCCAGCACCACGGGGAAAAAGGCACACCCCGCGGCGCGGGCAGGGTCGGTAAGTTGCGTCAGCTCAGCATTGCGCGGGTCCCGCCCGTCGCTCAACACGATGATCCCCCTGATCCCGGACCCTCCGCTGCGGGCGCGCAGTAGCAGATCCCGGCCTGCACCGACCAGATCGGAGAGGTTGTCCGTGGCGCTCTGCGCGCTCAGAGTTTCATAGGGGCGCAGTTTTTCGCCGAATGTAAATCGCCCCACCAAGGCGCTCTCTTGGGAGGCATTCAGCGCCCTTTGCGACAACGCCACCGCGCTCTGCCAGCGCGACACTCCCTCCGCCGCATCGCGCTGCTGCATGCTGACGCTCTGATCCACCAGCAGCGCCCATCCAGCTCCCGGCTCACGCCGGCGCGGCCTCCAGTGACCGGGATTCAGAGCCGCCAGCACCAGCAGAGCCACCACAACCAATCTGAGTGCAACAGCGGCAATCCGGCCACCGGTGGCGAGCGAGCCCGATGCACGCAGGCTCAGCCACACAACCAGTGCGGCTGTTGCCACGCCGTAAACCGCAATCTGCTCTATGGGAAATAAAGGATTCATTCAGTTATCCGCCGTGATTTCGGCTCCCTGTTTTTTTCTTGATCAATGGTAGCGGTGCCAGCGCCAGCAGCTCCAGCAGCAGAAAGAGCGCTGATGCCGCAATAAACCAGGGCCAGATCGAAACCCCTTCACGCAGATTCCGCGCCTGTCGTCCGCTCACAGTCACCGCCTCAATCTTCAGCTTGTCAGGGCGCATCTGCCGCAGATCCGACTCCCCCGCAGGAAAAGGAACCACCGAGTAGCGCAGCACCTCTTCGCCCGCCACCCAGCGATAGCACCCAGGCTTGGCGGCCTCTGTTGCGGTCAGCTCCCTTTCGCCGCCGATCATTGTTTTCAGCTCACGCCCAGCTCCATCCAGCAGCCGCACTTTAGAGGCGCTGATACCCGAGGGAACACGCCAGCTCAACAGATCCCCGGAGGCCCGCTGTTCGACCGCCTCGGGCAGATCCGTTGCACGGCAGCGCTTGAGAATCTCACCGCTTAAAATCACAAACTCAGGGTACTGCGCCACTGTGCTGAACTCAGGGTCCAGCACAATGTTCCAGAGATAGAGCTGGGTACGTCCGCCCGCACGCCACAAAGCGGGCTCATCATTATCATGCCGCAGCAGTACTCCGCCGCCCGCCAGCAGCGCTTCAGGAATATGCAGCGTCTGCCGCACCCGGCCCGCGCAAGGATCACCATGGGTTCCCCGCTGAAAAACCGCGAAGAGCGGCTCATCATCCTGCAGCAGCCGCCTGCCGATAAACCCGCTCAGAGTCTGCGCCTGCAGCACACCGCTGACTGAACTGGAATCACTACCCGTCAGCGCAGCCAGGGCATTGCCTGTGACACGGCTGCCGGGTGCCAGCAGCAAGGCTCCGCTGCGCTGCAGCCGCTCCTGTAGGAGCGCCGCCTCGGCGCCATCCCAGCCAGCCGCCAAAATTGTGTCAAACCCTCCGCTGCAAGCCTCTTCAACTGTGACGGATTGCACCTCAATCCACGGCAGCGCGTGCAACAGACGCTCCCAGATCTTGCCGGACACACTCTCTTTGCCACAGAGAGCCACACGCTGCTGCGTACGCACCTCCAGTGCCATGGAGCCGCGGTCATCGCCGTTAAACATATCCTCTTCGATCTCAACGTCAACCTGATAGAGGCCGGGAGTGCTCCATGATAGAGGCACGCGGCAGAGAGCGGACGACCACGGCTGCAGGGCAATGCGCCGGCTCTGACGCTGGGCTCCGCAGCTGACAAAAACCAGCCGCTGAACCGCCGTTGCACTATAATTATGCAGATCAACCTCAACCTCAGCCTCTTCGCCGCATAAGGGCGCGGCCGGCACACAGCGCAGCTCTCCCAACGCGACATTAGCGCCGTGCCCCTCACCCACGGGTGAGAGAACCACATTAATTCCTTCGAATTCCGGCGGCTTGAAAAACTCCCAGACAGAGGCTTGAAAATCGGAGACAACGCAGATTTCGCGATAGCCCTCCTGCCCTTCCAGCATCGCGGCTGCCATGGCAAACGCGACCTCAATCGCCGCGCCCTCCGAGGTGACCTTGCCTTTGCGCAGCTCATTACTCAACCAGCTGTAATTCACCCCCATGCCGGGAAAGACCGCGTCAGGATTACTGTCGAGCCAGATCACATTGGCGGTATCGCTGCCCTTTAAGCCACCCAGAAAATCCACCGCATCCGCGCAGGCTGCCGAGAACCGCGTCTGACCGCCCTCGGCATAGGCCATCGATGCGGAGCAATCGACAATTACCACAACATTACGGCGCGTGGCATCATTGAGTCGGCGGTCAAGAAAGATGATCGGCTGAAAAATCAACGCGGCCAGGGCGGCGATCAGAAGCGTTCGCAGCGCAAGCACCAGCAGGTCGCGCGGACGGCGGGCCCGAATCGACTCTCTGACCAGACGCGCCAGAAGCGTCACTGCTGTAAACTGGTAACGCGGTGGCCGGCTGCGGGCAAACAGATGCAGCAACAGAGGCAGTAACACCACCCCTGCCATCAATAGCGGCAAGCTGCTTTCAAAACCAATGCTCATCGTTGTCAATTTGCCTCAGTTGCTGAGTTGTCGAGGTAGTCGAGGTAATCGAGGTAGTCGAACCTTATTCCCTGGCTAAATGGTCAAACAACTCAAAATAGTGCATGTCGGTTGTTACCGACACAAAATCCACCTGGCGGCGTGCGGCCAGCTCGCGTAGTCCATGATTATGTTTCTGAAGTGCCGCGCAATAGCTCTCGCGAATCGCGCCGGCATGCGCGACAACCCGCTGCCCGCTCTCCATATCAACAAATGTGGTCATGCCCTCGCGCTTTAGATTCACCTCGCCGGGATCAAGGATCTGGCACAGATGCACTCTGAAACCCCGGTGGAGAAATGGAGCCAGCGCCTGAAAGATGGCAGCAGGATCATCCAGGAAATCGGAGATCACGATAATCGAACCGCGCCGCCGGAAAAGCGGCACACATTTGTTTAAGGCAGCTGCCACCGAGGTGCGCTCGCCGGGATGGTTATCCTCCAGCGCATTCAGCATCTGATTGAGATGGCGGGTCGTGCTCCCAGGCGGGTAATAACTGCGCACCTGCTCATCAAAGAGGGTCAGCGAAATCCGGTCTGTGCCATGAATCACAAGATAGCAGAGAGCGGCCGTAAAAAATGACGCATACTCCAGCTTGGAAATTTTCTCGCCAAAGCCCATTGAGGCACTGCTGTCCAGCAGGATATTGCAGGACATATTGGTTTCCTGCTCAAAGGTGCGCAGATAGTAGCGGTCGCTCCGTCCATAGACCCGCCAGTCAATCAAAGCCCGATCATCCCCCGGCACATACTGACGGTAGTCATGAAATTCAACCGAGGCGCCTCGCACATGCGACGGATGACGTCCGGCCAGATAGCCCTCGGCCAGCGCTTTGGGGGCGAACTCATAGCTTTTAAGCCGCCGCACATCCTCTGCCTTGAGATATTTATGTTGTTTACCGCTCATTTCATCTGCAAGAATGCCTGCACTACTCCATGATCACTTTAAATTCAATTACATTCAAAAGGTTACGATTTTGCGAAGCACTGTAGCCGCGGGCCGTGACAGCCGGTTGGCGCGTTTACAGCCTATAGCCAAGTTTTTCGGGTCGTGAAACGCAACACTTGCGGCTTGTTTCGCAATCATCCACCGCATAGCGGCGGATATACTTCGCAAAGATAATGAAATCCTTTGGCGTGCCTTTGACGAACAGCCACCTAGCACCTACAAATTGCTTCATCCTCCTTCGCCAAGGCTACGGCGGACACGGTAGAAGCAACCCTACACCCCAGGATGCGCCTTTCACGAACCTTTGATACTTTGTCGCGAGCTTTGTCGATCCCTCTCACGTGTCTCTGC
Source organism: Kiritimatiellia bacterium (assembly GCA_028686345.1). Taxonomy (GTDB): domain Bacteria; phylum Verrucomicrobiota; class Kiritimatiellia; order RFP12; family UBA1067; genus M55B167. The sequence goes on from JAQUCE010000114.1 coordinate 6,932, forward strand.
TCTGATGCTGTTGGCACACCAGCTGTCGTAGCCGCTCTGCGAGCGGCTTTGGTCGACGATAGCGGATTGCACTTAAAAATCGTCGACCAGCATCGTCGTACAGCATCGTCAACCAAAGGCGAGGCCGAATTTCAGCAGCTCCGGTTTCCAACCGGACATGTCCGATTGGAAATCGGAGCTACGTTGCCCCCTAGCTAAATGTGCGCCCTTTTCTCTTTAGAACTCTAGAACTTTAGAACTTTAGAACTTCTCCACTCCGCGCCGAGCGCGGATCTAGCCCCTTACCAAAGGGCAAGACAAACATGTGGGTTATTAAAAACATGTTGTCAGGGCCCTAACCCTAACCCCCTACTGCCTAAAAACCTAAACTCCTATTTTACGCGTTACTGATCAGATGATCAATAATCTGCTCCACACCGACACCCTCGCCGGTGGCGTTGTAGTTCGGAATAATGCGGTGACGCAGCACAGGGCGGGCCAGTGCCAGCACCTCCTCGGCCGAGGCCGCGGCGCGGCCTTGCAGCATTGCCAGCGCCTTGGCACCGATGGTAAGATTCTGTGAGGCGCGCGGACCTGCCCCCCAGGCCACGTATTTCTTTGTCATCTCAGTTGCCAACCCACTCTCAGGGCGGCTGCTGTGAACCAGTTTCAGAATCATATCAGTCACATTATCAGGCACCGGAACCTCCAGCACCGCGCTCTGCAGAGTCAAGATATCCTCTTTGGTCAGCACCGGCTTAACCCTTTTACGTCGTCCCCTGGTTGTTAACTCCAGAATACGCTTCTCCTCGGCCAGCGAGGGATAGGTGATATGCAGCTGAAAAAAGAAACGGTCGAGCTGAGCCTCTGGCAGAGGGTAGGTGCCTTCATGTTCAATCGGATTCTGGGTGGCGAAAACAATAAACGGATCATCCAGCGCATAGCATTTACCGCTCACTGTAACCTGCCTCTCCTGCATGCACTCCAGCAGGGCGGCCTGGGTTTTAGGCGGGGTACGGTTGATCTCATCCGCCAGCACAAGATTGGCGAAAACCGGCCCTTTCGAAAACTGAAAGCTGCGGACGCCCGCGCTCTCCTGCAGAATTTCACTGCCGAGAATATCCATTGGCATCAGGTCGGGGGTGAATTGGATGCGTCTGAAATCCAGCCCCAGGATCTCGCCCATGGTGCTGACAAGCAGCGTCTTGGCCAATCCCGGCACGCCCACAATCAGACAGTGGCCACGGCAGAGCAATGCCACCATGGCCTCTTCCACCACGCTCTCCTGGCCCACAATCACCTCTGCAATGGCTTCTCTGACCTTTGCAACACCATCCTGAACCGATTGCCACTGCGCCGCACTGTTTGACTGCATACTTTAATCTCCTTTGACCATGATGGGACTAAAACAAAAATTCTCTTATTTGTTATTAGGATTGTAATAATATCTCATTAGCGACTAACAGTCAACATCATGAAAGAAAAATCCCAGAAACTTTCGACCTTCACTTAACGCGGACAATGCTTGCCTAAAGCAGCTTTCAGCCGCAACCAAATAATGATATTCAATATTCGAAGGCTATGCGTACTCATTGATAAGTTGATGGTTAAGAGCCCGCTGCTTTAGTAACAAACGCTACGCGTTTGAGAAAACGAAGTTTGTTTTTTTAAAGTAGCACAGGCATCCCGCCTGTGTTTGGCACTTAATTCACAGCCGAGACGGCTTTGCTACTTTTTTACTCTTCTAAAAAACCGAGCATCAAAGCAATGCTGCATTGTTGCACATTGACCTCTGAAAACAGTGAGTTGGTAGTTGTTTTGACTGCCACTTTAAGTGCTTCCACTCAATAACTTATGAAGATGGTTGTCTGAACTTCTTGTTTTTTGCAACAAGAGTTGAGAGAATAGCAACTAACGCAGCATAGCCGTAATCAATTTTTTCAAGATGGGGCTTGATGTCGTATCAGCAATGTGGTACTTTAATGCTGAATTAAGGATAATAAGCATACAACTGCGATTATGATCACCAAATAGAGAGTGCTAATTATGAGTTGGGAGTGCCCGCATAGAGATATAAGCGATCAGAGTTGTGACAGGATGTTACAACAGTGCAAGCCGCTGAGTAAGGGCTGCGTGCTTTACGGAAAGTTCCAGTTAATTAGCGAAGATCAGGAGGATACAATGAAAACATCAATAACAACACCAGAGAAACCAGCGCGAGAGAGCACTTTTAATTCCGAGCAGACAGTTGCCGAAATCATACTCCGTCACCCTCAGTTAAGGGTGCTTTTGGAGCAGCTGGGAATTGATTATTGCTGCGGCGGCAAGCGGCCGCTGGCAGATGCTGTTGAGGCTGCGGGACTTGATCTGAAAACCGTCTTGGCAGAGCTTGAGCAGGGCGTTGAGCAGAGGTCGTCTACCTCGGATGCAACCGACTGGACAGCAGTTCCGCTCACGGTTCTCGCCGATCATATTCTGAACTCACACCACGAATTCACCAAAACGCAGTTAGTGCGTATCGACTCGCTGCTGACAAAGGTGCAGAGTGCCCATCACAACCAGCATGGCGCCATGCTTGATGCTTTGCGAGACGCTTTCGACCCGCTTCGAGCTGAACTCGAAGCGCACCTGATGAAGGAGGAGCAGATTCTTTTCCCAGCTATCAAAGGTATCGACGGTTTTCTCGCTGGCACTCAAGCGCGACCGGTCGTGCATTGCGGCAGTGTTGCCCACCCGATTAATCAGATGGAGCACGAGCATGACGGGGCGGGAGCCCTGCTGGTCAAGATGCGCGAGATTACCAGTAACTACCAGCTTCCGAGTGATGCCTGCCAGACTTTCAGCGCGCTTTACGAAGCCATGGAAGCTCTGGAGTCAGATCTGCATGAACACATTCATCTTGAAAACAACATTCTCTTCCCCATGAGCGTGAGCCAGGAGGAACGGATGAACAATAATTCCGGGGCAGGCAGCCAATAAATATCGAGTTAAGCACCATGAATGAAACTCAGCAAGCGTATGCCCATAAGAAGCGCGTGACCGTGCGCCGGCTCTCTCAGGTTGGCTTTGCCATCGGTTCACTTCTTATAGGCATCCAGTTCCACCGCTTTGTCGTGTTCCTGAGTTCAGCGTCACCGACCACCTTAGCGCAGCGCCCGGCGGCGGTCGATGCCTGGCTGCCGATCAGTTCATTTATGAGCTTGGTTTATCTTATCAGAACAGGCATCGCCAACACTGTCCACCCGGCAGGGCTCGTGATTTTCACGCTAATTCTGCTCCTGACACTGCTCCTGCGCCGCGGTTTCTGCAGTTGGGTCTGCCCAATCGGTACGCTTTCAGAGTATGCCCACCTGGCAGGACAACGCCTGTTCAAGCGCAACCTCCGCATGCCCAAACCGCTGGATATCATACTACGCTCAGTTAAATATCTGCTGCTGTCGCTTTTCGTTATCCTGATCTGCCGAATGTCAGCTGTGGATCTGCGTGCTTTTATCCACAGCCCGTACAACCGAATCTGCGATGTCAAAATGTACGCGATGTTTGCCAACCCGAGTATAACCACACTGTGCGTGGTCACGCTGCTCGCTTTTCTCTCACTGCTATTCAAAAACTTTTTCTGTCGCTACCTCTGTCCATATGGCGCCATGCTCGGGCTGGCATCAGCCGCCAGCCCGACTGCGGTGCGCCGTGAGAGCGCGCTCTGTACCCGGTGCGCAGCCTGCTCACGCGCATGTCCCAGCAACATCGCCGTACACACCAGCGCGACACTCCGCTCGCCGGAGTGTACTGCGTGTTACGGGTGCGTGAGCGCCTGCCCTCAGCCGGGAGCACTGCGTATGGGCCTGCCGGGAACAAAAAAGACAATCACCGCCAGCCTCTATTTGGTCATCACGCTGGCTGCCTTTATATTCACGGCGCAAGCTTTCCGCGCCTTTGGTTACTGGGATACCGACACACCGGATGATTTTTACCGCCATCTTTTCACAGACATTTCAGCGATTGGCCACCCGCGCAGCTCCGGATATCTTTCCGGCCCTGAATAAAGCGGCACCTTTACTTTAGTCGCTTAGGCGACTGGAAAAAACAATTACTTGTTCTTTGCAAAAAGTTGTCTATTTGTGAAATCGTCCACCAGCATCGTCGCCGCTATCGTAAACCAAAGGCGCGCCCTTTTCACTTTAGAACTTTCAAATCGGCTTCCAGATTCAAAAAATTGCCTACAACCAAGGCATCATTGCGAAACTGGTTCGGCAAACGCTTAACTGCATCCTGAATCTCCTTGAGATCAACACGCATTTTCTTTTAACTACTTGATACTGGTCTTTACTAAAAAGCTGCTTTAGGGGAGATACAAAGTAATCATAACCGGCTCTACATATCCCCCCTCCCGCTGCTCGCCCAGACTGTTGATCGCTGAATCCAGTGCTTTCCAGAGATCCGCTTGCTGCTCGCCTTTAATCCCGGCAAACTCCTCGCCTTTAATCCGTGACAGCACGCCATCCGGTGTCAGCTGGCACAGGCACTGATCCCCGTCAATCGTAAAACTGACGAAGATTGTTTTGCTCTGCTTCGCCTCGTCAAAGTCGACCTCATCCTCCAGCATATCCTTCAGCGATGACATATACATGTTTGCTCCTGCCGAACTCTTCATCGACCAGCCGTTGAGCCATCCTCTGCTCCGCATCAGCGTGATCGTTGTATCCTGACCTTTGGCCAGATCAACATCACGGCAGATAGCCTTATGGGCCTGCTTCAGCAGTGTTGCCGACATCTTCTGATTCTTGAATTTCTTTGTCACATTTGCAACCGTATCGGCCACATTTGTCGCTACATCAACCGAACGAACCTCCGCTGCATAAGGCGCAAGCAGGGGTATCAGAGTCTTATCTTTGGCAACAACGCTGGCCATGGCGAGATATTCACTGTCGCTGATCGCCTGCTCCAGGAAGTTGTCCACCTCATCCGGCTTGAGTTTTTTTACTCTGGCTGCCAGCTGGTCAACCTCCGCAGCTCCCAGAGCGTCGCTCTCCGGCCACTTGAACTCAGCAGGCTCTTTGCCTGACAGAATGTGTTCACTCGCGACACGCAGCAGCTTCGATATTCTTTTCGGCGGCAGCCCCATCAGGCTGTGTAACCCATCGGTATAGCTCATCTGGCAGGCCATCATCATCATCATATCGCCCATGGTTTCGACCCCGCTCTCACTGCCCTGCCCGAACATATCCGGAAAAGGGCGCTCATCCTGCATCAATTTACGCCATTTTTCCGCATGTGTGCTGACTTCATACGTAGGAGAGGAAAACTCCAGCTGCTTCGGCTGCGCGTCCTTTTTCTCCTCACTCTGCGAGAGTAGAGTCTCAAGCTCTGATCGCTCCTGCGACCTCCCTCCAAACCCAAACATTCCATCCGGCATGTCTTTCATCCGCTCAGCCAACATCATAAAACTCATCAGGATGATATAATTTGACCGTTTGTTTACATCCTGGACTTTCAGCGCGGCATCCAGCACATCACCATACATTGACGCAACTTCGGCCCCGCCGCTGATCATCAGCGAGATATCCTGCGCCGTTGAAGCCAGCTCCATGTAATTTTCCATATCAATCTTTTTCGTGCCCCACTCATCCAATACGGTCTTGAAATCACCTGGCTTAACTTTCTCATCACCCTTTTTGGCTGTCATCTGTTTCAGGCTCTTATATATCTGCTCCTTGTATTTTTTCATATGATCATCGCTGCCACTCTTCGACACATACATCTGATCATCATCTTTCGCCTGCTCCTCTTTCTTCTCAACCGGCGGCTCGCCCTCTACCTCCAATCCCAGCTTAACACCTGCCTGGCGGACAAAATCGGAAGCAGCCTCCCCTTTGATGCGGCAGTAAACCTGCATCAGGCTGAGCATTGAATAGCTGCTGCCGCCCTCATCGCCCCTGCCGAGTTTCTCCAGCAGCAGAGCTTCAAGTTTCTTGGAGAGATCCTCATCTGTTCGGGAAGTTTTTGCGACAAACAAAAACGCCGCTTCGTTCACTCTCTCAGCATCCTTCAGCTGACTGAAAGCCAGATCAACCAGCGGTTTATCTTTATTCGCATTATAGAAAGCGAGCGCACTCTTCTTGACTTCAGCGGGATCAGCATCTACGCTCCCGCGCTGCGCATACGGATTATCCTGTCCGCCCGCCTGCGGCACAACACCACTCAGCAGGGCAACCGCAACTTCACCGCGGGTCACGGGAGCAGGCAGATCCCGCCGCTGCATCTCCCCATCGCCGGAGTCGCTGCTAAACGAGTGCCGTATCATCCGCCGCGATGAAAAACCACCCTCTCCGCCACGCATCAGGGTGGTCAACGTCTGATCCTCGCAGAGCGCCGCCAGCAGCGGAATGCTCTTCATCCCCCCGCCCACAATCCGCAGAACAACACTCCTTTCGCCCGCTTTAGCGGCTGCCAGGGCGTCATACAACCAGTTATATGCAGGCGAACCGCACAACTCAAAAATATCTCTCTCAAATTGATTGGTAATTGAAATCCCGGTAACCAGATCCGCCGCAATCTGCTGTTCTGTTGCTGAGAGTCCCTGAATCTCGACAGGCGGTTTTGTGCTGTCGTATTTGGCCATATCATCGCGGATACTTTTGACAGCAGCGTACCCCTTCCACTCCTCGCCAAACCGCTCCAGCAGGTCATCGATTCTTTTAACAGTCGCGGCAAACGTGCCCCCGCCACCCTGCAGCTCACGCATGATGGTCTGATACTGCTGCATTCCCATCTGACTGATCACCCCGACAATGATCTTTTCAGGAGTATCCGAACTCTGCAAAAGTTTTTGCGTCAGGCGCCCGGCATCTTCCTTGTGCCCGGCTTTATACATCGCGGTTAAAGCGTACAGCAATTGACTCTGGTTTTGCGGCATCATACTCAAACGGTAGGTGCGTCTTTTTTTGCCGGCCTGCTCCTCTTTTTCCTTCAGAGTCTTATCCAACGCACTCTCCACCAGATCAACATCCTGCTTCAGATCGCAAATTTTAATTTTAAAAGAGGGCAGATTCTCCCCCGCCTTCGCCTGCTTGACAACAGAGGCATCGTAGCCCTCTGTCACCTGGCCAAAAGTGCCCAGCAGGGTGATACGTCCGGCACGGTTGCTTTCAATCAACCAGTGGGTTGCATCCGGTTGAGAATTAACTCCTTGCAGCCGCGGCCAGATTCCCTCGCCGCTCGTCATATCCCTCATCTGAAAGAGAATGTCACGACTGCCTGAATCTCTGTCTATTTGCGGCTCGGCATTAACCAGCACCGCCTCCTTAAACTCAGCAGCACCCAGCGACCACATTGCGTCAAAAGCCGCACTGAAGTCGGGCGCCTCCTCGCAATTACCACCTAGCGCTAACAAAACCATAAAACAAACAAACTGCTTTCTCATTTACTACTCCTTTTTTTGTACACACCCTTGTAAACACTCAGGCTCTCCCCCGGATGCTTGAAGAGATTAGTTGCTATTTGCTCAACTCCTGCCGTGAAAAACAAGTAGTTAGGATAGCCATCTTCATAAGTTGTTGAATGGTAACTACTCAGGTACCCGCACGGCGGGAATCTGAAGGAATTGGCTACAGCTAAATCCAATTGGCATGATGTTAGCACCCCCCCCGAAAAACACAATAGCAAAATTTATTTTTTTTAGGCTGGTCTCGATGGGACTGTTTGTTGTATTCTTAGCGCCATGACAACGGTTACGGTTTTACAAGGGCGCGAGATGAGTGAAGCGGA
>JAQUCE010000115.1 GCA_028686345.1 Kiritimatiellia bacterium
AGAACTTAGTTAATACCTGAGTTTTTTAGCAAATGCGTATGAGGAGGAACCGGATGCGTTAATTGCGCTCGTCCGGGTCTGTGGGGGTGCCCCTCGGGTAACCGGGGGCTCTACCCGGAAGCGACATATGCCGCTCGTAAAGCGGCATCGGGTGACGATGCTGTGCGACGATGTTGGTGGACGATTGGGATCATGCGTGAAATCGTCCACCAGCATCGTCGCCGTCATCGTAAACCGACCTCTGAACTTCGCGCCCAGTGCGCGGACTTAGGCCCTTACCAAAGGGGGAAATCAGAGGGGAAAATTAGTGCCTGTCCCTAATCGGGGAAATTAGTGCCTGTCCCTAATCGGGGAAATCAGTGCCTGTCCCTAATCGGTACTCTAAAGCACGACTAATTAAGTGTGAAAATCGGTGCATGGCCCTAAATGAGACTCAAAAGTTAAAGCTAAACACTTAGGTTACGGGTGGGTTATAGGCAAGCCGACCGCGCAGCTGCGCTGCGAAAAGGCGAGGAGGTAACTCGAAGGTCCGTTGAATCAGAGTCGGCATCGGAATCGGAATCGGGGTCGCCCTCGTACGCCCTTCGATACAGATTCCGATCGCGACCCCGACCCTGAGTTAGGGGCAATGCGAGTTATTGGTACAGAGGTGAGAAGAATCGACAAAGTTTGCGATTTATGCAATGCGAACCGCAAGCTGCCAGACGGTTGACCACGAACCCCCGCGTTCAAGGCCCGTTGCTACAGTGCTCCGCAAGCAGAAGTGAAGTGAAACGCGAGCCGCAAGCCGAAAGAAGCGCGTCAGTCGAGCGATTATCGGGCCGAAGCTGTAGGGCGCGGGCCGTGAACGCGCCGACGAAGTGAAAGTGAAGTGAAACGCGAGCCGCAAGCTGCAAGAAGCGCGTCAGTCGAGCGATTATCGGGCCGAAGCTGTAGGGCGCGGGCCGTGAACGCGCCGACGGGACGAGAGAGTGGTGCAACCCTCCCAGGTTTTCCACTTTTTTCACCTCTAAGATTTTTTACCTTAAAAATATTTCTCGCAGAGCTGCGAAGAGTTCAGAGCAATATACCGCTATTACTCTCTGTGTTCTCGGTGCCTCTGTGAGAGATAAAAAATACGATTTTAAAAATTTACTCCAGCTTGAGTGTAAATGTTCTCTGCAAGCAAGATGCTTGCACTACTCCATTACCACTTTTACATAAACAATCATAAGTTACTGGCAGATATTTAGCTTGAAAAAAAACAGCTGCTGTATAAGATTGAATTTGAGTTGTGCGCAGCTATTGGCAATGCTATGCTATAGGTCATTAAAAAGGAGCGTATAAAATGTCTATCAGAAAGAAAGTCTTTAGATTTGGATTGGCCGTAACGGCTTTTTTGGTTTGTTCGCTGACTCTGCCGCTGCGGGCTTTGCCGGCAGGCAGCAAGCCGAATGTCATTTTTATTCTGTGCGATGATCTGGGGTATGGCGATCTGGGCTGTTATGGTCAGCAAAAGAACAAGACCCCGCATATTGACGCGCTGGCGCAAGCGGGTATGCTCTTCACAGATCACTACTCAGGATCAACTGTTTGCGCACCCTCGCGCAGTGTGCTGATGACAGGGCAGCACACAGGGCACACACCGGTGCGGGGCAATGGCGGCATGGGGAAACGCCCTGATGGTGCTGATCCGCAGTCGCTGCCGGCCAGCACCTACACCATGCCAAAGATGTTCAAGAGCGCAGGGTATCAGAGCGGCATGTTCGGTAAATGGGGGCTGGGGTCAAAGGAGGATGCAGGCAACGCGCTCAAGCAGGGGTTCGACGCTTTTTACGGCTACTATGATCAGAGTCACGCCCACACCTATTACCCGATGTTTCTTTGGGATAACAACACCATGGTGGAGATGGATGGTCACACCTACTCTCATGATCTGATCTGGGGCAAGGGGCTGGAGTTTATCCGCAAAAACGCCCGCTCAAAAACACCTTTCTTCTGCTACTATTCAATCACAGTGCCGCATGCCTCAATGAGTGCCCCGCCTGAACTGCATGAGAAGTGGCGCAAGGTTTATCCGGAGTTTGAAAAGGTGGTGGGCAAGTACGGTGGGAAGGGCATGGGCAAAGACCGCGAGGTGATCAACCCCATTGCCGGTTTTGCCGCGATGATTGAGAATCTTGACAATCAGGTTGGTGAGCTGATGGCAGAGCTGAAGAGTCTCGGCGTTGACCAGAGCACGCTGGTGATCTTCACCAGCGACAACGGGGCGCATCGTGAAGGGGGGCATGATCCGGAGTTCTGGAGCAGCAACGGTCCGTTGCGCGGATTGAAACGCTCGCTGACGGATGGCGGTATCCGCACACCGATGGTGATGCGCTGGCCTGAGGTGATCCAGCCCGGCCGCCGCACCGCGCACGTCTCCGCCTTTTGGGATTTTCTGCCGACCTTTGCCGCAATGGCAGGGGCGACAATTCCATCAGAGGCCGCGATAGACGGCATCAGCATGTTGCCGCTGATCGCAGGTGATGAGTCATCGCAGGCCAAGCATAAGGTTCTTTACTGGGCCTTCAATGAGGGCGGGCCTAAGCAGGCGATTCGGGCAGGTCAATGGAAGTTGATTCGCTACCGTAATAACAAAACCGGGGCGCATGAGATCCATCTTTACGACATTGAAAAGGACATCAGCGAGGAAGACAACCTGGCGCAGAAGTTCCCGGAGGTTGTCTCGCAGTGCCTGAAGCTGATGGATGAGCAGCACAGCGAATCACCTTACTATCCGATTGAACAGTATGGTGTGACGTTAGCACCGGGGCCTCGGGAGAAAAGAGAAAGCATTGCCGGCAAGCCGATTGTGTTGGAGTGCAGCGTGGATCCTGCGGTCGGAGCTCCGGACGGAGTGCTGATGGTGCGCGGTGGACAAAGCGAAGGCCTGGCGGTTTATGTTAAGTCGGGGAAGCTAACCTTTACTGTTTGCCGGAGTGGAAAAAAGACCACGGTTACCGCATCGGAGAAGGTTCCTGCCAAGCCCTACACCGTTAAAGCAGCCCTGAAGCAGGGGGGGCGCATGAGCTTGTTGCTTGAAGGCATTGAGGTCGCAGCCGGCAGTGCTGGGGGATTGCTCAGCCGGGAGCCAGGGGAGCCGTTTTCAATTGGTGAGGATAATATCACAGCCGCCGGAGAGTATGAAATTCCCTTTAAATACAAGGGCAGGATTACGGATGTGAAGCTGAACGGGAACAAGATGTGAGTACTCACATTGAAGGCGTAACTTTTCAATAACCCGCCTTGGAGCAGGCTTCCGTCTTCGCGCTTCGCAGCTACGCCGGACATGGAAAGCCTGTACACAAACGTCGAGCAGTGCTTTGTATCTTCGGCAGGATCATGCTATAGTTATGCTATCTTTTCTTTAACAAGGTCAGGTCATGGAATCAATTCGAAGATTGTATAAAGTTGGCTTGGGGCCTTCCAGCAGCCATACGATGGGGCCTCTGCGAGCGGCGCAGGAGTTTTCAGCTCGTCATCCCGAAGCATCACGACTGCGCGTCTCGCTTTATGGAAGTCTCGCGGCAACAGGCAAGGGGCATATGACGGACAAGGCGATCGAGCGCGGTGCCTCACCTCTCCCTGTTGAGCTTGTTTGGAAGCCTGAGACGGTTTTGCCGTTACACCCAAATGGAATGACTTTTGAAAGCTTTGATGCGCATGGTTGTGTGACAGACACATGGGAGGTGTATAGCATTGGCGGCGGTTTTTTGAAGTCTGCCTCTGATGCGCAGAGTACTGCCGTACACTCCATCTATCCTCTGAATAAAATGGATGTCATCCTAGGATGGTGCAAGGAGCAGGGAAAATCCCTGTGGGAGTATGTGCTTGAGCATGAGGGTGAGGGGGTCTTTGATCACCTGAGAGAGGTTTGGAGTGTGATGAAGGAGGCGGTTGAGCGCGGTTTAGAGGCTGAGGGCGTTTTGCCGGGGGGCTTGGGGCTTCAGCGAAAAGCATTGAACTACTATCAGCGGACTAAAGGATTGCGTGCAGGCTTGCAGAGCCGGGGATGCCTCTTTGCCTACGCCTTGGCAGTGGCGGAAGAGAATGCAGCCTCGACAGGGTTAGTCGTAACCGCTCCGACCTGTGGTGCAGCGGGCGTTTTACCAGCTGTTCTATACTATTGTTACAAGCATCAAACATTTACTGAAAAACGTATCCTCTATGCCTTGGCAACGGCTGGTCTGATCGGTGTTGTTGTAAAGAAAAACGGCTCGATCTCCGGAGCAGAGGTGGGCTGCCAAGGAGAAATTGGTGTTGCCTGCGCCATGGCGGCCGGTGCGGCGACGCAATTGTTCGGGGGTAGCCCGGCGCAAATCGAATATGCAGCGGAAATGGGGCTTGAGCACCATTTAGGGCTGACCTGTGATCCAGTCAATGGATTGGTGCAGATCCCCTGTGTTGAACGCAACGCCTTTGCCGCTGCTCGTGCAATGGACGCTAATTTATATGCGAGTCTCTCTGATGGCGTACACCGCGTCAGCTTTGACAAGGTTGTTAAGACTATGCTTGCAACGGGTAGAGATCTTCCGAGCCTCTACCGTGAAACATCTACGGGCGGGCTAGCCAAGACCTATTGATGCTGATGCCTCCTTTATATTGATTGGTGAGGGTTTGTCAGGAAAAGGAAAGTTGCTGGCTCTGCCTGTTTCGCCCTCAGGATACATTTTATGAAAAATTAGTTTTAATGTTTTTGGGCATTGGCAGCGTGTGCCTGGGCAAAGGAGCCGGTGGAGTGGGTCGACCCTCTGATTGACACGCATAGCTCACGTTGGTTCTACTTCAACTCCGCCTGCCGCCCTTTTGGCATGGTGAACCTTAGCCGGACACACAGACCAAGGGATCGTGGATTGCACGGACGCTGAACAGCTGTATGTTTGATGTTCTGCACTCCGTCATTGGCATCAGCCGAGAGAATCAGAGTGGTGTTTTCAAACATCATCTTAAGCGCTTTTACTCAGCCTTGCGTCCTGCGTGACGCTACTGTATAATTTTCGCATTGATCACTTAATTTGTTATAAAAAGAAAGAGAGAAAGTACATGAATAAGCTAATCATTCCACTGCTGATGTTAACTGCTGTAACCGTTACAGCCAACGATATGATCGTTAAACACATACCGGTAACACCAACCTCAAAAATGGTTTTGTTTAACGGCAGAGATCTCGCTGGATGGACAAAGGTCATTAATAAGGAGGAGGGTTGCTGCCCGGACAAAACATGGTCTGTCAAAGACAACGTTATCAGCTGCACAGGCCAGCCTTTTGGATATCTGATGACACAAAAAAGCTATGCTGATTACAAACTGCACGTGGAGTACCGCTGGAGTGCGAAGTCGGAACAGCAGAACAGCGGCATCTTTATTCATAAAACCGGCCCCGATGATTTTTTCCTGCCAAAAGCGATTGAGACACAGCTGAAAGAGGGTAACGCCGGCGACTTTGTTCTGCTCTCAAAAGCCACCCTCAACGGGGTTGAAAACAATAAAAACAAACTCATTGAAAAAACCGGCAAGTCATCCGAAAAACCCTTTGGCGAGTGGAACAGCGTTGATATTATTGTCAAGGGAGATACCATCAAATCCTCGATCAACGGTGTACTGCAAAACACAGGGAAAGATATATACACCAATGCCGGCAATATCTGCCTGCAAAGCGAAGGCGGCCCGATAGAGTTTCGCAATATTACAATTGAGCCACTGGATTAGTGATCCGGCAACATGTTTTTTAAAAACCAACATGTTGTCGGGGGGTAGTCCTGATCCCAATCCTAATCTCAATCCTAATCCCTTTCGACCAGCCACAGGCAGCCGTTGTTTGATTAGGATTACGGTTTTAAACTCCGCTCGTGTAAATCGTCCACCAGCAATGTCACCGCTATCGTAAACCAAGGGCACAACTAACCGGAGTGCACAACTGACACACGGGCCGCAAGCTGCCAGGAATGCGCCAGCCGGGCGATTGTCAGGTCGAAGCTGTAGGGCGGGGGCCGTGACCCCGCCGTCGAGCGACAGCTTGTGCTTCGCGAACCGAATTGCCTGACACTGGCATAAACGCGCCACCCCGCGGTCACGGCCCGCGGCTACAGTGCCCCGCAAGCTGGAATGCGTGCGCCAGCCAGATGACACACGAGCCGAAGCTGCCAGGCACGTGCCAGCCGGGCGATTGTCAGGTCGAAGCTGCCAGGCGGCGGCAATAAACGCGCCTCCGGCGGTCACGGCCCGCGGCTACAGTGCCCCGCAAGTTTTGACGATAACCTGTGCTAGCTCCTGCGTAGCATGGATTTAGCGAAATCCAAAATCCAAAACCTAAAAACCAAACCCACCTATGAGCGACTTTAAAAGATTTGATTTAAAAAACTTGGATGACCTGCGTGCGGCGCTTGATCAAAGGGGGCTTGAGCTTCCTATATCGAATAACCTGGCAATACTGGGCGAAAAGGTGGTGCTGGCTGGGCGCACACTGGCCAACCGCTTTGTGGTGCAGCCCATGGAGGGGGTGGATGGAGACCCTGTGACCGGCGCACCTGGAGAGCTGACGCTGCGGCGTTACCGTCGTTTTGCCGGCGGCGGCAGCGGCTTGATCTGGGCCGAGTCGCTGGCAGTTGTGCCGGAGGGGGCCTCCGGCGCGCGCCAGCTGCGCGTGACGCGCGAGAACCTTGATGCTTACAAGCGGCTGGTGGATGCAACGCGACAGAGCGCCTTGGACGAGGCGGGGCACGCGGTGACCTGTGTGGTTCAATTAACGCACTCCGGGCGCTACAGCCGCCCCGGGGGTGTTGTGACACCGCTGAAAGCGCAGGATAATCCGGAGCTTGACCGCGCCTTAGGCATGGAGGATCTCAAGCCGGTCTCGGATGATTATCTGATGCGCCTGCAAGATGCGTTTGTCGACTCCGCCTGTTTGATGGCGCAGGCCGGGTTTGACGGGATTGACATGAAGGCGGTGCATGGATATCTGGTAGCAGAGCTGCTGGGGGCGCGTCAACGTGAGGGGCGCTTTGGCGGTTCGTATGAGAACCGCACCCGTTTTCTGAGAGAGTGTGTGCAGCGCATGATGGAGGAGCTGCCGCCAAGTTGTTTTGTCACTACCCGCACAACAGTGCTGGAGCCTAGCCCCTGGCCCTATGGCTGGGGGGTGGCGGAGAGAGGTGTGAAGGGTGGGCAGGGGCAAACAGCATGGACTCTGGACTTGAGTGAACCTAAGCGGTTGATGCGCGAGCTGGCGGGGATGGGAGTGCCGTTGTTTAATGTTTCGATGGGTTATCCGCGGTTCCAGCCCTACATGAACCGTCCACATGACAACCCGCTGGCTGGCAAGGCTGCGCCGCCTGAATATCCGTTGGAAGGGGTGGTTCGTTTTCAGCAGATCGCGCGTGAGATGCAGCGCGGCGCGCCGGAGCTGCCGCTGGTCACTGCCGGACTGGCCTGGTTGCGTCATTTAATGCCTCAGGTTGCCGCTGGATTGGTCGAGCAGGGGTGGTGCACGTTGATAGGTCAGGGACGCGGCGCCTTCGCATATCCGAACTCAGTGCGGGATATTTTAGAAAAGGGCTTGATGAATCCGCGAAAATGTTGTATAACTTGTTCATTGTGCTCTCAGATTATGGCGGATGGCTTAGGCAGAGGAGGCTGTCCGGTGAGAGATAAGGATATTTATGGTCCTGAGCTGGTTAAAGGACGTGCTTGGGCAAAACAGCAGGAGGAGAAGCGATGAAAAAAGTTGCATTGATAACTGGCGGCACCCGAGGTATCGGGCGCGGCATTGCGGAAAAACTTGCTGAGGCTGGTTTCAACCTGGTGATCAGTGGCATCCGAGATGCGGCGAGTGTTTCGGAGACAGTCAGGTGCTTGGAGGGTCTGGGCGCAGAGGTGCTGTATTGTGCCAGTGATGTGAGTAATGAAGAGGATCGCAAGGAGTTGCTGGCAGCCACCAAAGCACGGTTTGGGCGGTTGGATGTTTTGGTGAACAACGCCGGCGTTGCTCCGAACATACGCACAGATATCCTGGAGGCCTTGGAAGAGAGCTTTGAAAGAGTGATGAAAATCAATCTTCAGGGGCCTTATTTTCTGACACAGGCTGTTGCAACGTGGATGCTGGTGCAGAAATCCTATGATGCTGATCACACAGGGGTGATCATTAACATCGGCTCGATTTCGGCTGAGATCGTCTCTATCAAGCGGGGTGAGTACTGTGTTTCCAAGGCTGGCATAAGCATGATGACCCGGCTCTTCGCCGCGCGTTTAGGTGGACATGACATCCATGTTTATGAGATTCGCCCCGGCATGGTTAAAACGGATATGACCTCAAAGGTTGAGGATTCGTACACCAGGTTGATTGAAGACGGAGAGCTCTCTGTTATCAAGCGCTGGGGCACTCCGGCTGATGTTGGCACAGTGGCTGTCGCGATGGCAACCGGCCAATTGCCCTATTGCGTTGGGCAGGTGGTGACAGTTGATGGGGGGGTGACGCTGCCGCGGCTGTAATGACAACCTTTTCAATTAATTGCAATAATGATGATGAGCCTGTTCTTGCAACGCGGGTTCACACCCTGATCGTGGGCTCCGGCGCGGCCGGGCTGAATGCCGCTGTGCAACTAAAACGGCACGGTATTGATGATCTCCTGATCGTGACCGAAGGTTTGAAGATGGGAACCTCCATCAATACCGGCTCCGACAAACAGACCTACTATAAGATGTCGCTTTGCAGCGGCGACGGCGACTCGCCGTATGCGATGGCCGAGAGCTATTTAAACGCCGGAGGGATGCACGGTGATCTGGCGCTGGTGGAGTCTGCTCTCTCCACCAGAGCTTTTTTTAATCTGGTGCAATTGGGTGTGCGCTTTCCCCAGGATCGCTGGGGGCAGTTTCCTGGTTACAAGACTGACCACGACCCGGCCCGCAGGGCCACGTCCGTTGGACCATACACCTCGCGGGAGATGTGCCTGGCTTTGATTGCGGAGGTGCAGCGGCTCAAGATCGCGGTCCAGGAGCGTTGTTATGTGCATAAACTCCTGACTGTCAAGGAGGGCGACAACCTGCGCGTGTGCGGGGCTTTGGCTGTGAACGCTCAGGGCAAACATATTGCCTTGGCTGCGGATAATATAATTTTCGCTGTGGGAGGACCTGGCGCCCTCTATCAGACCAGTGTCTATCCAGCTGTGCAAACAGGGGCCATTGGTGTTGCCTTAGAGGCCGGTGCTGTTGCTCAGAACTTGCAGGAGTCACAGTATGGTCTGGCATCCACCCAGTTCCGTTGGAATCTCTCTGGCAGCTACATGCAGGTGATTCCGACCTTTTTCTCGACCGCGGATGATGGCGTGAGTGATGTACGCGAATTCCTGCGCGACACGATTACCGAGGCTCCCAAGCTCTGCGGTTTGATCTTTCGAAAAGGATATCAGTGGCCCTTTGATGTGCGAAAGGTGAAAGATGGCTCCTCCCTGATTGACCTGCTGGTTTACAATGAGAGCGTGATCAAAGGGCGGCGGGTGTTTATGGATTTTCGCATCAACCCTACCGGCTTTGAGATCAATGCGCTCGACAGCGAGGCGCACGAGTATCTGGCGCGCTCCGGTGCATTGCAAGCAACACCGATTGCGCGGCTGGAGCAGATGAATCCCGGGGCTGTGGAGCTGTACCGGACGCATAAGATCGATCTGCATCAGGTACCGCTGGAAATCGCGCTCTGCGCGCAGCATAACAACGGAGGGCTGGCAGCCAATCACTGGTGGGAGTCGGTGAATATCAAAGGGCTGTTCCCAATCGGCGAGGTCAACGGCTCGCACGGTGTGGCGCGTCCTGGCGGGTCGGCCTTGAATGCCGGACAGGTGGGCGGTATTCGCGCGGCAGAGTATATTGCCAGTCGTGGCAACAAGAGCGCCTTTGATTTGAATGACTTTGAGGCCGCTGCCGAGGCTGCGCTGCGGGATACTAAATGGTTCTTAAAACGCTGCAAGAGGTCAAAGTCTAGCCTGGAAGAGGGGGCATCCGCGATGCGGGCGCGTATGAGTCGCGCGGGCGCACAGATCCGCTCCGCGGCGGCGCTTGAAGAGGCGTTGGAAGCTGCCCAGCAGGCCTTTGCTTGGCTGCAGGTTGAGGGGTGTGCGGTTGCAGGGAAGGGCGCGGCGGTCAAGGCGCTAAATTTTCGGCAACTTTCGCTGGCGCAGCTAGTATATCTGGAGACAATCCTGTATTATGTGGGTTGCGGGGCAGGTTCACGCGGCAGTGCCATGGTTGTGAAGGATGATGGCATTGATCATCCGCATCCTGAAGAATGGCTGATGGAGCCGGAGAATCCGGAGTTCCGCGAGATGGTGCTGGAGAGCGTATTTGAGGATGGAGCAACTCGCAACCAGTGGGTTGGCCGGCGCCCTTTGCCAGTGGAGGAGAGCTGGTTTGAGAGAGTGTGGGCGGATTATCGCGCGGGAAGGATTTTTTGATATGTCGGATGAAATGAGTGGCGAAGGGTTGGCGCAGGATCAGACAAAGAGTCTTGCTTCGGTGTTTTTTGTTTTTGCCGGGTTTGTGCTGAGCGTGACGGCATTTTTGATTGGCACCAAGGCTGGTCAGAGTGTGCCCCTGAAGGAGGGGCTGGCGGCTTTGTTCGTAGGCAACATGATTCTCGCAACCTATGCGGGTATGATTGGCTTGATCGGCATGAAAACGCGACGCTCCTCAACCGTGATCCTGCGACCGGTCTTC
Organism: Kiritimatiellia bacterium; assembly: GCA_028686345.1. GTDB lineage: Bacteria > Verrucomicrobiota > Kiritimatiellia > RFP12 > UBA1067 > M55B167. The sequence continues at coordinate 10,726 of JAQUCE010000115.1, forward strand.
GGGCTGCACGGGCAGATTCTGGTCTCGGCCCTGATCACCTTCATCAACGTCAGCTTTGTGAGTGTTTACGCGTCCATGATCGGCTCGCAACTGGCATCATTTTATCCGGTGCTCTCGCCTTACTTCGGGTTATTGGCCTTTGTATTTGTGGTGGGGGCGGTCAATTGGTTTGGATTCAAAGGACTCTCTCTGCTGGGCAGGATTGGGGTGCCGGCACTGGCGGTTTTTGTGGTCATGGGGCTTTTTAAAGTCCATTCAAAGGTAGGTTTTGACGCGCTGGCGCAGGCTGTGCCCACAGAGCCGCTGCCTTGGATTGTTGTACTCTCGTTTGTGACCGCCAGCTGGATGACTGGAGGTACGCTGAGCTCTGACATGACGCGCTTTGCCCGTAAGCCATCTTATGTTTTTATTGTCACTTTCGGCGCGTTTCTCTGTGTCACCCTGCTGGAAGCGGTTGGTCTGATCTGCTCGCTGGGAGCAGGCGAGGGAAATCTGGTCAGTATCTTGAACCGGCTTGGGCTCGACATCATGGCCCTCTTTATCTATCTGATACTGGGACTTACCTCAGGGCAGGCGATTGTCTATTCATTTTCTTTGGCAGTGATGAATATCACCAAGGTACTCAACCGCGGTAAAGAGAGCACTGTTTTAAACGCCCGCTTCTGGGTTACTGCCGGCTGTCTCTTTGCGGCAGCGGTTGGTGTGATTATGACCAAGTTTGGACTGTTGAACAGCTTTAAGAATTTTTTGACCATGATCGGGATTGTGGTGCCGCCGGTGGGTGGTTTGATCATGGCGCATTTTCTGATTGTCGAACGTGATTTTGAACGGCCGTTTGAAGCCATGCCGGCGGTGCGCGTCACTGCGTTCATAGCTTGGGCATGTGGCATTGCGGGCGCGTATTTTTTGAAATTCGGCGTTATCCCGCTCAACGGTTTTTTTGTCGCGGTGATTGCGTATACTGTGCTTAGGTTTGCGGTTACAGGCAGGCCGATAGCGCAGCGCGCTGCGGAAAAAATGGGTAACTCGAAGGTCGGTTGAATCGGAGTTCGGGTCAGTAAGCAATGCCATTGAGTCACCTAGTCACCTGGTCACCAAGTCACCTGGACACCAAGTCACTAGGTAAAAAACAGCTTGTAGCCTGGCCCGCGGAGCAACTTGCGAAAGATAAGTCTGGTGACAGAGATCATTTCCGCGCGCCCTTCGATACCGATTCCGAGGTCGGCCCCGACCCCGCGGTCACGGCCCGCGGCTACAGTGTTTCGCGAGACGCCGGGCACTGGCCATCAGCCACTAAGTAGGTTACATACAAGCTCGCAAGAGCCCAAAAGGAGAGCAGGAATGAATAGTTATCAAATTAGCAGGCGAAATCTTTTACGCAACACCTTGATTGCCACCTCGGGGGTTGCCTTGGGGTCACACCTCCTGGCAGCGGATGAGCCGGGGCAAGCGGGCACGGCCTTAAAGGGGCGCATCAAGCAAAGTGCAAGCCAGTGGTGCTATGGCAAGATCGCGCTTGATGATCTCTGCGCGGCAGGTAAAAAAATGGGGCTGGCAGGGCTTGACCTACTGGGGCCGGACGCTTTTCCGACCCTCAAGAAGCACGGCCTGGTGTGCACTATGACCTCTGGAACAGGGGACATTATCAGGCCGGCTGACCATGACAGCGGGGTTGAAAAGGTTCACAAAGCCATTGAAGCCAATGCTGAAGCCGGCTTTCCCAATGTGATTGTTCTGGCTGGTTACAGGTGGGATATCCCGGATGACGATGTTGGCATGACGCATGCCGTTACCTTTCTCAAGCGGGTAGCGGGGTTGGCTGAAAAGAAGGGTGTCTCTATCTGCATGGAGTATCTCAACAGCAAGGTGGATCACAAGGGGTATGTCTTCGATAACATGGCCTGGGGTGCCGAGGTGATCAAGCGTGTGGGCTCGCCCAACGTCAAGATCCTCTATGATATTTACCACGCCCAGATCATGGAGGGGGACATTATCCGCACCATTCGCACACATAAGGATATCATCGGCCACTACCATACAGGGGGAAATCCGGGACGCAACGAGATTGACGAAACCCAGGAGATCTACTATCCGGCCATTATGCGCGCAATTCTGGAAACAGGTTATAAGGGTTATGTGGCGCACGAGTTTGTGCCTAAACGCGATCCTCTGACCTCACTGGCCGAGGCGGTCAAGATCTGTGATGCGTAATGCTATAATTGTGAGTTACAGTCCAACTTGTATTAAGGAAAATAGAATGAGAAAAAACTGCCGTTTCCTCACGCTGATATTTCTTGGGACGCTGTTGTCCGGCGTATCAACTGCAAAGAACATTGTGCAGCCGGCGCAGGGCAAGCCGAACTTTATTGTTGTCTTGGCTGATGATCAGGGATACGCGGACCTGAGCTGCTTCGGCTCCGAAAACATCAGAACTCCCAACATTGATAAAATGGCTGAGGAAGGGCGCAAGTTTACCTCTTTCTGTGTTGCCAGTTCAGTGTGTTCACCATCGCGCGCCGCTCTCATGACAGGTTGTTATCCAAAGCGGATCGGGATGCATAAGCATGTTCTCTTTCCGACAAGCAATTACGGGATGCATCCCGCTGAAACCACAATCGCCGACTTGCTCAAGGGTGGCGGTTACGCAACCGCCTGCATCGGTAAGTGGCATCTGGGCCATCACGCACCTTTTCTGCCCACAAGACAGGGCTTCGATACTTACTTCGGCATCCCTTATTCAAATGACATGAATCATCCGGATAATTCAAATCGACCGTGGGGTAAATGGGATGAATGCTGGGCAGATCCGGAGAGTACGCTCCAAAAATGGAATACGCCGCTGATGCAGGATGAAGAGATTGTTGAACTCCCGGTTGATCAGCGCACCATTACCCGCCGTTATACTGACAAGGCGATTGAGTTTATGCGGACAAACAAGGATCAGCCGTTCTTCATCTATCTGCCGCACAGCATGCCGCATGTGCCGCTGTATGTTCCTGAAGATATCTACGACCCGGACGTGAAGAAAGCTTATAAGATTGTGATTGAGCATATTGACGCGGAAACCGGTCGTTTGATGAACGCGGTTAAAGAGCTGGGGCTGGATGACCGCACCTATGTGATTTTTACATCGGATAACGGCCCCTGGAGCATAATGAAGCACCACGGCGGCAAGGCCGGAGTTCTCAGAGGAAGTAAAGGCAATCATACCGAGGGTGGCATGCGTGTGCCATGCGTGATGTGGGCGCCGGGACGTATTCCAGCCGGAACCGCGACAGATGCCTTGACCACAACTATGGATCTTCTACCGACCTTCGCGAAGCTGGCCGGGGTCGAACTTAAAACCCGCGGCCCCATTGACGGTATGGATATCAGTTCGGTTGTCCATGGAACCAATGAAAGCCCACGCACAGAGATGCTGTTTTACTCTGCGCAGGGCGACTTGAAAGGGTTACGGCAAGGAGACTGGAAGATCTTGCTGCTCAATAAAAATGATGAGCCGCATCTGTTTAATCTCGCCGAAGATATTGGCGAAAAAAACAACCTGGCTGCGAGCATGCCTGAAAAGTATAAGGCTCTGCATCAACGTATGAGCGAACTGGATGATGAGATCACAAAGAACGCCCGCCCCCACGGTGTGTTATAAGGAACAGACAGGGACAAAAAATGAGTAACCGTAAGGTATTAATACGCACGATCTGTAAGGTGAGCACTGCCATGCTGCTCGCTCTGCTGGCTGTGTCGGCCTATGCCAAACAGGAGCGCCCGAATATTGTGTGGCTGACAACTGAAGACAACTCAGCCAACTGGTATAAGCTCTATGATCCGGATGGTGTTGCAATGCCTAATGTCGAGCGGCTG
>JAQUCE010000025.1 GCA_028686345.1 Kiritimatiellia bacterium
GGCTAACCTTTGCCAGGCGGGATTGGTTACCCGCTGGATGTCTACTTTCTCTTTCATTGTATTTACGATTTTACAAATCCCCAGAAACTGGGCTTATCCTGTCGCGACATAGAGCGGCTACTACACCGGACGATGCCGCTCATAGAGCGGCTACTACACGAACGATGGTGTGCGACGACAGCGGATTACGATTAAAAACTCCGCTCTTAAAAATCGTCAACCAGCATCGTCACACAGCATCGTCAACCAAAGACGCAGCCGACCGTCTGTAGCTCCGGTTTCCAACCGGACATCTCCGATTGGAAATCGGAGCTACGGATCTCCGCAAATGTATAAGATCACTTTGAAGGTCATTCGCAGTCGCCCGCATAGCGAACAACCTCCTGCTCCCGCGCCTTGTCAAGGGAGTAAGCGCGGAAGGAAGTCAGTCGCTATGCGGCTGACCAAATCATTCAAAACATGTTGTCTGTGGCCAATCTTAATCCCAATCCTAATCCCAATCCTCGTCTCTTTCGGTCAGCCACAGGAAACTGTTGTTTGATTAGGATTAAGATAAAGATTTTCTAGGGACAGGCACTGATTTTCTCCTTAATCACAAACTTCTGAATGAGGGCGATGACCTCCCGCACATCACACAAACTCTTTTGGTTGCCTGGCTAGCTGCTGGCAAAGCTCTTGTTCGAGGCGCCGCCCGGCGAGGCCTCGCCCTCTATTACATCATAGGAGCGCAGAATATCGCTGCGGGTATATTGCTGGAAAAGCACACGGCTGTCAGAGGGGTAGTATGGCAGCACGTCAGAGTAACCGGGCACGACAATCTCAACCACTGGAAAGCCGATCTCCGGATCGGTAAAGTCGATCACAAAACAATCCTTACCCAGTTGCGCGAAGATCTCTTTCGCCCGCGCGATATCCTGCAGGCAGTCGTCAAAGCGCTCGCCCTTATGGAAGGGCACGATTGGGCCCTCCTTCAAAAACTCCGCGTGAACCTGCGGCACAAAGCCGAACATAAAAGCTGAGAGATAGTTGTCGCCCTCAGCTGGAATGCACTTGAGCGCCCGCAGATCATACTTCAGCACCCGCGCCTGATCCGCCTGACTGCCGTCAATAAACTCATCGCGCATCCGCCCCTGAGCATACTCGGTAAAGACCCGAATCAGCGCCTCTTCCAGGTTAAAACCCGCGCCGACCTTGAAAAAATGGTGAAACTGATACTCCTGCGGTATATTAGGATCCCAGAAATAAGCACCCACGCATGGCATCACACCGCCGAAAGTCAGATCCTTGAGGTAGATCTCAATCCCCTTACTTTCGAGAAACTCGATCTGCTCACGGATCACAGGATGCTCGATGGTGCTCTGGTCAATCGTCGGCATCACCAGCCTCTGCTTCAGCACAGTGATATGCACCCTGCGCTCAAAGACCTCGTCGATCGCGTGCACAATCGCCTCCTCACGCCGGTTCCCGGCCGCCATGCCGCTGGGACCGCTGATCCGCCGTACAAACTCAATCGGAATCTTGGCCGTCTTACCGCTCATCAGGGAAAATCCGTCCACCCAGAACATGGCGATATCCGATTGCTTGATGCTTTCCACTACCTCCGGCGGCAACACGACATGCGGGATCATTGCCTCAATTCCAATCGCATCCGGAATGGTGCTCTGATGACCGACCATATACCCCTGCAACTCCTCGTGCACCCTGTCACCCACCCACTCCGCGCACTCCGCCAGCGCCCCGGCCTTGGCCTGCAACGCGGTGATGCCCTTGCCCATGGAGCGGAATTCCAATGCGTCAATATACAACGCCGACCAGTAAAGCCGTTCAGAGACCCGGGTCTCAAACAAGCGGTAATCATGGCGGGCGCCAATCACCGCCTCCAGCCGCTGAACAGTCTCTTCCAGCGGCACACAGCGACCAAACTCCAGCTTTTTGCAACTCTCTAATTTCATGTAAAAAAAGACCTTTCTTGTTTACTAATAGGATCACAGGCGTATTTTTGAGGCCCTACTAACTGACACACATACATTATTAACACTGCCAGCGCGCCAGCGCAAGAATAACTTTTCAAAAAGCGACAAGGGTGCCGGCGCCGCAAGCTGTAAGAGGTGCGCCAACCAGGTGACTCGCGAACCGAAGCTGTAGGGCGGCTGGCCGTGACCGCGCCGGCGGGCGAAAGTGCGGTGCAATGCGAGCCGGAAACGGCAAGGTACGTGCCAGACAAGTGACACGCAGGTCGAAGCTGTAGGGCAGCTGGCCGTGACCGCGCCGGCGGGCAAAAGTGTGGTGCTTCGCGAGCCGCAAGCTGACAGGAACGCGACACCCGAGCGATTAGCGAGTCGAAGCTGTAGGGCGGCTGGCCGTGACCGCGCCGGCGGGCGAAAGTACAGCGCAATGCAAGCCGCAAGCTGCCAGGCGGTTGACCATCAACGCGCCCCCGCGGTCACGGCCCGCGGCTACAGTGCTACGCGATGTGCAAGAGACGCACCAGCCGAGTTATTTGCAAGCCGCAAGCGGCCAGGGATGCGCCAGCCGAGCGATTGACAGGCCGAAGCTGTAGGGCGGCTGGCCGTGACCGCGCCGGCGGGCGAAAGTGCGGTGCTTCGCGAGCCGGAACGCCTGACAATTGGCCATACAAGCATCACCCCGGCTGTCACGGCCCGCGGCTACAGTGCGCCGCAAGCAGTAAGAGGTGCGCCAACCAGGTGACTCGCAGGTCGAAGCTGTAGGGCGGCTGGCCGTGACCGCGCAGGCGGGCGAAAGTGCGGTGCAATGCGAGCCGGAAACGGCAAGGTACGTGCCAGACAAGTGACACGCAGGTCGAAGCTGTAGGGCGGCTGGCCGTGACCGCGCCGGCGGGTGAAAGTGCGGTGCTTCGCGAGCCGGAACGCCTGACAATTGGCCATACAAGCATCACCACCGCTGTCACGGCCCGCGGCTACAGTGCGCCGCAAGCTGTAAGAGGTGCGCCAACCAGGTGACACGCAGGTCGAAGCTGTAGGGCGGCGGGCCGTGACCGCGCCGGCGGAAGTCGAAGCAAGTCGAAAGTTTTGAATGCGCGCAATACTCGGTTTAAAATTATCTGCCAAGCGCTTTTTTAGGCTTTTCGCGCTTCAAAAGCACCCCTCTTTCCGGTATAGTTACTTTACTTAAAAGATTTTCATTTTGTGCACTGCATAACGCAAGGCCGATTCAAGGGAGGCAAGGCAGATGAATAGACCAATCGCAATCACAGGCATGGGGGCAATCACACCTTACGGAAGCGGAGTTGAAACACTCTGGCAGGCACTGCTTGCAAAAGAGTCCGCCATCTCCGCCATGGATCTCTTTGATCTGGGCGGCATCCTCTGTACCCAAGCCGGTGTGATCCGGAATTTCCGCGCGCCGGAGGGGTTTGAGGAGCAGCCGCGGGCCACCGCCTTTGCCGCTGCCGCCAGCCTGGAAGCGCTGGCCCAGGCTGGAATCCTAAACAATCCGCAGGCGCTGGCAGAGTGCGCCCTGATCACAGCCTCCAACTTCGGCAACATTGATTATGGCGAAAAAGCGCTGATCCCCCCCGAACACCCGGATTATGAGCCTGGCATGGCAATCGGCTGCGCCCATTTCAACACCGCGGATATCATTGCTGACAAGCTGGGGCTGGCTGGCTTCCGCCTCTCGCTCTCCCTCTCCTGCGCCTCAGGTGCCTCGGCGGTCGTCACTGCCGCGGGGCTGATCACCGCCGGACGCGTCCAGCGGGTTGTGATTGTCGGCTACGACGCTCTCTCGCGTTTTGCCTGGAGCGGGCTCTGCGCCCTGCGGACCATGAGCAAAGAGGCGGTACGTCCCTTTGACCTGCACCGCAACGGCACTATTTTCACCGAGGGCGCTGCTGCGATCGTGCTTGAAGCAATGAGAGCCGATGCTCAGCCGCCGCTCGCTTTTCTGAGCGGCTGGGCCTCTAACAACAACGGGCACCACATGACCGCCCCTGCTCCTCTGGGCGCCGGCTCAGCTGAGGTAATGGATCAAACTCTGCAACAAGCAGGGTTGGCGGCCAATCAGATTGACCATATCAACACCCACGGCACTGGCACCAAGCCCAACGATGTCACCGAAACCCAGGCCATTCAAACCATCTTCGGCACCTGCGCCGCGTCGATTCCCGTCACCTCCATCAAAGGCGCCCTGGGCCACATGCTGGGGGCCGCTGGCGCAGTGGAGCTGATAGCGGCAGTGCTCTCGCTGCGGGACAACCTGATCCCCCCCACCGCTGGTCTGACCGAACAGGATACGGAGTGCGCGCTGGATGTAGTGACAACTCCGCGGAGTGCTGAGCTGCAGCATGTGCTCTCCAACTCCGCCGGTTTCGGGGGTTGCAATTCCGCGCTGGTGGTCAGCCGCACCGCGACACCGTCGCAGATCCAACAGGCGAACCGAATCTTCATTACCGGCTCCGCCTTGATCACTGCGCTGGGCTGCGATAATGAGGAAACACGGGCGGCACTGGAAGAGAGTGAGAGCGCCTGCTTTCCGCTGGAGCGCTTTGAGCTGCCGGACGCTGAGGAGCCGCCGCTGGTGGGCGAGCTCTTTGAGCTTGAGATCGCTGATTACGGCGTTGCCACCAAACCCTACCTGGACCATAGCAGCCGCCTGTTTCTCTGTGCCTGCGGCGCGGCGCTGCGCGAGGCCCGCCACACTGCTGCAACACTCAAGAGTTTAAACGCCGGCATTATGGCAGGCACGGCCTGGGGCTGCGCCTCAACGCAACAGCTCTTCTTTGCCGACTTTATCAACAAGGGGCCGCGCCTGGTCAAACCATTTATCTTTCCGCACGCCTACTCCAACACAGCGGTCAGCCTGGCCTGCATGGAGTGGTCGCTCACCGGCGCCCACGACAACATCACCAACCCTTGCATTGCCTCAGGCGCAGCACTGGTGGAGGCCTGCGACACCATTCGCGCTGGCCGCTCAAAGTGCATGCTGGCAGTTGGCTGTGACGCACTCTCGCTACCGCGATTGCTGGCAGAGGGCACCGGAGAGCCGCAAGGCGAAGCCGCTGCGGCACTGGTGGTTGAAGCCTCAGCCGAACACGCACTGGCGGAGATCGCGGGCTGCGGCCTGGCGCCCGATGCCGGGAGCGCGGTCAGTGCCGCGCTGCATCGCGCTGGTTTAAACGCCGCGGAGCTGACCGCGCTGTACGTAGGCGGCGAGAAGGCAGCTATCGCTCTGCCGCTGCCGACGTTTCGACTGGAGGATTTATGCGGCGAGCTGGCAGGCGCATCCACGATCGCCTGCGTGGCGGCGGCCCTGATTAAAGGGTTGAACGGCGCGACACTGATTCTGACAGCCGAGCAGAGCGCAGCTGTCGCTGTTATTATCAAGCCGTGCTGAGCGGCGAAGGTCGAAGCTGCGCTGAGTTGTTTTTTAGGTAAAAATTTTGCGGACTGTCCGATTGGAAATCAAACCTACTGGAGCTCGGCTGCGCATTCGGTGACGATGCTGGTGGACGATTTTCAAGGGCGGGGTTTTCAATCGTCCGCCAACATCGTCGCACAGCATCGTCAACCGATGCCGCTCTGCGAGCGTCATTTTGCGCCAGACTCGTGAAAGGCGCACCCCGGGGTGTAGGGTTGCTTCCAGCATGTCCGCCGCTATGCGGTGGATGACTGCGAAGTATATCCGCCGCTATGCGGTGGATGACTGCAAAATAAGTCGCAATAAGGCGACACCAGACAACTCTTTGGAAAGAACAATTAATTGTTTTTTCTAGTCGCCTAAGCGACTAAGAACGCCAAGCCCTGGCAGGTTATTGAGAGGTTACCTTTACTTCCCCAAACGCGGGGTGTTTGTTACTGTAGCAGCGGGCTCTTAACCATAAACTTCTGAATGAGGGCGACGACCTTCCGCACATCACACGAACTCTTTTGGTTGCGGCAAAAACTACTTTAGTGCTTTAGTCTTTGGTCACACCGAGTTTGAGGTAGGGCAGGCTCTGCTCCGCATATCTGTCATAATTGAAAACAGTGAATCCCTGCAGCCCGGCCTTGCGGGCCGCCTCAATCTGACGGACGAGTGTGACTGCATGGTTGGAGCTATCCTTCCAGCATGAGAGTCCGATGCCAGGGTACATGCGAACATCCCCCACCAGCTCTTTTTGAACCTTAACCATGTTGCTGAAAGCGGCTGTTGAGTCAACATAATCCATGGGGCAGACAAAATCCAGCCACCCCTTCTCGCACCACCTCTGCCAATCCTGCCCAACAGAGTCGCGGTCTCCCGGCGCATGGCGGAAGACTGCAGCGGAGATCTCCACCTCTGGACGTATCTGGCGGGCTTTGGTCGCAACCTCGCTGACCACCTTGGTAATATTGTCGCGACGGAACTCCAGCCATTGTTCATAGTGGGCACCACCTTTTTTGACGCTCTGCGGCCAGTCTTTCAGCTCCTGGCCGCAGCGTTGGCCAAAGCGTGTTCGACACCCCTCGCAAAAACAGTAGTTACTGCTTGGATAGCGGATATAATCGAAGTGAACCCCATCCACAGCGTAATTGCGCACCACCTCCAACATGGCGTCAACCTCCAGCTTTTGATTTACGGGGTGCGAGGGGCAGAGCCATATGTTTTCATCGTCGCCACTGTCACTCATCTGCAAGCGCTGCTGCTCGCGCAACTGCTGCGCATCCTCTTTTGAGAGTCGTCGTCCGGTGTTCCAGCAGACCCTCCAGATATGGCACTTCACCCCATATTTGCGACAGGCCGCCAGGCACTGCGCGATCTGATCCCCCTGCTCCGCCAGCGAGCTGTGCTCATGCAAAACCTTGGATGGATAGTAGGCGGTGGCGCCCCACGACATATTGGGCAGAATCGCATTGAAGCCATGCTCTTTTAAAAACTTAATTGAATCATCCCAGCTCTGGCCGCTCAGCCCGAAAGCGCTATGACACCAGAGTGCGCGATGCTCATCGGCAACCGCCTCAAAAGAGCTGCACCAGCATTTAACCGCCAGCCCTGCCGCACGCTCGCTCAACTCGCAACTGAGGGGCCAATCCTTCCTGGCATAGGCCTCCTTTGCCTGACGATGCGCCGTAGCACTCTCCTCCAGCAGCGCCGCAGTGGTAGTTTTCATTTTGCCGCGCTTAATAAAATCATAAAACGCCTGGTATCCGTCCAGTTCGTCGATCTGGCCGATCTTATCAAAAGCCCGGCGCGCGTGTTTCTCCCATAAGGATGGAGCGAGCTCCCCCAGCAGGCTCATCAGCAGTGCCCCTGATTGCGGTTCCCCGCCCCGCAGCCAGACATGCCCGACCACTGCGCCGGCAGCGGTTGCAATGATGGCGGGATGCTCGGTTGCCTTGCCGGCACCACTGCGCCAAACAGCTATCACTCGCCCGCCCGGCACCGTAGCATCCGGCTGGTAAACATTGGCACACCATGACCCCTGCGGCGCGAATTCGGGCTGCCCCACAACTCCTGCGCCAACCCGCGAAAACCCGGCGAAAGCGCCGCTCTCATCCTTGATCCAGCTCCCTTTTTTGACCCCTAAAAGCTCGGAAACACCTGTTGGCAAGGTATAAAACGCCATCACCTTGCCACCATGCTGCACAAAATTCTGTAAAATCCGCAGCGCACTCTCTGGCAGCGACTGGCTGTAAGGCAGAGCAACAACTGCGATGCCCTCCAGCGCGGCTTGATCAAGCGCAGTATCATCCAGCTGGAAGCTCTCTACACCCAGCCGCTGCAGAGAGTCGTAGAGCGAATCCGAGTACATCTGATACTGGGAGAGATCCTGACTGTCTTTAGCGGAAGAGAGACCAGTCAGCAAAAGAACATCAGGCTTAAACGGGATCAGACTCACATTCGCCAGCGCGCAGATTGTATCTTTATCCGCGCCGCGCCAGCCGGAGATACGGATGCGATCAACATGTTTAAAGCTGCGCGAGTTCACCGCCGGATTATCTGCTTTAAACTCGACTTTCTCCAGCACAATCCGACTCCACTGTCCATTGCTGCCCGGCATGAAGGTTGTCTGCTGCCAATGACCATCAACACGCAGGTATAAGCTGCATGAGACAAACACGCTCATGTCAGCGCAATAGAAATCAAAGGCAATCCCTTTGGAGCGAATCAAATCAAAATTCACAGGCAGGTCCCAGGAGACCCGCTCAATCTGCGTGCCCTTGAAATTCACTGGCAGCCTGACAAACCCGCGTTCAAAACCGAGTGCCGCTGCGGTACCGGCTTGCGCCTGCACCAGATCAGCGCTCTGAATCTCGCCTGCCGCCAGCTTTTGCCACTCGCTGATCAGGTGCTCACGCATCGGCACCTTTGGAATATCAGCTCCGCATGCCATCAAAGCGACCAAAGTAGAAGCAAACACAATTTTTTGTAACATCATAGCACCCTCTATTTTTAAGTGGATTTTAAAACAGCTTCACCTTAATTAAAACATTAAGCGCCAAATCAGCATCCTTCTAATGCCAAACAACCCTGTTTTACTAAAATGAAATCAAGCATACCGCTTTTAGCAATCTGAGGCAAATACAATAATCGATTACAGAAGGCTTTAGCCTGCTTCAAAGCGGGTTATTGAGACGTGACCCTAAAAGTGATAATAGAGTAGTGCAAGCAGCGGCGATCAGGTCAGGCTGAAAGAGACAAGGATTGAGATTAAGGTTACCCACCGACAACATTTTTTTAAGGACCAACATGTTTGTCTTATTCTTCGGTAAGGGCCTAAATCCGCGCAAGGCGCGGAGTTTAGATTTTGGATTTTTGATTTTGGATTTCAGAGATCGGTTGACGATGGCGGCGACGATGCTGGTGGACGATTTTCAAGGGCGGGGTTACTAATCGTAATCCGCTATCGTCGCACATCATCGTCGCCCAATGTCGCCCGCAGAGCGACTACTACACATGCGCTGCACTGCGGAGTGCAAGGGTTGTCGCTGGGTGTAAAATGCCGCTCTACCAGCGGCATTTTACTACAGGCAAGTGAAAAGTACGTCCCGGGGTGTAGTGTTGCTTCTCAGAAGCAATTGCGGATGTCAGGCGCTTGTTCGCCAAAGGCTGGTCACGGGTTTTCATGATCTTTGTTTGGCTCATCCGTCGTCTTCCCGCAACCCGGCTTCGCCCGCAAGCGGGGCTACGCCGTGGCATTGCGGAACTATGCCGGACAAGGGCCGCCAACACTACACATTTCAACTTTCCATGAAACTTGCAGGTCGCACGGCGGATGCAATGCGCTACGCTGTTTTTGAGGTGAAAAATCGAAGAGGTAAAAAATGGGCGTCCACCGCATAGCGGCGGACATACTGAAAGCAACACAGTATATCCGCCGCTATGCGGTGGATGGTTGCGAAGTATATCCGCCGCTATGCGGTGGATGGTTGCGAAGTATATCCGCCGCTATGCGGTGGATGGTTGTGAATCGAGCTGCAAAAAGGGCTGACAGACAACTCTTTGGAAAGAACAATTAATTGTTTTTCCAGTCGCTTAAGCGACTAAAGCAGCTCCCTCCGCTTCACGGCTCAGCGCTGCATCCAGGGTGGCACATTTTTGGGTTTACGGCTGATTTTACCCTTGCGCTTGTCAACCCTCTCGCCCGATGTCTTGGGAGCAGAGGCGGATGTTTCACTGCTGCGCCGGGCGGTTGTCCGCCCAGGCTGCTCAGAGGCACCGGCCGCTCTCTCCGCAGAGGTCGACGCTGCCGTTCCGGGGCGGAGCCCCGGTGTCATCCGTTTGGTGCGGTCAGGCTTGACCGCGCCGCGGTTTTTACCCCGCATTGGATTACGGAAGCGCGTGAAGCGGCCCTGTGGCTTCTCTTTTGCCCCGCTCCCTACAAGCGAGTTTTCCACGGCTTCATCATGATACGGCTGCTCTTTATCACGCGGGATCGTTTTTTTGATCAGCCGTTCAATGCCGCGCAGCAGATTGCGCTGGCCTTGGCTAATGAACGAGATCGCGGCACCCTCGCTGCCAGCACGCGCGGTGCGTCCGATGCGATGAACATACGACTCATCCTCTTCCGGCAGATCATAATTGATCACATGCGTAATCCCCTCAACATCGATCCCGCGCGAGGCGATATCAGTGGCAATCAGAACCCGCACACGTCCTCTGCGGAAATCATCCAGTGTTTTGGTGCGCACAAACTGGGTCTTATCACTGTGGATGGCTGCAGCGGCAATGCCTGCCTGGCTGAGCTTACGAGCAATGTTATCTGAACTGTGCCGCATCCGCGAAAAAACAATCACCCGCTTCATCTCCGGCATATTTTCCAACAACCAGATCAGCAAATGGCTCTTCTTGGCTTTGTCCACAAACATCAACGACTGATTGATCTTGTCAACTGTCGGGGTGCCTGGGTCAATCCGGACATGCAACGGATCACGAACCATTGCATCAGAGAGTTGCAACACCTCTTTCGAGAGGGTCGCTGAGAAGAACATGGTCTGGCGTTTTTCCGGCAGAGCCTCAAGAACTTTTTTGATGTCAGGCAAAAAGCCCATATCCAGGAGGCGGTCGGCCTCATCTAAAACAAAATGCTGCACTGCGTCGAGCGAAATGCAACCTTGATTCATCAGGTCAAGCAACCGGCCCGGCGTTGCCACCACAATGTCGGCGGCGTTGTTGAGCGCTCTGACCTGCGGCTGCTGACTCACACCGCCAAAGACCACTGCGAACGAAACCCGTGTGTAGCGTGCAAAATCAACGGTGCTCTTGGCAATCTGGGCGGCCAGCTCACGGGTGGGAGCAATGATCAGGGCACGCGGTTTTCCTCGCTCGGATTTCGTGCCGGACTCCAACAGGCTGTTGAGAATCGGCAGCAGGAAGGCGGCTGTTTTGCCAGTGCCGGTCTGGGCACACCCGCAAATATCGCGCCCTTTCACCAGCTCAGGGATCGATTGCTCCTGCACCGGCGTGGGAACTTCAAAGCCCTGAGCCAGCACGGCGTGCTGCAGCAAAGGATGGACACTGCCAAAAACAGTTTTGGCAAACTCCTCCGGGATCTCGCCCTTTGGTGTTTCTAAACGGCGCTGCGGCTGATTTTCAGCCAGGCCAGGATGACGATTCTTCCGAGGAAACGAACCCCGTGACCGGTCGCCACGGCGGTTATAAGATTTTTCTTTTTTCATATGAATGGCGCTTTATACGCTTTTCAGCGGTGTGTGTCAAGCAGGAAGCACAATTTACGATTCATCGAAAATTCTTGCTGAAAACTCTTCGCGCCTTTCGCAAATCCCTGAAACTATAAAACCAGGATGAGAGTTCCTGCCGACGACGGCTGCGGATCAAGGATATAATCGGCCAGAGAGCAAAGAGCACGCTGAAGCGTGAACAACAAACGGCTGCCCCGTAAGGTTTGTTGTCCAGCCTTTCCGTGTCCGGCGTAGCTGCGAAGCGCGGAGACGGGAGGCTGCTCCAAGCGGATTATTGAGACATTACCGTAAAAGTGATAATGGAGTAGTGCAAGCATCCTGCCTGCACTGGCAGGCCTAGCCCTTGATCAATTTTCCTGGCCACATCAGAAGACCGCCGTCCATCACAGTTACATCCTTAAAGCCCGCGTTTTTCAGAATTAAGGCACCCTCATAGCCGCGCAGCGACATCTTACAGTATGCGACAATAGGTTTTTCCCGGCTCAGTTCACCAACTCTTTGGCGTAGCGTGCCCAATGGAATATGGGTGCTGCCCTCAATCCGCATCTGCTGATATTCAGTGGGCGAGCGCAGATCGAGCAGGGTGAACTCTTTTTGAGCTTCGTACATGGCATGGAGCTCAGCGGGTGTCACGCCGCTCAGATAACCATCCATTTTATTGCGCAGGATGTTGACAGCGGTCAGCAGATTATCCACTGCCGGCGAGAATGGCGGGGCATAGGTCAGATCCAGGTGCGCCACCTGATCGACTGTCATGCCGGCTGCCAGCGCGACAGCCACCACATCAATGCGGCGGTCAGCCACCCCCGGCCCTGTGGCCTGCGCACCCAGAATTTTACGAGTTTTGCGGTCGGCAATCAATTTGAGATAGAGCAACTTGGCAGTTGGCATAAAATGCGGTTTGTCGGGTGCTGGCGACAAACAGGTCACAACATCAAAACCAGCCGCGCGCGCCGCTCCCTCCCCCAACCCTGTGCATGCCACAGAGTAATCAAAGATCTTGCAGATCGCACTGCCCAGTACACCTGGAAAGGCGTCGTGCACCCCGCAGATCGCATTGGCAGCCACCCGCCCCTCTTTGTTGGCAGTTGAGCCCAAGGGCACGTAGCAGGGCTGCCCTGTGAGCAGGTGGTACTTTTCAGCGCAATCGCCGACAGCGAAGATATCAGGGTCTGAGGTTTGCATCTGGGCATTGACGGCGATCGCCCGGGTGGGGCCAATCTTCAGGCCAGCTGCCACCGCCAACCCAGTTGCAGGGCGCACCCCAACTGCCATCACAACAATATCAGCGGGAAACTCGCCCTTGTCAGTCACCACTGACGAGACCTTGGTCTCGCCCTTGAACTCCATAACCTTGGTGCCTGTTTTGATCTTCACACCGTTGGCTTCAAAGTGTTTTTCAGCGAGCGCTGCAATCTCCGGATCCACCAGCGAGAGAATCTGCAGCTGAAACTCGATCACGGTGATCCGGCAGCCCATCTCCTGAAAGGCCTCAGCCACCTCCACGCCAATCAACCCGCCCCCGACAATCACCGCGTTCAAGGCCTTTTTGTCACCCAGCATTGTTTTAATGCGCTCAGCATCCTCAATATCCTTTAGATTAAAGACATTTTCGAGCTCCACCCCTTTGATAGGCGGTATCACAGATTGCGCACCAGTGGCCAGCACCAGCTTATCGTACGGCAGCTTCTGCTCGATGCCCTCACGGCTGACAACCGTGACTGTGCGCGCCTCGCGGTCGATCGCAGTGGCCTCGGTGCGGTTCAAAACACGCACATTTTTCACATCCTGAAAATAAACACAGTCGCGCACCGTGCCCACCGGAGTTGACATCAGCTCTCTCTGCTCCTTGACGACCCCTGAGATATAATAGGGTAAGCCGCAGCCGGCGTAGGAGAGAAACTCCCCTTTTTCAACAATGGTCACCTCCGCGTCGCCGCACAGCCGGTTGATGCGTGAGCCTGCTTTCGGTCCGGCGGCAACACCGCCAATAATAACTACTTTCATATAACACTCTTCCTTTCAGGATAAAATTCCATAGCAAGCAGGATGCTTGCTCTGCTTTATTATCATTCCCAATAAACTTCCCCAAACGCGTAGCGTTTGTTACTAAAGCAGCGCGCTCTTAACCATTAAATGTTCAGTGAGCGCGAAAAACTCTCGCATATTGATAAACTCAACTTGGTTACAACAATTAGCTGCTTTAGCTGCTTTAGAAATTGTAACGCACTGAAAAATTCACCGAGTTGTTTCTTCTTAACCGGCCAAAGAAGGTGTAATCACGTTCGCCGAAGAAGAAGTTGCCATTGAGATTTGTGCTCCAGTTGTCGGAGATTTTATAGGTTGCGCCGGGGCGAATGTAGGCATCGCGATCTGAGGGCGAAAAGAAGGTGAACAGATCGAGGATCAGATTCTGGCTCATCAGCATTTGGGTCAATCTGAGTGTCACCACGTGCCGCAGCTCATCACGGGCCGCGGAGTCCGGCGGCAGAGTCGCCGTGTAGTCATTGTAATCCATCATCCACTCAACATAGTACTGCACGCCCGCGGTCAGCTCCTGAGCCAACTCGCGCTGGTAGCCGGTGAGCAGACGCAACTCGGAGTTGGGGATGTATGGATCACGACCGCCGCGATCCTCGGCTGAGTCGTAATAGCCTGTCTCAAAATTGACGATGCCGCCCGCCGCGGCGCCCTTGACACTGGCGCCAACCACATTCAGTTCAGGGAAGTACGGCCTGTTATCTGAGACATCATAGCCAACCGGACTCTTCCAGAAGCCGTGATAGAGATAGAGCGCGGTCTCATACTCTGAGAATCTGCGGTAGAGACGCGCGGCAATCTCATCATCCTTGAACCAATCGTCGCGGCGGCCTGCCCGCATCACGGAATCATCGCCCACATAGCGTCCGTTCATATCGTAGAACGAAACCCGCTCGCCGTCAATATAACGGTCAGCGTCAAAGCGCGGCACATAAACCAGATCAATGTTGACAAAAGAGGGGAAGAAACTCGCCAGAATCGCATCCGAAGGCGCCTTAAGGTACTGCTCCTCCCGACCAAGCAGAAACGAGTTCCAATCTTTGGGAAAAAGGTCGTTAATAAACAGCAGATCCCCGGTGCCCCAGGTCAGTATCTGACGCCCCACCTTGACATCGGCCCAATCCACTGGAAAGAAAACTACATTCAGCTCCCGCAGATCAAAGAAGCCCTGGCCGCGCTCCAGATCGACCTTACCGATATCATGCGCCAGCTCGTCATAGACCAAGTCACCGCGGAATTGAAGCTGGAAAAGCTCAAAATGATTCAGCGAATCAAGCTGAGCGCGCAGCTCGGTCAGGCTGCGCTCGCTCTCGCCGGGATCGTTGCGTGTCCGCACGCCACCGCGCCCTTCGACAAAGCCGTGCAACTCTTCGCCCCATGGCAGCTCCAGCGCATACGCCACGCTGCCCGCAGCCACAAGGGCGAGTGCTAAAGCGCGCGCCAACCGCAGCCCCCTCATTGATCTATCTCTCATCGCAACTCTCCTGGAAAACAAGGCGCTTTTATCTGATCGCCTCTCTGGGCGGTCTTCTGAGGAAACGCTCAGTGAATATGCGTTCATTCAAGCCGATGTTGTACTTAATGGCCGCGTAAGTATTGACCGTTGTACTGCCGGAGTTGAGATCCTTGGCAACGGATTCGACCACGGTGGGAAAGCCTTGGATTGTTTCAACTTTCGTGGCTTCCACTGTGCGGCTGAGTTTGCCGGTTTTGTCATAATACTCGGCCCTGCGCGGCAACATGGTTGCCTTGTCAATCCAGATCGTGTAGTGGGCAAACTCAACTGCTTCAGGCTTGACCGGGGTGTTTTTCACCACGTACTGGTCAGCAGTAGTCTCCACCAGTTCATGGATGTCCTCTCTCAAGTTGCGGCCGGAGACATCCTCATAGACAAAGTCCGAGCCCACAAAAGAGGTGCGCTTATCCCCCGGCGCAATGCTGCGCTTGAGATTCAAGGCCGGCAGCCACATCCAGCGGCTGTCATCCCTGCCCTCGGCGACCTCTTTCCAAACCAGGAAAACCTGCTTATAAAGGTCAGCTGGTTTATTGAAGTAAACATAGAACTTCTGAGTGCCTGCACCAGTGTTCATGCGCAGCACCGTGAACTCGCGAGAGCGGGTTGAGCCGCCCTTATCTGTGATCGTCATGGTCACATCCGCGCTGCCATCATCACCTGCGTAGTACGATGCCTGATTAGCGCGCTCCACAATCTCATCCACTGAGAGCTCTCCGAGCAGGATTCCGGCAAAACCTGCCGCAACCAGTAAAACCGTTAGTTTTTTCATTTTTTTTCTCCTTTCTCCGCAAGCAGGATGCTTGCACTACTCCACCCTCTGCAAGCAGGATGCTTGCACTACTCCATGATCACTTTCAATTCAATTCCATGTAAAGGCATATTGCATCAGCTCACTCGGCTGCCTGCCAGTGCATAGCACGCAGACAGCCAGCAAAACATACTTCCCGTCAATCCCATCACTCCCATCTCCCGCAAAACCCTAAACACCCACAGCCTAAACACTAAACCACTTCCTTAAACAGATACTTCTGCAGCACGGTGATCAGCGCGGCCAGGATAAAGAGCGTGGCCAGCCACGAGACCGCCATAATGGTTGCCAGGAAAAAGCCCACTGTTTTATAGGGCACCAGCGGGGCGAACAACAGCGGGGTGAAGCCGACTGAGATGACAATCGCATTGCGGCTGATGGCCATGGCCGGCTCCTGGAACATCGCTGCCACCGCCTTTTGCCAGCTCCCGGTGGCGGCGGTGATCTCCCGCGCACGCTCCAGAAAATGGATTGCAAAGTCCACGCTGAGGCCCAGCGTCAGAGAGGAGAGGACTGCCACCGGCATATCATAGTCCTTGCCGACCAACCCGATCACCCCGTAAATAAAGGTGATCGTAACAGTCAGGGGCAGCATTGCCAGCACCCCGAAGATCAGTGAGCGGAAGAGCACCACCATCATAATCAGAACCACCACAAAGCTGCCGAGCAGGGAGCTCAACATGCCGGTCACCATCTTCTCCTGCCAGACCACATTCAGATAGGTCAAGCCCGCCCACCCGCTTGTCATGGCCACTGGTGCGGGGTTGTCGCGGATCCAACCCTGGGTCAGCTCCACCACAGCCTGCATATCGGTGTTGTCGCCGCTCTTTAACTGCACCCAGAGGTTGACCTCTTCGTAATCCTTGGTCACAAGATGGAAGAGCGAATCCTTTTTCTTCATGCCCTCCAGCTGCACAAAGACCTGCCCCACGGCCGAGGGCGACCCTGGAATGCTGTAAAAGGTGTTGTTGCGCTCCTGAGCCGCCGAGGCGTCGTAGTTCAACTCAAAGGATGCCTTCTTTAACGCGTCAACCGCTGAGCTGGTTTTACCAACCTTGGGCGCAGTTGCCAGGAACCCCTGTAATTGCTCAACCCAGGCGAGATTGGCGGGCTGCTTGAAAGCGGGCGCAGTCACCTCGGCCAGTGCCTCGTTCAGCAGGGAGAGCAGGGAGATCGTGCTCTGCCGGTCGATAATTTCAAGCGCTTGCTCCTGAAGCGCGGCACCGGTGATCTCGGAGTGCGCCCGGAGCGCCTGCATCAGCCGCTGACGCTCCTGTGCGCCGCCTTGCGCCTGTATTGCCTGCGATATGGCTTGCAGTGTCACTTGATCAGGTTCAAGGTAGTTGATCACATCACCCAGCGCCTGCCAGCCGCCGTTGATCCGCGTGTCAAGCGCCTCGACCTTTGCGGTTAACCCCGCGAAGAAAGCCTTTTCATCCGCAGTGCGCTCTTGCCCGGCCTCGGCGACCGCTTGATTCAGGATGCTCTCAAACTCATGCGTAACCTCGCTCCCCGGCTCCATGCGCGCCAGGATAAACTCACGCAGAGCCGTTACCCTGCCCGCCGGGTTGGAGCTCTCCGCCACAGCAGGCCGCAGCGTCAGGTAAGCGGTGTAGGTGCCGCCAAAGTGGCTGTTCAGCACATCGTCCGCAACCCTGATTTTATGATTTTCGGTAAACCACTTGACCGGATTGTCATTAACTCTGATCTTGGAGATGCCGTAAGCCGAAACCGCGACCAGCGCAACCGTGATGAACAGGATCACCTTCCATCGCCGATAGGAGAAGTCCCCGACAGAGGCCAGCCGCCGCCCCAACGCTCCGCTACGCTTATGTTGCCCATCAGGCTGCAACGCGTCCAAGGTCTTGGTGCGCACAAAAAGCATGATGTAAGCAGGCACCAGCGTCATGGTCAGCACCCAGGCCAGCGCCACACCAAAGGCCACATGCAAACCAAAAACACGCACTGGCGGTATCGGGGTGGTGGCCAGCGACGCAAAACCGGCGATGGTTGTCAACGAGGTGTAGAGCATTGGCTTGAACAGGTGGCTGATCACATGCTTGATCGTCTCCGCCTTGTCACGAAAACGGGGGTAAACATCATAAAACTCACTCAGAATATGCACCGAGTCGGCCACTGAGATCGGCATCAGGAAAATCGCGATCATCGAACTCATGATATGCACATCATAACCCAGCCCGATCAACAACCCCATGGTGCAGATAACACTCACCACTGCCACAACCATGGGCGCCACGACCAGCGAGATTCGGCGGAAGAAAAAGAGCAGCAGCAGAAATATTGCCAATCCAGCCAAAGGCGCTGAGGAGGCCATCTGAACCAGCATCTCCACCCCGAAGGTGTCCTGCGCCACGGGCTGACCTGTGATGTAAACCTTGTCAGCTGCGGGCCACTCCCTGGTGAGCGCCTCCAGAAGGTTGGCCACATTGTAGGAGTAAGGTTTGGCGATGATCGGTATGTAAAGCACCATGGCATGACCATCCTCCGAGACCAGTGTGCCCTTATACAGGGGGTTGCCCATGGCGTCGTGCTTGACACGCAGCGCCTCGTCGCGGTTCAAAGGCGCACGTTCCATCAGATACTCAATCGCCAGCTGCCCCGTGCCATCCTGGCGGATATTATCAACCACACTGGGGCTGATAATCTCATCTGTGATAATTACCGAGCCCCCTGATTCATCAAAGAGGTTGTTCACATCATGGCTGAAGACACGCGCCAATATCCGTTGCCACCAGCTCTTTGGCTGCAAATCAGGCGCGAAAGGTTTGCCATCGCGCAGCACCTCAGGCAAGCCATCCGCGTTTTTACGCAGCGAGATCAACTCGTGTGTCAGCGCGTCTATACGGCCCAGCGACTCCACATTGAAAATACCATCCGCATGCTCAGTGTTCACTACACCGGCGATTACAAAATCGAAGAGCTGATAGCGCTCTTTAACCTCATTGTGCAGAACGCGCACATACTCATCCTTGGAAAGCATGTTTTCCGGATCATTGTCAAACTTGACCTTAGGAAATTGAGCTCCGAAAAACACCACTGCCAGTGCGGTTGTGATCACCACCAACCAGGGATACCTGGTACTGAAAAGAGTTAGCCTCAAACGTTTCATCTTTTACTCTCCTTATAACTACAACAGATGCAATTCAACAAACTGAGCACGCGCGGATCAATGATCCGATAGACAACCTCGCGCCCGTCACGCCGCGACCCCAACAGGTGCATGCGCTTCATCTGATTCAGATGGTGGGAGACCGAAGATTGCGGCTGACCAACTTCATCGATCAGGGTCGTGACATTGCACTCCCCCTCCCGATCAAGAATTTCAATAATTTTCAAGCGGTGCGGATGCGACAGCATGCGCAACATGCGCGATGTGTTTTCAAGAAACTCAACGCTCAACCCCTGCTCCTGGATACATGTACTATCTCTCTTCATGCGGGGCATAATACATTTAATCATCTACATATGTCAATATGAAAGTTTAAAAAAAAGACTTTAAGTGAACTTGAATTGAAAATGATAATGGAGCAGTGCAAGCAGCTTGCTTGCAGGCACTTTTCCTTAATTCGGCACCAAGCAAGATCTGAAGATGCCAAACAACGCGCACTTTCCCGCTGGTGAGCACATCCCCGGGAGCGCCGACATCCACGTCGGCATGGCGAAAACAATGCCGACGAAGTACGTCGGCGCTCCCGGAACAACGATGCTGGTGGACGATTCCCCGCATGATCCCAATCCTCGTCTCTTTCTACCAGCCACAGGCAGCCGTTGTTTGATTAGGATTGTTCGTATTACCAGCCCAACGGGCCGGATTCACCATAGCCCGGGACAACGTCCCGGGTATCCGGAGCCCGCATTTATGTGTCCTGAAAGGACACCTCAACCACGATATTGAGGAGCCCTTTCAGGCCGCAAATCTAACTTCTTACCTCCCGGGGCTTCGCTTCGCTTGCCCCGGGCTAAGGTGACTACACCCCTTCGGGGTTCTTCTGATTACTTGCACAAGTATAGCAGTCAGCTGAACACAGATGTCGATTAGAAATCAGGAGACGTTGACCACCCTCTTCCCCGTAACTTTCCCAAGTCGAACTATTCATAAATCAGTTCTCGCGCTTGCCATTCCGCGGGGCGGAATCATATAATTCGGCGTAGCCGAATTATTGCTAGTTGCTATTCGCTCAACTCCTGTTGTAAAAAACAAGAAGTTCAGCTCACTTCACTGGCGCATCATCACACTCCAGATCGCCGAGCGCGTACTGGATACCGCCCAGCATGAAGTGCAGCAGGGCCGGCTGATCAAAACTCGCCGGGAAGTGGGAGGGTGAGCAGTAAAAGACGTGGCCTTTGCCATGGCGCTTGATCCAGGCAGTGTAGCGTTTCATGGTCGGCAGTTTATCAAGCCGCTTATCCTTGATATTACTCATATCCATCTCAAGCAGGGGCTTAAAGTTCATCTTCTCATAAGCGCGGTTAAAGAGATAGGGTTCGTCCTTGTGCACAAAGGGCTTGTTGCCAAAACATTTTGTCAGCGGGTGCTCCTTGTCAACCACATTCAGCGCCAGCTCCTGCGCAGCCGGATGAAAGTGGAAACTGCCGCCCATCATTGCGCTGAAATCATCGTTGTAGTTGAAGTTTGCGATCGCGCCATGCAGCGCAATCAACCCGCCGCCATTTTCGACATAGCTCATCAATGAAGCCAGCAGTGCCTTGGCCTTGGCCTCCCGCTCGGCCAGCGGTAAATCTTTGTAAGCGGCACCGTGCTTATCCACCAGATTGATCAGAACGTCACGGAAGATGTCGCGGTCTTTACCAGTGGGGCAGTTGTTGTTGAGCACCACCGCATCATAGGCCTTGAGATTCTCCGGCGTAAACTGCTCAATATCATTGCTCTCCACCACCTTCCAGGCCCCGCTCTTTTCGCCGAGCAGCTTGACCACCGCGCTGGTTTTCGGGGTGACCTTATGATCAAAACCGGTGATCAGCGAGAAGACCAGCAGGCTCCGCTCTTTTTTGGGGGTTGCCATCGCCTTTTCAGGGGCGATCTTCTCGATTGCCGCCTGCCACTCAGGGGTGATGGTGTATTCATCGGCGGCTTGGGTGTTTAAAAGGCAGGTAGCTGCCAGTGCTGTTGCTATAAATATGCGTTTCATATGTTTTTGTTCCTTGTTGGGGCGCGTAGGGGCGAAAAATCTTTCGCCCCTACAGCATCAATAAATGCGTTCAGGTTTGCGGTGGGCACCCCTGGCGGCAGACCGCCGCCGCAGGAGAAGACCACCCGCGTGAAATCTCCGTTCAGACGCTCTTTCATCTCAGCGACACTCCTGCGCACATGCTCCGGTGTGCCGGCTGCCAGCACATCGCGCGGCGGAATGTTGCCCAGCAAGGCAACCTTATCCCCCACCAGCGTGCGCATCTCATCTATCGGGTGCTCAAACCCGAAGTTAAACAAATTGATCCCAGCTGCTGCCAGCTGCGGCGCACAGCTCAATCCATTGGCATCATTATGGAAGAAACGCACCTCGCTGTCAACCGCGCTGTAGATTTGCTTTAAATACGGCATGGCAAAGGTCGCCACATCATCAGGCCCGAGAAAGCCGACAATATCATCCAGCAGAAAAACCCCGCGAATCGAGGAAAAAGCGGCTGCCTGAAGTTTGATCCAATCCTCGAGAAACTCTGTGATCACCGCCAGCATGGCGTGTGTCCCTTCAGGGTCAAGCTGCATGGCCATCAAAAACTCGGTGGTGCCCATCAGGAAGGTGGCGATGTTGAGCGGACCGCGGGCAACGGCAAAGCGGATGGCGTGGCCTTCGGATTCAATTGCGGGCTGCATCAGCTGCAGCCGTCGCAGCGTGAAGGGCAGCAACCCCGCGCTCCTGACATCCGGCTTGGTCAAGCGCAGTGCGCACTCGCTCTCTTTGCCAATTGGCTCGGCAAAAGGCAGATCATGCTCATGCCAGATCAGCCTTGAACCAAAGGCGGATGGCTCAGTGCACATGCCGTACTCTGACCAGAATCCCGGCAGAAACGCGGTGCCTGGAAAGGCCTGTACAGCCGCCATATTCGTGTCAAACCAGATCTTGTCCGAGCTGTAATAATCCAGAATGGAGGCCTTGCCGCTCCACTCAGGCAGCCAGGGACTGTCGGCGATAAACCCGCACATCGGAGTGTCGAGTCGCTCGCCGTTGATGGCAGCCAGTAGCTGCTCCCATTGTTTTTGTGTCATTTTAATCAGTTCTCCACGGGGGTAAACCCCGTGGTGGAAGGGGCGGCGCAAACCGCGCGCCACAGTTTCAATCAGTTCTCCACGGGGGTAAACCCCGTGGTGGAAGGTTAGCCTTTTTTGCTCAGCCGCTCAAAGGCGCGGCGGGTACCGTATGGGGCGCGCTCGGCACGGGCCAGCATGGTGTTGGCCTCATCGTCCTTGACAAACAGCTCCTTGGCTGGATCCCACTGCAGCTTGCGCCCCAGTTTCATGCCGATATGCGCCAACAGACAGGCGCTGCAGGATCGGTGGGCCGTCTCAGCCGGCACCAGGCTCTCTTTACGTGAACGAATACAGTCAATAAAGTTCTGATGATGGCTGCCAATATGCTTGTAGAGCTTAACCCCGTTTTCAGGGATTTCAAACTTCAGAATTTCCGGATCACTGGCATCCAGCGCCTTCAAAGCGCGGCCGGGCGCAACCGGGTCAGAGGCGGTCATCTTGGCGGCACCGCGGCTGACAAAGATCCAGCGGCCATCTTCGCCGATAAAGCGCGCGCCATTCGGGAACTTGTTCCAAACGCGCATTGTGACATCCCCGGGGTAGGTCAGGGTAATATCATAATCGCCATGCACATCCCACAGCCCCTCGGTGTGGAACTGGCCCTTACCATCAATCGCCAAAGGACCGCTCTGCTCCCAGCCCATGGCCCAATGCGCGATGTCGAGATGATGCGAGCCCCAGCCCGTGATCATGCCGGCGCCGAACTGCTCGCAGCGCAGCCAGCCTGGACGCCCGATAATCCCCTTCTGATTATGAACGCGATCCTCGGTGTAATAAACCTCAGGGGTGGAGCCGAGCCACATCTTGTAATCCAGCGCCTCAGGCACCGGCATCTCCTCTGTCCTCCCGCCAGCGGGATCACCAGGAAGCCCGATCTCAATGTGCGCTACCTTGCCGACAGCGCCGTTACGTACCAGTTCGCAGGCGCGGTGGAACTGCGAGGACGAGCGCTGCTGGGAACCCAGCAGAAAGATGCCCTTGTTCAGCGTCAGCGCGTCGCTGAAGAAACGTCCCTCGGCAATGGTCAGCGAGGCGGGCTTCTGCATGTAAACATCCTTGCCTGCAAAGGCAGCCTCAACCGCTGGCTGGCTGTGCCAGTGATCAGGGGTGGAGATTGCCACTGCATCGATATCCTTACGTCCGATGATCTCGTTGTAGTCATGGTAGCCTTTTATATCAACGGATGTTTTCTGCTTGGCATAATAATCATTCATATACTTTACGCCAGAGGCAAGCCGTCCCTTGTCCAGATCGGCCACCGCCACATATTTAACACCCTTACACTTAATAATGCCAGGCACATCCATATCGTGGCCAATGCGGCCAAATCCGATCTGACCCACCTGAATTGTCTTGCTCGGCGCATCCTGGCCCAAGACCGAGGATGGAATGATCGTTGGAAAGCCAACCGCAGCCGCGGCTGTGGCAGCGGCACCCATGAACTTGCGACGTGATATCATCTTTTTTCTCCCTTTTTCCCTGATTTTACATCAATTAAAAAACAATCCCATAATAACACACTTGGCTTTCAAACAAAACTGCAATATGTTGTAATCAAAGTGCATTATTTCTTCAAATCGCCGCGGAGCTACCTCAGTAACTCTCATCTTTTCCCGCAACAGCCTAATGGCTGAACTACATACTCGGTAAACCGTACCAAAAGCGGTATGTAGTTCACGCTTTAGCGTGGTGTCTTATTGTAGGGCGCGGCCATAATGAACATAGCTGGAACGGTCTATCAGCATCCCGTGTCCTACCTGATAACTATGACAGTTCCCTTAGCGGTAATGCGTGCCTTGAGCGCATTGTCCTCAACCAAGAGCTCGATCTTCATGCCCGCGCCGTTGATTCCGGCGGCGGCTTCACCCCTCCACGCAGCCAGATTGGCCGCGCCGACCAGCGAGCCTGAAGGTTCCAGAATGGTGTAGACACCCGGCCTGACTTGCTCGAACACGA
Organism: Kiritimatiellia bacterium; assembly: GCA_028686345.1. Classification (GTDB taxonomy): domain Bacteria; phylum Verrucomicrobiota; class Kiritimatiellia; order RFP12; family UBA1067; genus M55B167. The sequence goes on from JAQUCE010000025.1 coordinate 23,751, forward strand.
CTGTTCCTTTATCGCCCAGAGTCAGATCCCCGTTGATTGAGATCACCGCCTCGCCCGCAGCGGGCAGCTCTGTTACGGTTATCACTGTGCCGCCCACCCCAGCTGCGGCGGTGTAGCTGAGCATAAGATCACCATCAATATACATGCCGCCGCTGCCGGCACTGATCGCCGAGGCGCTCACCAGTGCTCCGGCGAAGGTTCCTGAGCCGCTCAAGGTCAAAAGACCCTCATCCAGCACCCGGTAACCAGGCACCGGACGGTCAAACCATTTGGCTGAGAGATAGGCATCATTCTGCTCCTGTTCAATTGGCAGCAGTTGCCGGCGATAGATCAGCACCTCGCCGAGCCGCTGGGCACCGGAACGGTGTCCATAATCTTTATTCACCCGCTCACTGGCAAAAGCGCCCGCCCAGGTCGGACCGGCGGCCCGCAGTGAGAGCAGATGATAACCAGCTGATGGAAAACCGTTGGTCAGACCGGGTGCTGCAAGGATCTCCCCGTTCATGCGGGTTTCGCCATTGAGGATATTGGGGATTCTTCCACGAGTGGCAAACCTGACCCCTGACCAGAGCGGCGTGCGGTAGTCGGCATAGCCGTAATTGAAGGGCGTTGATGACTGATCGCTGCAGCGGAAATAATCTATGTCGCCGGTATTCCAATCTCCCAGCATCTGGCCGCCGCCGTTCTGCGCACCGATCACCCAGTGTACGGCCTGCACATCAGTGTAGCGGGTGCTCCAGATCATGCCGCGTTCATCGGTTTTGCTGGTGCCCAGCGTTCCAAAATCCACCACTGGCAGACCATTAAGCTGACCCCCCATGATCACCGGCATGCGCACCAGTGAGGTGGCTTTGTTCAGACCGGGGGTGCCATCGCGCACTGTGCGTTTGTCCAGCCACTCCAATTTGCCGGCACCGTTTGTCACGAGCGAGCCACTCTGACTGGCATCCACCCAGAAGGCCGGGGCAGCCACCGGGCCTGATGGCGTGACTTTGGTGCGGGTGGTGTCGATATTGATTGAACCGCCCTGGTTTTCAATCGCGCCGGCAAAGCCGTAGCTCTCATTGAAGCTGATTGAGCCGCCGCCGGCGACTGAGATTGAGCCGATGCCCTCAAGGGCTGGTGAACTCAGTGTCGCGCCGCCCGCCACCTCAACTGACGTTCCCTGCAGCGCAAGCGCCGTGTCACTGACCATATCGGTCTTAAGCAGGATAGTTCCGTTGACAAAGGTGACCTTGGCCCCTGTTTCAATTTTCACGCCACTGTTCAGGGTCAGCACTGAGTTCCGACCCAGATCAACGGTCGCGTCAACATTGGCGCGCGCCTCAAATACGTTCAGCGTCAGGGCTGTGTTGTCAGGCAGAGAGAGCCCTTCGCTGAGATATCCACTCTGATTGAAGAGCACAATTTTGTCAACATTCGCCACCGAGCCGGTGACGCTGAGCACCCCGCCGTAAAGATATATAGCGCTGCCAGGGAGTGAACTCAGATTGGCCACAGTAGTCGTCTGCCCAACAGGAAAGGCCATATTCTTGGCCGCTCCGAAACTGAGGGTTCCGATCTGCAGAGCCGTCGCATCAGCGGCTCTTAGATAAAAACGACCCTCACCCCCGGTGTTGTTATTTAATCTACCGATATTTGCCGCAGCTCCCTGCACAAAATTGAGGCTTTTAGTCCTGTTGCCGTTGGCTGTATAGATAGTGATCGGAACGCGACCAGAGCCATTGACAGTGAGTGTTTTATAGTTATGGTTCACCGATGCAATGCTTGCAAACACATCGCCGGACATGGTGAAATCGGTTTCATCAACCAATAGCGTTCCGGCGCAGATTACTGAGCCGTCACCGCTCCTGGTCAGCGTACCTCTACCATACACATCCTGTATATTCAGTGCCACGTCCTCGGCCAGCTGGAGCTGCAGAGTCCGGGGTTCCGTCTCCAGATATCCCACACCGACATCTAACGCGCCGGAAATTGAAAGCACTCCGGCGGCATTCAAAGTACCGATTGAAATCCGGCCAGACGAAGAGCCGAGCACCGTGCGCTCATACGCATAGGCCCGGTCAATTAGAACATCGTCGAAGCCATTGAAAGTAAGAGCATCCTTGGCATAGAGAAAGCTGCTCAGCAAGGCAGCCCCGTTGCCGGTCACGGTCAAGCTCTCATCCGCGGCAACAACTATACCGCCGACACTCAGATCCGCTACCGCATGTACGATCACACTGCCGGAGCCGGAGAGCTGGCCAATGTAGGGCGCAGAGGCCAGCGAGAGATCGGCTGTCACCACACAGCCATTCCTAACCCGCAGCTCGCCAGCGCTAAAAGGCAGAGCGCTCTGCGTAGCATTGCTCACAGTGTAGCCACTCACACCCACCTCAATCCGCTCAACCTTAGCGATATTGCTGAGGGCGCGTAGTGGATCAACCCCGGGTGCATCCAGGTTGAGAGTGTTGATCCGAACGCTCCCGCCAACAGCGCTGAGCGTCGCGGAGGCGCCTCCCAGACGCACTGAGGCGAGGGTCACATCTCCCCCGAACCACTTCTTCTGCAAATAGTTTTCGGTGTCCAGGATCTCCGCATCGCTCAGGGCATTGGTAAAGACCAGCACCTCACCGAGACGCTGACATCCGGAGCGTAAATTATAATCAGAGAGCCGTTCCGATGCAAAGGCTTTTGCAACGGTATCATCTGCCGTACGCAGTGAGATCACATGATACCCAGGTGTGGGAAAGCCTCGCTGGAAAGAGTCGTAGAGTTCACCGTTGACCCGCGTGGTTCCATCGCGAACATCCCGCAGATTATCCCGATTGGCATTGGCGTAACGAGTGCTGAACAGCGCTGTATAAGGGGTGTTCAGAGGGTAATCGAAGAAATTGCTGATACTAGGCACAAGCTCGCCGCGCAGAAAATCTAGCAGCGACTCATCACCGAGCAGCATGCCGCCGCCCTCCTGAGCGCCGATCACCCAGAAGACTGTACGGATATTGGTCAACCGCTGATCCCAGACCATGCCCTTATAAGTGGAGGAGGAGGGCGAAGCAAATTTGACCACGCTGTTGTTGTTCAGCTCATTGGCGAGAATCACTGGCTGCTCCCCTGTGGCCGTGGCTTGCATGGTGTGAATGCCGCCACTGTAACGCTTGTCGCGCCACTGGAGATTACTCCCGGTCACCAGCGACTCCGAAGCTGTGGCGTCGACCCAGAAAGCGGGCTCACCCGATGTCCAGAGAGGCACTGCCGGCGCGGATGGCGCGCTCAGCACAACACTGCCGTCATTGATATCCAGGTGCACAGAGGAGGCGACATCCGCGACTGCCAGCACACCGCCGTCCAGTCGGAAGGTGCCGTCACCGGCGAGTGACCCGACCGTCAGTGTGTTGCCTGCGCCGGGATTAATCGCAAAAACACCACCAACGGCAATCGCACAGCTTTCGATATTGTTGACCAAAGAGCCGCCGGTCAGCTCAATGCCAGCAGCAGCACCTTCAAACACAGTTAAATCACCAACCGCCAACCCGCCTCCACCCGCGACAGAGAGCGTGCTGCCATAGAAATTCAGGTTGCTCACACTCAGCAATGTGGCTGGCGTGAGGGTTATATCCCACCATACATTCAGCTCCGATAAAACGCTCAAAGCACTATTCAAGGTTGTGCCGCTGCTTGCAGTGAGAGTGCCGCCATCCGTATCGAACACAGATTTGTCAATAATATCAAAGCTGCCGCCGCCGGCAACGGAGAGCGTGCCCCCGCCGCTGAGAGTGTAAATCACAACATGACCGCTGGAGTGAATTGTGGCGGTGACACCAGCGGGAATCTGCAGCTGCTCTAAAACGAGATCAACTCCATCCGCCACTGTCAGCGTTCCGCCCTGCAGCTCCACAGATGAAATCACCACACTCTCAACCAGCGAGGTCACGGAAACAGCGCCGTCAACCACAAGGTTCAGCTCCAGGGCTGGATTCACGCCGGTAATTAGCGCTGCCGAGCCGCTGAGCGCAAGCGTCATCTCGCCTGCGTCGGCAAGGTTGTCGAGCAACACTGTGCCGCTGTCACGGGCCAGAGTGCCGCTGAAGCCGCTCTGATCGCCGCCAAAGGTCAGGGTGCCATCCCCTGCGATGTTCAACCGCGCCGCGCCGCTTAAACCCTGGCGCATCAGCACGTCATTGGCACCGATGTCCAGCGTTGATTCCGCTGAAACAGCGACACCCACCGAAGCTCCCCGAAAGAGACCGGCGCTATTCGGAGTTAGCACCTCCAGCGTGCCGCCGGCAAAATCGAAATTGATTGTTCCAGCGTCGGCATACACATCAGGTGTACGCAGTACGCCGCCATCCTGCAGCAGAATATTGCCGATACGGAGGCTCTGCGATGACAGAACTCGCTGCGAGGCTGTGACCACTGCGTTGCTGCCGATCTCAATGGTGTTGGTGTTGGGCAGATTATAGTTGGAGTCTTTCCAGCCCATCCAGATGGTGCCCACATTGACAACCGCCGGTGTACCGTTAGTCCCGTTCACCACCAGCGTGCCAGGCTGCTTGGTACCCACGAAAATGCCGCCATCCGCAGCTGCTCCTGTAGCGGCAAATATGCCGCCCAGAATCTCCGCCCGCGCCGACCCCGCACCGGGATCACCCTGGGCTGTATAACCGATCAGCAGCACCGCCCCGCCGGAGCCGCTGCAGTTGACAACCCCGGAGTTCATCCGGAAAAGGGCGCCGTCGGCCATCACATCCTGACCCATGCGCACGATCTTTGTACTGATAGTGCCGCCGTCGAGCACCAACGCGGCAGTTCCATCCACATATAGATCCTTGTTCGCCGCCGTCAAGATTTCACCTTCGGCTGTAACCTTGGTAACCCCAGCTTCAAAGGCGGGGGTCGCCCCGCTCAGAAAATCCCAGGGGGCTTCAATGGAAAGTTCGCCAGCTCCCTGTTTGATGATCTTGGAACCTCCCTGGCTTGTGACTGGAGCCGCCAGCTCCACTGTGCCGCTATCGACGGTCAGAACTCGCTCCCCATCCAAAACAAGCGCACTCCCAGCAGGGCTGCCGGATGCAACTCGCCATGCTCCGCTGCCGAAGATCACATCAGCTGCGTTAGTGCGGCTGCCATCCAATGCAACCGTCAGCTTCCCGCTGTGTGTATTGGTAAAATAAAGGTTGACACTGCCGTTGGGAACAGCCGCGCCATCCCAGTTGGCACCCGTTCCCCAGCTTCCATCCACCCCGCTGATCCAGCTTTGACCATAAGAGGAAGAAACTGCAACCAGAACGACTGCTGATATTTTGCATAACAACTTCATCTGACACCAACTTTCTTGTTTTTAATATTACTTCATATTAAAGCATGCTAATAATAACTCATTTTGCTGAAAAAAACCATTGCATTATTTAGTCATCCGAGTGCATAATATTGTCATGTTAAGCAAGAAAAATAGGCTTGCGCAGGCGAATATTCTGATTCTCATGGAGTGGTATGACCACCAAATCCGTCAAGGCATCGGACGTTACGCACTTAAAAACAACTGGCATCTGACCATTGACGAGCGCTCCGCGATCCCCGAGGGGTGGCAGGGCGACGGAGTGCTGACTGTTTTTGATAAGCGCAACGATATCGCCGACTATGTTCAACAGCTGGATATACCGGTTGTTGATATGGGTTTGTATCACCCCGAAATTCAACTGCCGCGCGTCACCGGCGACAACCTCGACATTGGCGCGTTGGCGGCGGAGCACTTTGCGGAACGCGGCTACAGGCACATTGCCTGGTTCTCGCGAATCAGCAACCCGATTGAACAAATGCGCTATGAGGGGTTCAGGGAAAGAACGCTCAAACTGGGCTTAAACGAACCGCTGCGCTGGGTCTGGGCGGAAAACCCCTCCCATCCAATGGACAGCTGGCAGGGATTGAGCCGCTGGCTTGAAAGCAACCTCTTAGCAGCACCAATGCCGTTGGCGGTCTTTGCCTTTAACGACTATGACGCATCCAATGTTCTTTACGTCTGCCGCAATGCAAACATCAATGTACCCGAGGATGTCGCGATTCTGGGCATTGATAACAACGAGCTGATCTGCCTTAATCAGCCAGTGCCGATCTCCAGCATCATGCACGACCTGAATCGTGTCGGCTATGAGGCATCCCGCTTGCTGAGCAGGCTGATACAGGGCGCAACACCCCCCGCTGAGCCAATCCTAATACCGCCTAAAGGGATCCAGCTGCGCCAAAGCACGGACTATACCGCCATTGCGATCCCGGCTGTTCGCAAAGCAATGACCTATATGAAAGAGAACATCAGCCGCAGCATAGGAATCAACGAAATTGCTGAACATGCTGGAGTATCACGAAGCACCCTGGATCGGCTTTTTCTCGAAAATTTCGGGCGAACAGTCCATACAGAGGTTCTCAGAACCCGTCTGAATGCAGTAAAACATCTATTAACAACCACCAACCTTCCAATCCACAAGATTGCCGAACAAACCGGATTCTGCCATGCGCAATACCTTAACAACCTCTTTAAACGCCATGAAGGCATCACCCCCAAAGAGTTCCGCAAACGCTATGACAGGGGGTGAGGGGTCGAGGGAATCGACTTAATCGACTTAATCGATCCTGGACGTTCCAGGCACCGGGCGCGGCGCTGGTGCCGCTGGTCGAGAGAAACGATTCAATCGACTTAACCGATTGCTCCAACTACCCTCCTTTTAACCTTTTTAACTTTTAACCCAGCTATGTCTATCTCCACCATACCGCTCACAGAGCCCTGCAAAAAAGAGTTACTGCGTATTGTCAAGTTTGTCACTGACAAGGAACTCGACACCCTGCTGAAAACCGAACCAATGTTCAGCGTAGGTGGCTTCCGCTCGCAAAAACCAGCGCTGTTGCGCAAACGGCTGGAACAGCTTGTCAGTGGCGGCGGTGCGGTCTCCTCTCAGATCCGCGCCACCCTGGCTGCTCACGCGCGCACAAACTCACTGCTGAGTCACCTCTCCGCCAGAACCCTGATCCACGGCTCCGCGGCCTGGGCCGCCCTGCTCGGCGAACATGTTTTCTTGGTTTCAGCCCTGCTGGACTCCCGCCAGGAGCTCCGCGAGCAGGCGGAACTCTGGATGGAGCGCACACCCCACTTCCTGACCATGGAACCAGCGCAGGCACTGGCGGAGATTGTGGAGATTTTTTCAGATCTGATCGCGCTGGTCGGAGCGCAGCCAGGCCAAAACATTCCTGTTACCAAAGAGAGCTGGCATGAACAAAGAGAGCGGCTGGAGCAAAGAGTCAGAGCCCTGCAATCCGAAAACCGTCGGCTGAAAGGGATCGATGATAAAAACAACCGCACCAATGAGATGCTCAAAAAAGAGATTGAAAAGAACGACACTCTCGCACTAAAACTGAAGAGTGCTGAAACGCAACTGCGTCAGGCCTGCCGGGAGCTGGAAACAACTACAGCTGAGCTGCAACGTGAAACCAGCCGCCGCGAGGAGCGCCTGCAGGCAGCCTTGGAGATCTCGCTGGCGCAGGAGTTTCATGGATGGCTAACGCAGGCCCGCGACCTTGAGTCCGCAGTCCTCCACCCGAATTCAGCTCATGACGCAGTCGTTTTTGCCGAAAGCGCGCTAAAAAAACAGGCGCAGATCGACCGCCACAGCCGTAATCGGCTGGAGCTGACCGCCCGGCTGCAACAGCTTCAGGAACTGATTGCCACGGTTCACGCAACACTCCAGAATGCAATTCATCGATCGCCGGAACTCAAGCAGGCTGAAGAGAGGTTGGCACAAGAGATCAACCAGATCGAAGGGTTAATCGGAGCAGGACAAGCGAGTGCCGCACCCATGGAGGAGGCGCTGATCAACCGTATCCATGCCGCACCCGATGAGGCCCTGCCGCGCTTACGCGCGCTTCCGAAACTGCTTAAAGAGCTGAAAATTCTCAACACCGACTCCTTGAATCGGGTGGAGGCGGAGTTCACCCGCCGCCTCTCGGCGATTGCAGCCATTGGGGTGCCCCCTGACCCTGAGAGGGAGAGGCGTACGGATGCCGCCTCCCTGCTCGGGCGCGCCCTGGCAGGCCAGGTGCCCGCCATCCTGTTACTGGATGGGCACAACGTCATCTTCGGACTCCCGGCCCGCTACATGCCCGGTCGCGGCAAATCCGTCACCGATGCTCAGAAAAGACAGAACCTGGTCGATGACCTGATCCGCATCACCGCTCCCAACCCCGCCCTGCGCGCCATCCTGCTCTTTGACGGTCCCACCCGCAGCGATGCCACCCCGGCCCCGAATGTCAGCGTGACCTACTCCGGCGGCGAGGGTGAGCACCGCGCCGACAAGGTACTCATCGACAAGATACGTTTCCTGAAGGGTGCCTACCCTGAGGCGAACCTGCTGCTGGTTAGCAATGACAATGATCTATGCCGCGAAGCCCGGCGGCTGGGAGCTCAGAACCTCTCGGTGCTGGATTTCGGCGGTTATCTGTAGGGGCGAAAAATCTTTCGCCCTTACCGCACGGGCGGCAGATTTTCGCCCTTACCCAACGGTGATCAATGAGCAAAAACCAATACAACCCAGAAATTCACCACAGGCGGTCGATCCGGCTGAAAGGCCACGACTATGCCGGGGGCGGGGTGTATTTTGTGACAATTTGCACGCATCACCGGCAGCAGTTGTTTGGGCACATGGCGGGTGGTAAAGTCGAATTGACCGAGGCGGGGCGTGTGGTTCAAAAGTGCTGGCAGGCCATTCCAGAACATTTTCCAGGTGTTACAGCCAAAGAGTTGGCCGTGATGCCCGACCATGTGCACGGGTTGGTGGAAATGGTAGGGGCGAAAGATTTTTCGCCCGTACATGGGGCGAAAGATTTTTCGCCCGTACATGGGGCGAAAGATTTTTCGCCCGTACATGGGGCGAAAGATTTTTCGCCCGTACATGGGGCGAAAGATTTTTCGCCCATACAGCCGCCCGCACCGGGGCGGCCAAAAGGCACCTCACGCACGCTAGGCTCGGTGGTGCGCGGGCTCAAGGTGGGTGTCACCAAGTGGGTTCGGGAAAACACAGCGGTGCAGGATGTCTGGCACCGCAATTATTACGAGATGATTGTGTGGGATGCCGAAGAGGAGCATCGGATCGCGAACTATATCCGCATGAATCCGTGGCGCTGCGTGACGGATTTTGGCAACGGTCTACGCGGCATGGGCAACCCAGCGCTATGGAACACGGATAAACTTGGGGTGCTGTGCAGCCGCAATGCACCGCGCCCAAAGAGCATTCCCAAGGCAGCCGCGTATTTAAGCGGCTTCCACTCCCCCATGGAGAAGGAGATTCTCCAGAAGCTCCTGGAATACAAGCTGCCCCTAATCTGGTGCCCGGCCTGGGGGCTGACTGGGACGCTCAGCACCGAGACGACCACAGCTCTCGAAGAGAACCGCATGTTGATTCTGGAGATGACGGCGCACGATGGCAACCTCGCATCAGCCGAGGCGCGCAACCGCTTTGTGCTGGGAAACGCTGACCAGCTCTGGTTGCCGCACGTGACCCCCGGCGGCATGCTCGATCGGCTGGTGCGAAACATGCAGGTGCAGGAGAAGTTTTTAACCCGCGGCGAAAAACCCTGAAAGGGCGAAAGATTTTTCGCCCCTGCCGGGGCGGCTAAAAGGCACGTATATCCACACATTGTGATTGTCATCTTCAGCATGTTATGTTTCAATCATCAGCAACAGGATCCCCTTACAATGCTAAATGATTTTGCCGAATAGACACAACACCATGAAATTTAAAATTACCGACCTCACTGGAAGGAGGGTTTCGAGCGAGACCTTCCTTAATAAAACAATCACTGTTGAATCACGCTCCGGGCTTCACACTGCCGAGAAGGCGCTGATCAACAACCTTAGCTCCATCCCACCCGGCGGCAACCTGCTGATTGCGGGCAACCGCACCGGGGTGCTGGCCATGATTGTCGCCACCCTGCAGCCGGAGCGTCAGATCACCTGCCACACCGGGGACATTCACCATGCCAAGACACTCTGCCGCAACCTGCAGAGCAACCGATTCAACACCCGGCTGATCTTCGATGATTTTGTGAGGGTGGAAGAGGGTGTCGGGGTGACGGACGACAGCTGTCCGGCTGACGCGGCAGGCGCAGTGATCACCGTGGCCTGCACCACCCGGATTCCGGAGGGCGGGTTTGACAACGCTCTTTTCATGATTACACCCACCACCACCACCGGCGAGCTCACGCTGGATCTGCTGGAAAACATTCATCAAAGGCTAAAAATCAAGGGTAAGTGTCTGATCGCCTATGACGGCGAGTCACATGCTTTGACCAAGCAGTTGAAAGAGGCTTTCGGCAAGGTGCAGACAATCGAGCAGAGCCGCAAAGGCGGGACTATCTTTCTGGCAACCAAAAAAGGTGAGTTGAAAAAACCGCGCGATTTTCACGCCACCTTCGAAACCTCCCTGCCGGGCGGCAACAAAATAACCCTGGGGTCACTGCCCGGCATCTTCTGTCACCGCCGCGCCGACAGCGGGGTCTGGCCCTGGCTGAAATTGCGGCAGAGCGGCTGGAGCCGGGAATGCGTGTGCTGGACATGGGGTGCGGCTGCGGGATTGTCGGCCTGCTGCTGGCGCAGAAACACCCGGAGATTGAAGTGACATTCATTGACTCGCACACCCGGGCAATGGATGTCACGCACCAGAACATTCAGTTGCTGGGGGTTGCCAATGCCAAGCTGATCCTCTCTGACACTGGAACTGCGGGTAAAGACTACGATATGTTTGTGGGCAACCCGCCCTACTACGCGGACTACCGCATTGCCGAGGTCTTTATTGAGCAGGCCTATCACTCACTCAAAGAGGATGGCGTGGCCCTGTTTGTTACCAAGCAGACCGCTCAGGTCGGCTATCTCATCCATGAAAAATTCGGCAACTCTGATTTGATCAGCCGCCGCGGCTACGGTGTGATCAGCGCGGTAAGGTAGGGTTGCATCTATGAAGCAATTTGCGGGTGCCAGGTGGCTGTTCGTCAAAGGCGCGTCAAGAGGTTTCATAATCTTTGTTTGGCTCTGAGAGCCAACCCTACAGTTTCAACTTGAGTGAAGTTTGCAGGCCAAGCGGCATGCGCAAATGTGCCAAAGACAACGAGTTGTCACTCGACAGACAACTTTTTGGAAAGAACAATTAATTGTTCTTTTGCGCCTTGTAAGGGACTAATCTCTGTTAAAAACCAGCAGAATAAAACCCCGGCAACTTCCTCCTTTTAAACTGCGGTCATTATTTGATAACATGTAGTTATGAAAAAGTGGAACACCTCTAAAATCAGAGCCGCTAAAGGTTCGTACAAACTCGCGTGCCTGACAGCTTATGACTATGCCTTTGCCCGACTAGCTGACAGCGCGGGGGCGCATCTCATTCTAGTGGGCGACTCTCTGGGCATGACGACCCTGGGATATTCCACCACTGTTCCCGTGACCATGGATGACATGCTGCATCACACCGCCGCCGTTGTACGCGGGACGCGGGAAGCACTGGTGATCGCTGACATGCCTTTCCTCTCCTATCAGGTTAGCATTGAAGAGGCGCTTCGCAACGCCGGGCGTTTTCTGCAGGAGGCGGGAGCTGACGGGGTCAAGATTGAGGGCGGTGCTATTCGCCGCGGTTGTGTTGAAGCTCTGACCAACAACGGCATACCAGTGCTGGGTCATATCGGGCTGCTACCGCAATCGATCCACAATCTGGGTGGCTACAAGGTGCAGGGCAAAACCCAGGAAACAGCCAACGCCTTACTGGAAGATGCCCGCGGGCTGGCGGCGGCCGGCGCTTTTGCAATTGTTTTAGAGTGTGTGCCGCCGGATATCGCGGCCCTGGTCACCGCCGCTGTTCCAGTGCCTGTGATTGGGATCGGCTCGGGCTCAGCCTGCGACGGACAGGTGCTGGTTATGAATGACCTGCTCGGCCTATCAGAGAGTCCTCCCGCCAAATTTGTCAAGCAGTATGCCTGCCTGGCGCCGCAAATCAAAGCAGCCTTTGCCAGTTTTATCGCAGATGTCCAGGCTGGAGAGTTTCCCGCATCTGAGCATTTCTACGCACCTGCTCAACCCAAGAGCAACTCCTGACTGATTGGATATTGCATGTTATCGCACCGAATAACCAAGGAAGAGATTGTGATCACCGGGATATCCTGTCGATTTGCAGAGTCCCAAGCTCCGTCGGCATTGTGGAAGAACATTCTGCAGCGCAGGACACTCTTCACCCAGATTGACCCTGAGGCCGGGAGCGGGAAACACGGGGCAAGCGCCAAATATGTTTTTGACCGCCCCTACCCCAGGTATGGAGCACTGCTCAAAGATCTTTACGCCTGCAACCCGGCTGATCAATACTTTCCCCGCAAAATAAACGCTGGCGAGAACCAGGATGTTTTCTTCGCAGTTCAACTGGCCATTGATGCCCTGCGCGACAGCGGAACCACGATCAGCAGCCTGCCCACTGACCGCGTCTCCCTGCGGCTGGGTTATGCACCGCCCTTTAACTGCGCCTCAGTGAACTGGCTGCAGCACACGGTTTTGGTTGACCAGACACTGGATATCATCAGCAGCTTTTTCCCAGGCGCTGACCGATCGCAAATTGATGACATCCGTGAAACCCTGGTCAAATCGCTGCCAGAGCCGGCTGCTTACTCCTTTATCTCCGCGCTGGGCTGCGCCATGACATCCTGGACCGCCCATTTGCTGGGCTTTGCCGGGCCGGCATTCTCGCTGGATGCCGGAACTGTCTCCGGCTTGCAAGCTGTTCAAGGCGCGATTGATGACCTGCTGTTGCACCGCTCCGACATCGCGCTGGCGGGTGCCATCCAGCCCCCCTTAAACCGCGCCATGCTGCAGGGGCTTGCCGGAGCAATGACCTTCTCGCGCGCTGAAAACCTACAGCCCTTCAGCCGTGATGCGGATGGGACCCTGCCGGGCGAAGGGGGCGCGGTTTTCGTGCTTAAGCGTTTGAAAGACGCTGTGCGGCACGGTGACCGTATTTACGCTGTGATCCGCAGCACCGGTATTGCCGCCGCCTCCATTGATCAGCATCAGCGTGTTCCCACCCCGGAGCGCTTGACACGCGCCATCATGCGCGCCCTGCATGCGGCTGAGCTGACAACCGAATCGATCCAGCTGATCGAAGCGCACGGCTCTGGAAACGCGCATGCCGACCGTACAGAGATGAATGTGCTGCAGGATGTGTTCAGCGGGCGCGACCCAAGGCTGCAGCGCATCGGCATTGGCACAATCAAGAGCAACATCGGGCACACGCTCTGGGCCTCCAGCGCGGCAGGCATATTAAAAGCCGCGCTCGCGCTGCACCACAGGGTGCTGCCCCCCAACGCCCCGGTTGATAAACCTTATCTCAGCTTTCTCTCAGCGCAGTCGCCTATCTACCTGTTGAAAGAGGTACGCCCCTGGATCAGGGAATCGGAGAAAAATCCGCGGCGCGCCTGCGTCACAGCCATTGATTTCACAGGAACATGCGCCGCCGCTGTTCTGGAGGAGTACCAGGAGCCCTAATGAGCGTATTGAAACATCTCTATGACACTTTTGACAGCGAACTCTGCTTGATTGGGGCGCGCAACCCCAAAGAGCTTGCCAAAGAGGTCGACCGTTTAATCAACTTTATCGACCACGCTTCCGGAGTTCTACTGGAAGACATTGCTTACACTTGCGCACGGTCAGCACGCCGCATGCCAATGATCTTAGCGTTAGTGGCAGTCAACCCCACGGAGCTGCGCGACAGCCTAATCCTGGCCAGCGCCAAGATCAAGGGAGGGGTAAAGCGGATTAAAGACCGTGGCGGCACCTACTACTTCACCGACCCGATCCGCCCGCGCGGCCAGCTTGCATTTCTTTTTCCCGGAGTGCTCTCCTTCTACCCTGATATGCTGCGGGATCTGGCAACTGTTTTTGACAGCGTGCGGGATAATTTTGATCAACTCGAAGCAGCACTCTACTCACAGACCAACCGGAAACTCTCGCCAGCTGATTTTGTGTTTCCGCCGGCGGCCTGCTACCGGAAGGCCAGCAAAAATGACAAAGAGCCTGATTTCGCTAAATCACTGGCCGCGGTTCACTGCGCCAACACAGCGCTCTATAATATTTTCAGCCTGGTTGGCATCATACCCGACGGTGTGCTGGGATATCAAGGCGGGGATTTCGCGGCCATGGACGCTGCCGGCGTGTTCGGCAACCTCACGCCAGCGAAGAGAGTGCAGTTTATCAGCGAAAGCTATAAGATGTTCGTCCGGCTCTGTACGCGCAAGGATCTACCCACCTGCACGATGCTTGCAACAGTGGATGCCACCCCTGAAATTCTCGGGCAGCTCATGGATAAATTCCCGGGCCGTCTGATCATCTCCGGCTTTCACAGCCCGAAGCAGCACACGCTCACCACAACCCTGGAGGCTGAGAAAGAGATCCTGAAAATACTGAGCAGTGCCGGGGTCAAGGTCATGCCACTCTCCATGGACCGGCCATTCAACACCCCCTGGTGCTCCAAGTCATTGCCAACTATCCAGCAGTTTTTAGCCCACTGGGTCAAGCGTGCTCCGCGTATTCCGCTTTACTCATGCACCTCCGGCGAGAGGCTGACCGAGATATCGCGCAACACACTGGAGATGGCCGCTGATCAGTGGATTGAGCCCATTAACTTTGAAGCAACCATTGAGCGGATGTACGTGGATGGCTACCGGATCTTTGTTGAACTCGGGGCGCGCGGCAACCTGACCAATGCGATCAACGAGACCTTACGGGGCAAGCCCCACGTTTCACTGGCCGCGAACCGTATTCACCGCTCAGGCCTGGTCCAACTGCATCACACCTTGGGCATGCTGGCAGCCCAGGGCGTGCAACTCGACCTGACCAAACTTCATGCCAACCGGCGCTGCAACGAGCTTAACCTACGCCGACCGCACTCTGTGATCACCACCTCGCCCAACACCTTGCGGCTCACATCAGAGCTGCCGCTGATCACTGCCTTCTCCCTCTCGGACAGCTTTCTGCCATCGCAGGACAAAAAAGAGAGCGAGCAAATCAGCCGCACCCTCCCCAAAATCAGCAGTCGCTACCGGCTTGATTTCGGCGCTGATTTCCCCATGCTCGCCAACGCTGAGATTAAAGAGGAGCGGCCGGGCGAATTACTGGAGCTCTCCAAGGTGGTCAGCATCACGGATTATCCGTTTTTGAAAGATTACTCATTGGGCACAACCCACATCTCCTTCTCAAAGCCCGCTCTGACCGGGCTGACGATCTTGTCGCTGTGCACCGGGCTGGAGATGATGGCCGAGGCTGCCCGCAAACTAGTTCCGCGCCGTCGCGTGGCCCAGATTGTCAGTGTGCGCTCACAACGGTGGCTCGGGTTTGAGCGCGGGGCGATCAGCATCAATATCCGCGCTGAGAACATCAACTGGCGCGACTCCAGCTTTCAGGCAGTCAAGGTGGAGCTGCGGGACAATGCGCCTGACAGTGAATTCACCGACCCTGTGATTGAAGCCATCATCCTGTTGAGCACAGCGGGGTTCATTGCCCAGAGCGCGCAGGCCGAGCCGTTGATCACCCCCCATCCGGTCAACTGGTTTGGCCACGAGATCTACCCGAACCGCCTCTTCCACGGCTCAGAGCTGCGCGCCATCCGGCATGTGGACCTGTGGAGCGAAGGCGGCATCAACTTTGAGATTCAGGTGCCGGGCCGGTCACGGGCAGTCAAACACACCCGCATGCCGCTCTTTTCGATTTGGCCGGCCCTGCTCGACGCAGTTGTCTCCAGCATCCCGCTCTGGCGCTCGCACGGCAACTTTCCTGACTCGATCTCCATTCCTTTCAGGTGTCGCAGCATTATCTTTTATGCGGCCAGCTTCACTGAAGGCAGCCGTCTCAACGGCTATATGCGCATCACGGCCACGACCCCGCGCTCACAGATTGCGGACATCAAGGTCTCTGACGGCAACGGCAACATGCTGATTCATATTCGAGGGTGGGAGGAGCTGAGTGAGCCGGTGCCGGATATCTACCATAAGTTTGTGCTGAACCCCTCGGAGACCTTCATCACCGGCACCCTGCCCATGGAGCTGCTGGGCAACCCAACCACGCCGGTTGCAACTGCGGTCACCAAAGATATTCCTTTTAAAATGTTCGAATCCAACCAGGAGCTGTGGCTCAAAACCCTCGCATTCACCAGCCTCTCGGAGAAAGAGCGGATCGAGTGGCTCGAGATGCAGGGTGCGACCAGCCGCCGGGTTGAATGGCTTTTCGGAAGAATCGCGGCCAAGGAGGCCCTGCGACGCTACCTCATAAATTTTCAACAGGCGCGCTGGACCTGCGCTGATATTGACATCTGGCCGGACGACTCTGGCAAGCCCCATCCGCTAGGCACCTGGCGTCAGCACTCGGCCACACACCTGGATCTCTCGATTGCCCACACCTCCAAGCTGATTGTGGCAGCCGTGGCCGCCAATGCCCGTCTGGGGATTGACATTGAGATGGTCACCCGCGATCTCTCCGAAGAGTTCACCAAAGGGGTTTTCACCCCTGCCGAACTTGAGCTGGCAGCCCATGCGGGCGAGGGCCCGGTGGCGATCCTGCGCTTCTGGTGCGCCAAAGAGGCCATCTCCAAGGCCCTGGGGGTTGGCATCCGCTACTCGCCCAAAGACCTGCAGGTGCTGCATATCGACCCAGTCAACGGCGAGATCCAGCTCCAGATGACTGGGCAGTGGCTGGATGAGTTTAAACCCATGAAGGGGCGCAAAACAACCATCACCACCTCGATCTTCGCCGGCCACGTCTTTGCAGCCTGTATGCTGCCCAACTCCATCTTCGACAAAGAGTAGCCGGAAATAGACGAATCCCTCGAACGAAGTCGACGGAAGTCGAAGAAAATCGAGTGACTCGACTTCCTTCGACTGACTCGATTCCCATCGACTGGCGCGATCCGCGCCTCCTGAGTCATGACCTCTCGCTACCGAATTCCCGAAAAACTTCATCTTTTCATTTGATATTTCAGTGAAATTCGGGTATATATCTCAAGGAAAGCAACACATAAAAAAAGGAACGTCATGCATATCAATCCAAACGTCAAAGCTTTCATGGAACATTTTCCGCATCAGGCCTTAACCTTCGATGACGTGACCCTGGTCACACGCTACGCTGATTTTCTGCCTGAAGAGACATCTTTAGTGACAAAACTGACTGACCGTATCACCCTGAACATACCGTTTGTCAGCGCTGCCATGGACACGGTCACCGAATCCGGGATGGCCACTGCCATGGCACTGCTCGGAGGCATTGGCGTTATTCACAAAAACCTGCCCCCTGAGATGCAGGCCCACCATGTGCGCCGCGTCAAGCATTACCTCAATGGTCTGATCATGCGGCCCGTAGTTTTCCGGGCCACTGACACCCTGGGGCACATCAAGCAATATCGGGATGAGCACAAGCTCTCCTTCAGCGGCTTTCCCATTGTGGATGACAACGGACGGCTGACCGGCATTGTCACCTCCAGCGACATGCGCTTTGCCAACCGCTGCGCAACCAGTGTTCTTGAAGTGATGACCACGGATGTGATTACCGCGCCGCCCTCAACCACACTTGAGCAAGCCTACAAGGTGATGATCGAGAATAAGATCGGGAAGTTGCCGCTGGTTGACAACACCGGCAAGCTGGTTGGGCTCTACTCCTTCACCGATGTCAGGGAGCTGGTCGAGAATGAGCAGCCCCTCTACACCCGTGATAGCCGCTACCGCCTGCGCGTGGCGGCCGCTGTCAGCGCCGGCGACCATGAGCGCATGGAGCAACTAGCCGCGGAAGAGGTGGACGTGGTAGTGGTTGACAGCGCCCATGGACACTCCAAAGGCATTCTGGATATGATCACCTGGATCAACCAGCACTACCCTGACATTGATGTGATAGGCGGAAATGTCGCAACCGCCGAGGGGGCTTTGGCACTCCGTAAAGCCGGCGCCAATGCGGTAAAAGTCGGCATCGGCCCAGGGTCGATCTGCACCACGCGGGTGGTCTGCGGCGTGGGTATCCCGCAAATCACCGCTGTTTACAAGGCAGCCGACGCCCTGGAAGGGAGCATCCCGGTGATCGCCGATGGCGGCATCCGCCTCTCTGGGGATGTTCCCAAGGCGCTCGTGGCCGGGGCGGACACCGTGATGCTCGGCTCGATTCTGGCTGGAACCGCCGAAAGTCCGGGTGAAAAGATCATCCACGAAGGGCGCCAATATGTGATCTACCGCGGGATGGGCAGCCTGGCAGCCATGAAAGAGGGCATAGGCAGTCGCCAACGTTACGGGCAGGATCATGTGGATGATGAAGATCTCACCCCCCAGGGTGTAGAGGGCATTGTGCCGTTTACCGGAACCGTTAAAAAGGTTATGACACAGTACTGCGGCGGCCTCAGGGCATCGCTCGGATACTGCGGGTCTAAAACCATTGAGACGCTCAAAGCACAGGGAATTCTCTACCGGGTCAGCAATGCCGGCGTGCGTGAAGCCCATCCGCACGATGTGAAGATCATCAAAGAGGCGCCGAACTACCGCTCATAACTACCGTCAATTAAAGCGAACGTCCCTGAGTGCCGACGAGCCTGGGAGTGCCGATGAGCCTGGGAGCGCCGACGTCCTCGTCGGCATCAATGAGTACAAAGCCGACGGTGATGCCTGTGCTGCTTTGTTTAATTTAACAGAGATTTCTGCGCTTGCAAAAAGAACGCGAAGTTGAGAGAATAGCAACCAATTAAGACAAAAATCAGGGTTAACAACCACAGCAATAAGTTGCTGTTAAACAAACTAGGAGATATATTAATGGCGTATACAATTAATGACAACTGTGTATCATGCGGTCTCTGCAAGGACTCCTGCCCGGTCGATGCGATTAGCGAGGGAACTCCTTACTCTATCGATCCTGACACATGCATCGATTGCGGCGCGTGTGTAGGCGAATGCCCAAGCGAGGCCATTGAGCCAGCTTAAGCAACCGCGTCACCAAAAGCAGGCTTTATGCCTGCTTTTTTTTATCCACCTACACCCTGGCGGCGTTCCGCTGGAGACACTCCTGCCATGCGCTATGCTTTCATATCCGACGTTCATGCAAATCTCATTGCTTTGCAAAGCGTGCTGAATGATATTTCGCGCCTCAAAATTGATAAAATCATCTGCCTCGGGGATACCACTGGTTACGGGCCGCAACCAGCCGAGACCTTGGAGCTGATCTATCAAGTGGCTGAGGTACACCTGCTGGGCAACCACGACGCTGCCGTCTGCGGCAAACTCAACCCAGTGATTTTCTCCGACTCCGCCCGCAAAGCTGTTCTCAAACACCGGGAGATGATCTCCGCACAGGCCCTGCAGTGGCTTGAGACACTGCATCTGACCCTCAAGGCGCCGGATTTCCAGTGTGCGCACGGTGATTTCTCAAAGCCCGGTGCTTTCAATTATATTATCAGTGAAGCGGACACCCTACCCTCATGGAGCGCCACACATGAGCAATTGCTGTTTGTCGGTCACACGCACCTGGCTGCCATCCACGTGATTGGAGCAAGCGGGCTCCCCCACTATCTGCCGCCCTGTGATTTTATTCTGGAAAAAGGCAAGCGCTATATTATCAACCCCGGGACGGTCGGCTACCCGCGTGGCGGCACCTTTGAGTCAACCTACTGTATCTATGACTCCGCTGAAAAAAGCGTGGTCTTCCGCCACCTGCCATTTGATTACATTGCCTACAACCGCTCGCTCGCGGCGGCGGGCTTTGATGAAATCCCGTGGATCAATCAACGGGCCTCTGTGCTCTCGCTGCCAGAGGTGCGTAAGCGCCTCTCGTTTACAAAACCACTGGCCGACGAAGATCATGTGATTGAATCACTGAAGAAAATCCAAAGCTCACAGAAAAAGCTCATCAAGAAATATCGCGTCCTGATCACCCTTGTGGTGCTCCTCTCAATTGTTGGAGCTCTCTACCTGACGCGTCGCATCACAGAAGCGCGGGCCGCCGCCGCTATATCCCTGACCGTACCCGAGGGCCAGATGCAAATGATTAACGCCTATCCAATCAAGGCTAACGGGGTTAATTTTCTGCACGCGCTTCCATCAGCCTTGAGCTCTGGCGACCCTCTGCCAGGGTGGCGCTATGTTTTTGAAAACAAAAACCGGCAGCGCGTTACAGCGGGTGCAGGCATCGCGGGCAATCAGCTGATTGTCACGCACAGCGGACAACATAAATTTGTTTTTGAGTCGCCCTTGGTCAATCTGGCTGGCACTGCTCTTAATGCAGTGCGGATCAGAGGGCGAATCCGCAAGCTGGCAGGGTTTGAGGGCCACGTGTTCTATCAATTGCACACCTATGTGCAAGACAAAGAGGGAGCACTGCACCGAGTCAAAGTCGACAGCTTTGAGGTGCGCGGCCACTCCAACGAAGGAGCTGACGTTGCCGCGATCTCCCGTAAAATCAAGCTCATCAAAGAGGCCTCTCACCTGCGACTCCGAGTTGAAGCTGATTTCACCGGCACCGTTGAACTGCGCCAGCCAGAGCTCGTGGAAGAGGACACCACCATTCCCGCCGCAGCGGGAGGCAATATTCCGTAAAAGTGATAATGAACTCCACTAACAAGGTGAACACTTATGATCTCGCATATCTCAAATGAAGTCTGGGCCTTTGATTGCGAATGGGTGCCGGATCTGAGCGCCGGACGCTTGATTTATCAACTCCCGGATGACCTGCCGGACAGCGAAGTGCTGAAGGTGATGTGGCTGGAGGGCGGCGCGACCGAGGAGAACCCCAGGCCTTTTCTCAAGACCGCGCTCTGCCGGGTGGTCTCGATTGCCACACTCATCCGCCGTAAGAACGCCAACGGGACTGTCCAGCTCTATCTGCAGGCGCTGCCTGAGAACCCTGCTGACAGCAGGCAAGATGAGCCCTATATTCTGCGGCGTTTCCTGCGCGAGGGACTTGCCGGCAGAGAGCCGCAGCTGGTGGGCTACAACTCCCACAACGCGGATATGCGCATCCTCACCCAACGGGCGATTATTCACGGACTGGAACTGCTCGCCTTGAGCCAGCGCCTGAGTGCCAAGCCATGGGAGAGCCAGGATGTGGATCTGATGACCATCTTCTGCGGCTATGGCAAAGGGTACAGCGCCTCATTAAATGAGGCCGCCACACTCTCCGGTATCCCCGGCAAACTGGAGACCTGCGGCGATGATGTCTGCGGGCTTTTCTACAGCGGAAAACTGGCTGAGATCATTCAGTACAACTGCTTTGATGCGCTTACAACCTATCTGCTGTGGCTGCGCATGGCGCACTTTTCGGCTAAATTCTCAGCAGAGGAGTACCTGCAGGAGCAGATCCGGGTTAAAAATATGCTCGAAGCCATGGTGCAGAGGCCAGAGCACAGCTACCTGCAAACCTACCTGGATGCCTGGAAGCGACTCAAAACACAGACCAATCAGGGGGATGACGGGGTGTTTCAGGCTCCACTTCAATGAACAGCAGCTCAGTGGTCAGAGAGTGAGCTAAATCAGTGCCTGTCCCTAACCCAAGTTTATTATTTAGGCCCTTACCACAGGGCAAGATAAACATGTTGTCGGTGGGCCCATCCTCATCTTAGTCCTAACCTCAATCCTTATCTCTTTCGCAAGCCGCAGGCAGCCGTTGTTTGATTAGGATTGTTCGTGTTACCGGCCCGACGGGCCGGATTCACCATAGCCCGGGACAACGTAGCGGGTTCATTCCGATCCGACAAAGTAAATATGAGCAGCGCGCAGCTGCGCTGCAAAAAAACGGCGACAAAATACAACTAAGTGGCTAGATTGCAGACAAACGCGAAGTATTGTTGACTAATCACGGTTTTAATGAAACAATTCATCTGTTATTGAATTTCAAGTTCACAATCAGGAGATTAAGCATGAACAGCACCCGTAGAAAATTTCTAGGCACAACCGCGATAGGCACTCTGGGCCTCGCCGGAGGCGGCGCGCTCGCACAAACCGATAAGAAAACAATCAGGATTGGCGTTATTGGGGTTGGCTGGTATGGAATGGTTGATGCCAAAGCCGCGCTTAAAGCTGGCGGAGCGGAGATTACGGCCATCTGTGATGTGGACAGTGTGCACCTCAAAACAAGTGCTGATGAACTCGAAAAACTCCAAGGCACGCGCCCTCAGGAATTTAAACTCTACGAAGAGATGCTCTCAGCCGGTGGCATAGATGCGATCATCATCGGGACACCTCCGCAGTGGCACGCCCTCCAGCTAATGGCATCTCTGAAAAACGGCTATGATGTTTACTGTGAAAAACCGCTGGCCTACGACATCCGCGAAGGGCGCGCCATGGTAGATGCCGTCAAAGCCTCCGACCGCATTGTCCAGATCGGATTCCAGCGCCGTCAAAGCCCTGTCTTTGCTCAGGTTAAAGAGGCTATTGATGCTGGCAGGATCGGCCGAGTCATCCAAGCCGAGGCGCAGATCCATTACCAAGCTGGAACCAGCGATCCAACCCCGGTTGATCCGCCCGCCTGCCTGGATTGGGAGCTGTGGTGCGGGCCTGGCCCCAAAATCCCCTACAGCGTTCAGGTCGGACACAAAAGCTGGCGGCTTGAACAAACTTCAGGCCACGGGCACCTCGTTGACTGGGGCATCCACAACATTGATGCCACCCGTCTGATGCTTGATCTTGGCATGCCAAAACAGATCACCGCCGCCGGAGGTATTTACCAGTACAAAGGCATCATTACAACCCCCGACACCTTGACTGTAAACTTTGAATTTGACCGCTGCCCTGTGATCTGGCGACACCGCATCTGGGGGGCCGCCGAGTACACACCGGAGACCAAAAACGGTATCTTCATCTACGGAACCAAAGGGACGATCTTCGCATCCGACAACCGCTGGGAAATCATATTGTCAGCCAAAGGAGAGAGTCGCGAGGAAGTCAAATTAAAATCCGATATGGGCACTGACCATGTTGCCGACTTCCTTGAGTGCGTCCGCACCCGCAAGCAGCCCAGCTGCCCGATCCAGCAGGGATTCAACAGCACCGCGACTGTTCAGCTTGCCATGATCGCCTACGAAACCGCCTCGGTGGTCAACTGGAACTCCCAAACTGAGCAGATCACCGACAACCCCGAAGCTGCGGCTCTGCTAAAACGTGACTATCGCAAACCCTGGCAGCACCCCTGCCAAGGATAATTTAGTGGAGTCAAAGTAAGCGCTTCCACGCTCTCACTCAACCGTATCGGCGGCTTCCTGCGCGGCTTTCAGCTCGCGCCAGGTAGGCGCGGAGACAAATTGAAAGAGGTGCCACTCGCCAAAGGCTCCAGCAAAGAGCAGTCGTTCGCAGCCATACTGATAGATACCGGGATAGGCGGAAAAAATATCCTCCATGGCTGTGACCCCCTCTGGTTTGGCGACCAAGACATAGAGATCCTGCCCAAAATATTCCTGACGCAGGATATTGACCCGAAAATGCAGATTAGGCACCAGCAGATCTCCCTCATAATCCTGCAGCAGCGAGAGTCCTGTGTAACCGGGAACAAACACGCGCCCGTATTTTGTCCGGGCACGCACATAATTTTCCACTTCGCCGCGCAAGGTGTGGCGCTCATCAGCGCTGGGCAGGTTTGCGGAGTATGGGGTGAAAGCAGAGCCCAGCCAGATCGCCAGTGCAACAAAGGCCGCACTGCCGGCAACCACCAGCACTCGGCTGTTGAAAAAGCGCCCACAGAAAATCATGACAATCAACAAGAGCGAGAGCAGCAGTTCAGAGGCGCCCCACGCCAAGCCAACGTAAGAGAGCCCATAAATATATCCAGCTGCGGCAACCACAATCAGTAGAGCAAAGAGCCTGTTACCCCAAGCAGTGGCAACGCGATCCTCCTGTCCACGGAAAAAGAGCGCTCCGAGTGTCAGATATCCGAGCAGCAGGGTGCCCGGTGCAAGCACCACAGCCAGCAGCGGAAAGCCGCTCTCGCGCCCGTAGGTGATCAGCGAGCGCAGAAAGAAAACCGGATCACCCATAATCAGCCAGTTCAACATAATCCATGTGCCGCAGATATAGATCACAGGCAACCAGCCGATCAGCGCCGCAGAACTGGTGCGCCCCAGGGGCTCCCCCGGACGATGCCAAAACCAGATCAGAGGCAGCGCCAGGGCCAGCCAGACGCCGAGGGCGAAGAAGTGAAAGCCGCTGATCGAGATCATCGCCACACCAATGCCGGTCATCACAACATCGCGCAGGCGCATCTGCGCTGACCAATCCAGCAGGCTTCCGAAAGCAATCGCGAAAAAAGCCGCTGGCAGCACTGTGTTCACATTGAGCAATTCAGCGGGTATAACGGTCAGTGCCAACACGCTGATGCCCACCTGCGCCGCCAGGATGTGGGTAAAGGCGTGCGCGCTGCTTTTAAGCGCCTCCCGCACACTCCACAGCACTAGAAAAAACGACAGAAAAAACGCCACTCCGCCTGCGATACGGAGTGAAAACATCCAGGCCAGCGGCAGATAAAAAAGGGTGGACAATGGCCCGAACCAACAGGAGCCGGCCAAAGCCTGGCGGCCTTGAGTGGTTCCCTGCACCAGCTCCTTGCATATGCCGGCCAGCCGGCCAGCCGGCTCCCACCCCTCATATGTCATTGTTGCCACGCCCAGCACCACCAGAGCGAGCACTGCTGGCACCACCCCTCCGGTTATCAACCGGAGCCATTTATACTCTTTACGACAATCACTCATAACTCTTCACTCTTCACTTGCGATAGCCCGTGCTGGGTTTTTTCCCATACAAAGGGATCATGGAAAAACTGGAAAAAGGCACGCCAGCCGCTGACACTCATGAACACCCAGTAGATAGGGGTGAGCAATGAATACCAGAGCAGACTGTCACGCTTGCGTTTGTAGCAGCCCAGTAGGGTAACATAGACAAACACAAAATTTCCGACAAAGAGACAGAATGCGCCAGCGGCAAAGATCGGCCCGGGAAACAACATTGCCACGCCGACCGGCTTGAAGATAAACCAGATCAGCGCCATAATCCAGAAAACCGGGTTGACCAGCACTGAAAAGGTGACACCGCCGATCAACAGTTGATAGTGGATATAGTTGACCAAGCCGATCTCCTTCAGCAGTTGCAGAGGGTGGCGCATATGTACAAACCAGGTCTGGATATAACCCTTCTGCCAGCGGGTGCGCTGCTTAATCCAGGAAGGCAGGTGGCTACAGGCCTCCTCCCAGGTGGTGGTGGTCAGCATCCGCGTAGCGTAACCGGCGCGTACCAATCGCACTCCCAGATCGCAGTCTTCGGTCACATTGTATGCATCCCACCCCATCAGCTCCTGCAGCACCTTGGTTTTAAAGTGGTTCGAGGTGCCGCCCAGCGGAATCAACGCCCCTAAGGCCGAGAGGCCAGGGAGCTGGAGATCATACCAGGTGGAGTACTCCGCTGTGAACCAGCGGGTCAGAATATTCTGATAAGGGTTGTAGTAATTCAACCGCGATTGGACGCAGGCCACGGTTTTATCTGAATGCTCAAATGCCATCACCGCCTTCTTGAACTGATCACTCTCAGGAATATCATCAGCATCATAAATCACGAGATACTGACCTTTCGCCAGATAGAGCCCGATGTTACAGGCCTTGGGCTTGGTGCGCGGAAATGACTCCGGGATCACCGTAATCCTAAAACCCTGTGGCATATCCATTGCCAGGGCGGCCGGCAGCGTCAGGTCATCATCCTCCTCCAGCAGAAACTGAATATCCTTTTTGTCGGCAGGGTAATCCATCTCAGTCATGGCCTTAACCATCTGCTGCAAAACCTCCGGCTCCTTGTACATTGGTATCAAAACCGAGTAGACAGGCCAATCGCGCGGCTCCTCGGCAGCCATCTCTTCAGGGGTGTAGTTGATGGAGGCTCCAGGCGAAATGGATGAGCGAATCACCACAAACTTGTAGAGCGTCAGGATCATATAAAAGATGGTGCAGAGCGCGATCAGAATCTGCGCGGTTTTCAACGGCGCAAACACTGCCGCTGCCAACAACAGCACAAACATGGCTAGCACCGCACGCTTCTGCACCGTTGTGATCGGCACCGAGGCACTCCACTCCGGGTGCTTCCTGGACAACTCCAATGGATCAATAGATGCGATTGTCCTACGCATCTCCTCCCCCTGGTCAAATTTAGCGTACATTCAACACAATCTCCAATTTCTTAATTTGGTTACTAATATATCAAAGTTCGGAGGGCAGGACAAACAGATAAATTGAAGGGTGGCAGACAGTCGCTTAGGCGACGAGAAAAAACAATTAATAATGATGCGGGGCAAATTATCCAGACCATCAGCCATGATGGCTCGTCAACGGTCTTTGATTACAATGAGCTTGGAGAAAGGGCCGCGACAATTAGTGTAGCAGCTGGCCAAACGCTTGACTTTGATCCGCTGAGTTTTACACTGGCGAATATTGTTTTATTGGATAAATATGTAATAAATTTAACCAGTAGAGTAGCACTCGGGAGTTTAATCCCGAGGCCCTCATCGAACCGTAGATAGAGATTTCCACTATACGGCTCTCCCGTTATCCTCGTAGTAAGGCATGCACAGGGAAGCCCTATTTTGCTTTTATTAAAGAGGTTGATATCCATATCTCCGCAGTCCTGCGTATAGGCTTTCACCATCTCTAAGAGGTTTGCATCGTCGTTGGCTTCGGTGGTTGATAAATGATTCAAATCGTTTTAAGACGAACCAGTTCATGTCCCTGAAACTTTTCCTTGAGTATTCATCCTTGAAGTAATTCTTCCAGCACTGGTTTTTCTGATTTACCGCTGCTATGGTGTCTTTAAGCGTATGTTTATATCCGCTGTTGATTACACCACGCAGGTTTTCCCGTTGCCGAGCTTCCGTTTTCTTTGATGGAAACGTGTTCAAATACTTCTTGTTCCTGCCGTGACGATCTTGATCGTAACGCATCGTGAATCCAAGAAAATCAAGGTTGTCCCCCTGTTCCAGTTTTACCACTTTGGTCTTTTCCCGGTTTACGCTCAGTTTCAGCTCCCCTTCAATAACCTGTTCAACCCAGCTCGTTATGCGTTTGCCCATGTAGCGGGCCTGAACGACAAAGTCGTCTGCATATCTTGTCAAGCGGGCGTTTGCGAAGTTCTTGGGTGAGTCTGTTCGTGTGTGAAACGCTTTATCCAGCTCATTCAAAAAGATATTTGCGAGTAGCGGGGATATAACACCTCCTTGAGGCGTGCCGCAGGTTGAAGCTGTTAGCTTAACCACGCGTTTCCCTTTCTTCGCTTCGACTTTTTCTTGTTTCCTGTGAGCTTTACGCTCCCATTTACGCTTTGGAAAGTCGATGTTACTCTCTTCAGAGACTGGGCATTTCAGCCACATTCTTATTAGTTTCAGGACTGATCTGTCGGACACTCTTTTCTCAACTAACTCCATTTACATATCATGGTCTATTGTGTCAAAATAGGCACTGAGATCAGCATCGTACACTTCATCCTTGCCAGCACGGAGATTGGATTTTATATCTTGTATCGCATCATGGGCGCACCGTTCAGGCCTGAACCCGTGCGAACAGTCAAAGAAGTCCGCCTCAAATATGGGTTCGAGTATCAGCTTAGCCGCTGTCTGAACAACTCGGTCACGTATGCACGGTATTCCGAGTGGGCGCATTTTTCCATTCGCTTTTGTGATATATGTCCTTCTCACTGGAGACGGCATGTATTGCTTTTCTTTTAGTTCCTTCTGTAGCTCCTTTATCAATCCTTCAGCACCTTCTTCTGAGTTTTCGATGTCAGTAAAGCTGACTCCGTCAACCCCTGGTGCCCCGTCTTTCGCCTTTGTGAGCTTATAAGCTGTTTCCAGCACATCACTTCGGTAAACACGGTCATATAGAGCGTAGAACCTGAAATCAGGTTCCTGCTTGGCCTTACAGCCCAGTTTCCAGCGTAGAGAGGAGAGACTTGCGGGCATTCCTTTTTCAAGTGGCGCCTTTTCCGTAGTGTAACGTTTACCGTTCAAGCGGGGTGACGGAACACTTTTACGATGGTTCTGCTAGAAGAGTAAAAACTACGAATTATGCGAACAGCCGCGAATTGAAGAGCGTTGTTGCCTACCATGATGACGGAAGTATGGCGACCGTCGGCGAAGTTACAGCCAGCGGTACGAACACAACCAGTTACAGTGTGCGGCAGGCTGTGGCAGGAAAACCGGGAGCTTATAAGATCACAGTGACCGATGCCAAGGGCAATCAGAGTGTGAACTACTATTCAGGCAACGGGCAGCTTTACCGCAGTGAAGGCGCGACCTATCCAACCGAGATCGCTTTTGACGCTGCGGGGCGCATGGTAGAACTGCATACATGGCGCAACGAAGCTGGCAATTCCGACATCACTCGTTGGTATTATGACCTATTCACCGGAGCCATGACAAACAAACTCTATGCCAATGGAAAAGGCACGGCATACACCTATCTCGATGACGGGCGCATTGCCACCCGCAAATGGGTACGCAACATCATCACGACCTACGGATATGCCTATACAGTCACTGGGAGCATCCGCACCACGGATTACAACGATGATACTATAAGTGTCACTAACTTTTATAACCTTGTCGGCCAGTTTATCAAAGTCGAGGACGGCACCGGCACAACCAACCTTCTCAGAACAACCTTCAATCATAACCCACACTGCCATACGCGCCGCCACTCAGGACTCCACAAGAACCGACTCGGCCAACCCAGCAATTCTAATTATGGCCGAAGACACGCTAAAGCGTGAACTACATACCCCAGAAACCGTATGTAGTTCACACTTTAGCGTGTCGCATGAGCAGGTGCGCGGCCATAATTAGAATTGCTGCAGCCAACCGAGCCTCAGTTGACAACGCATTTAGCCCGAATTATTTTTCCAAAGTTTTATGTTGCATTTTTGTGAATAATCAGTTTTAATAGCTTTAATCAAATTTAAGTAGGAGTTTTTTATTATGTGAGTTTTTTATTATGTCTTCTACTTTTCTTAGTATCCTAGTCAGCGGACTTTTTCTTATATACCTGAGCGTTAACTGCTACAAATCCTGTGTTGAGTTGATGCGCGAGCTCTGGCTGCAATTTAGAAGGCTGACAATAGTAACGCAGATCTCGGTCCTCTGTGTTCTATCTCTGTTCACAAATTATGGCGGGGCAAAGTTTCCGCGTACACCACAGCAAGAATCGGTTCCCGCTGAGCTGCGGTCGGGCGGCCTTGTCGCAACCTCCAGCGACGGCGCTG
>JAQUCE010000026.1 GCA_028686345.1 Kiritimatiellia bacterium
GTGTAGGCGCGGCAATGGAGCTGAAACCGATTCCAGGGCTGGCCAGATCCTGCGCGGTAACTGCGTTTGAGGTGCAGATAATCACGCAGTGCCGGACGCTGTAGGTGCGTCCGTCTCCCCCTTGAAACTCGCCCTTATCCAGCAGGCTCAGCAGCAAATCCCAAAGCGTTCCATAGGCCTTCTCTAACTCATCAAAGAGGATAATGCCGAACGGATGGCTGCGCAGGAACTCGGGAAGCAACGCACCCTCGCTCTGTGTGTCCATACCAGGCAACGCCACCCCGATCAGCTTGGCAAGCCCGCCCTCTCCAAAAGCGCCGCAATGGATCAACAGGAATGCCTCCGATCCGCCGAACAACGCCTCGGCCAGTACCTCAGCCAGCAGCGTCTTACCCACACCGCTGCCACCCAAAATCAGGAAGCTCGCCAGCGGGCGGGTGTCGGCATTCAGGCGCAGCGGATTGCCCTCAAGCCGTGCGAGGATCGCATCGACAACAGCCTCCTGTCCAAACACCCGCTCGTTCAGGAAAAGGCGCGCGCGATCCAAGCGTGCGCATAGCCCGTTCTCCAGCAGGTCTAGTGGTACGCCGGTGGTTTGGGAGAGGGCTCTGAGCAGGTGCGTGCGACTCAGCGATCCTGTCTGCTCGGCCAAGGTGCAGGCAGTGTCCAACAGATCCAGCACCCGATCAGGCTGCGCGGCGCGGTTCGACAGATAGAGATCCGAGAGCACGAGTGCCTCACGCCAGAGAGCTGCATCAATCGTGACGCAATGCTTTTCAGTTAACCCTGCGACCTGTGTGAGCACAACCTCGCGCAGCGCGTCGCCGGTCAGGGGTGCGAGCCGCACCCGCTGAAAGCGGCGGGCGAAAGCAGGGTCTTTGGTCACGTAGCGCTCGTACTCTGTGTCCGTGGTGGCGCCGATTACCAATAGATTGCGGCCCGCCAGTGCCGCCTTAAGCGCATTACCCATGTCGTAGCTATCGCCGTGCACACGTCCGGCGCCCAGCACAGTGTGGATCTCATCGATAAAGAGGATCGTGCGCTGGCCTTGGTCTTTCAGCTCCTTCAGGATACCCTCCAGCCGCTCCGAGAACTGCCCCCTAAACTGTGTGCCTGCTGTCAGCGTGCCGACACTCAGCTCCAGAATGCGGCACTGCCTTAATCGGGGATGGACCTCGTTGCGTGCGATGCGGTGTGCCAGCGCCTGGACGCTGACTGTCTTGCCGGCACCCTGTGGTCCGGTGACAATCACAGAACCGCGGCGCGCCTTGAGCAGGGCCTGTTCCAGCGCCTGCGTGGCAGGCCCGGGAACCAGATCGGCAAATTCGCCCCTTTCAGCTGCCGCCGAGAGATCGGTTGTTAAAGAGGCCAACACAGAGTTCTGGATAACAGTTGTCGCGACTGCGGCAGCTGCCTGCAGGTGGAGGGCACCCGCGAGCTGGGATGTCGCGCACTGGAAGGTGGCGGCGAGCAGTTGCACAACAGGATGTTTTTCAAAGCGTTGTGTCATCATGCTTAAAACAGAGCCCACGGTCACAGGGGTGAGGAGGCTTTGCAGCGCTTCGTGTACAGGATAATCGAGCTGATGTGCATACTCCAATTGGGCCAGAGAGCCGACAAGTGCATCGCGCTCGACAGCCTTCTCTGTCAGGGCT
Source organism: Kiritimatiellia bacterium (assembly GCA_028686345.1). GTDB lineage: Bacteria > Verrucomicrobiota > Kiritimatiellia > RFP12 > UBA1067 > M55B167. The sequence continues at coordinate 1,656 of JAQUCE010000026.1, forward strand.
TCGAAAACTGCGTGGTCTTCCTCGACCCAGAGGCTCATGATCTCGCTGACCAGCGGGATAGCACTGCCGCCGATATCTCTCAGCTGCCTGGCACGCTTTTTACATATCATCCATAACATGGTAAGCTCCTTTTTAGTGCTGTAGAGTGAAGGTCACACATGAAGACCTAGAGGGGCTAAAGCGCAAATTAGAACTTCACCTTGAAACAATCTCACTACAGCAAACCCTGCGCCATTGGCTTTATACAAGTCTACATATAGCTTATAGGGGGAGAACGGAGGGGGAGTTACGAAGAGGGCTGGCGGGGTCATCCAAAAAGTGCCGTTTATATCCAATGGAATCATTGACGGGCGGCTTTATGACCGGAATCAACAACTTGACGCTTTTCTAAATCTTGCGGCGCATCCTGAAGACTTTTCTATCTCGAGGGAGGATGCCGAAGACTTGCTAAAGGGATCTTTGAATTTCAGGGTATCCAGTTTGGCAAGATTGCCGGCACGACATATGGATAAAGCGGTTGTCCAGTGTAAACAGCTTCAAGCGGATAATGGAGGGTGCGGTTAATCCGGCAGAGCGAAGATCGTCGATTTCTACGTCAAGCGACCATCAGCAAGTGGAAAGTTGCCAGCTTAAAAGTTAGCTTTCTTTTATCTTTTCTTAAGATAGCTGGCTAGATACCGATAGTGCCGGTTTTATAGGAAAAATGGATGAGATCGCCGGATGGGATATTGCATTGGGAAGGCTGCAAGTGCATGATCTTTTTGCGGCAGCCAGTTTTTTACTCGGCATAAGGATATTAATACGATAATCCAAGGATTGATCTGTGTTAATCATGCACGGATGACGTAAGAACAAGGATTAAAGTATCCCGCGCTACGACAAGAATTAGGCGGCACCACTGGCAAACTTACTCCAGCCGTTCCCAGCCGCCGCCCAGGGCTTTGTAAATTCCGATCAGGTTTCTGGTGGTCAGCGATTGACTGATCACAACCAGCTCTTCAAAGGTCAGCTGCGAGCGCTGCGCATCGAGTACGCTGTTGAAATCAGCAAGCCCCTGCTTGTATTTATCCTGGGCAATGGCCACAGCGCTGCGGGCAGCGGCGGCGGCTTTTTGCAGAGAGTCGAGCCGCTCATACTCATGCGCATAGGCGCTTAAAACATTACGCAGCTCAGCTACTGCATCCAGCACAGTTGCCTCATAGTTGATGAACGCCTGCTCATGCAGCGCCCTTTGGATCTCAATTCGCGCGCGGATTGAGCCGCCTCTGAAAATCGGCCACGAGACCGAGGGGCCGACCGAGAATAACCGGCTCTCGCTCTTGAAAAAGTCTGTGGCTTCCAGCGACTCCAAGCCAATCGCGCCACCGAGTGCAAAGGTTGGGTAGAGGTCGGCCTCGGCCACCCCGATCTCAGCGCAGCGCGCTGCCAGGGCGCGCTCGGCGGCGCGGACATCCGGGCGTTGGCGCAGGGCTGAAGCAGGTATGCCGGCGAGGGTCCGCAAGGGTGCGCTGAGCATCCGGCTGTCAGGGTTGACAGCCACCCCCAGATCACCGGGCATTTCGCCAGACAGCACGGCAAGGGCGTTGAGCGTTTGGTCGATCCCGCTGCGCAGACCCGGCAGAGTGGCGCGGGTACGCTCGAGATTATAGCGCGCCTGCTCCACAGCGAGTTCATCGCCAATGCCGGCCTGGGCTCTGGAGATCAGAATCTCCAGGGTATCGCGCTGCAACACCAGGTTAGTTTCGGCAACCTCAATCCTGCGCTGCAGCTCCTGATACTGCAAATAGCTGATGGCTGTCTCGGCGGCCACCACCACCCAGAGATGTTCAAAGGTGGCGCTTGAGGCATCAAAGGCTGCCTGCGCCGCTTCGATTGAGCGGCGGCGGCGACCGAAGAGATCAAGCTCCCAGCGGGCATCAAAGCCAGCCTGATAGTGGTCACCGTCTCTGAAAAAGCCCATGCTCTCACTGCTGCGGAAGCGCTCGTAGGCACCCCGCACGTCCACCTCCGGGAGCAGCCCGGCGCGGCTCACACCCAGGCGGGCCCGCGCTTCACGGATCTGGGCCAGCGAACCTGCCAGGGTCAGGTTATTGGCCAGGGCGCGATGGACCAGATTGGTGAGAACCGGATCATCAAACACCTGCCACCAATCCGTGATCTCAACGGGTGTCATGGCCGCGCCTTCAACGCTCTTTACATCGCTTAGGCTTGGCTCTTTCCAGGCTGGCTCCTGATAATTTGGCCCGACTGCTTTGCATCCAGCGAGCAACAGAAACAGCCCCATGCATAGGCCTGCGGTAAAATTAATTTTTATCATGATCAACCCTTAATTTTTTCCAATGACTTTTTCTCTGATATCCCGCATCTTTTCACGGAATGTCTGGAACATGGCATACAGCCCAGGCACCAGGATAATTCCCATTAGCGTGGCAGCCACCATGCCATAGAACACAGTGATGCCGATCGAGCGGCGGCTGGCCGCGCCTGCACCGGTTGCAAAGACCATGGGCAACACCCCTAGAATAAAGGTGAAGGCTGTCATCAGAACTGCGCGGTAACGCTCACGGGCTCCGTTCACGGCGGCCTCGACAATGGATCGCCCGTTCTCACGTTCCGTCTTGGAAAACTCGACAATCAGGATGGCGTTTTTACTGGCCAGCGCCACCAACAGGATCAACCCCAACTGCGCGTAGATACTCATGGAGGTCCTTGTCAGCATCAAGCCCGCCAGTGCGCCGAAGGTGGCCACAACAACCGAGAACATCACCGGCAGCGGGATGGTCCAGCTCTCATACTGCGCCACCAGGAAGAGATAACCGAAGACCAGTGCCATCATCAGCAGCAGACCGGTCTGACCAGAGGCCCGCTGCTCCTGGAAGCTCATGCCTGACCAGGAGAAAGAGTAATCCTGGTCCAAAACATCGCCCCCAATCTGTTCGACCTTGGCCATCATACTGCCTGAGCTCACGCCAGGCATCAGCATGACCGTGATCCCGGCACTTGGGAACTGGTTGTAACGCGAGACAGTGCGCGGACCAAGCATGTTTTCGATTGTGATCAGCGAGCCCAAGGGAACCATCGCTCCGCTATTGCTTTTCACATAAAGCTTGAGGATGTCATCCGGGTTGTTGCGTCCCTCCCACTCCGACTGGATAATCACCTGGTTGACCTGTGTTCCGATGTTAACATCATTCACATAGCGCGAGCCCAGGTAATTCTGAAGTGTTGCGAACACCGCACTGACCGGCACATTCATCAACTCGGCCTTGACGCGGTCCACCTCCACCTTTAGTGCGGGCGTCCGCGCATTGTAGCCGCTGAAGGCCATCATCACCTCAGGCATGGCATTCAGGGCACCGAGCATCTTATTCATCTCATTCTCAAGCCGCGCCGGGTCGGGATCTTTTAGCGCCTGCAGCTGTACATCCATGCCGTTGCTGGTGCCCATGCCGGGAATTGCCGGCGGCATAAAGCAATTGATAACCGCGCCGGGGATCGACGCGAACTTGACACGGCAGCGATCCATAATCGCGCTCGCACTCAGATCGTCTCGTTTACGCTCCTCCCATTGGTCGAGTCCGATCACCATCAGCCCGGTGTTCTCCGACCGACCGCTCATGATCGCAAAGCCAGTGATTCCCAGTACAAACTTGACCCCTTCGTCATCACGAATCAACTTAGAGGCCTCCTCCATTAAGGCCTCGGTTCTGACTTTAGCGGCCCCTTCCGGCAAACACACATCCACAAAAACAACGCCCTGGTCCTCTTCGGGCAGGAAGCTGGTAGGTGTTATGCTGAATAACTTGAAGGAGAGCAGCGCGAACAGCAGCAGGAAGAGGAACGTTAAACCGACCCGTCGCGCCAGCCAGCCGGAGATCTTGACATATCCGCCGCGCGAGAGATTGAGTCCCCAGTTAAAAATTGCGAACGGTCCACGCTTATGCGGTTTGGGTTTGCCCAGAATCGTGGCGCACAGTGCCGGGCTCAAGGTGAGCGCGTTGACAGTTGAGAAGCAGATCGCAGCAGACATGGTCACTGCGAACTGCTGATAAATCTTGCCGGTGATTCCAGAGATAAACCCGACTGGCACAAAGATCGCGAGTAACACCAGCGTGGTGGCAATCACCGCGCCGGTCACCTCGTGCATGGTGCGCACAGTGGCCTCTTTGCGGCCAAGCCCCTCTTCAACCATCAAATACTGAACACGCTCAACCACCACAATTGCATCGTCCACCACCGAGCCGATCGCCAGCACCAGTCCAAACAGCGTTAGCGTGTTAATACTGTAGCCCAGAACCGACAACACACCAAAGGTTGCGCAGAGCGAAACCGGAATCGTGAACAGCGGCACCAATGTAGCGCGCCAGTCCTGCAGGAAGAGATAACAGACAATCACAACCAGGCCAAAGGTGAGCAGCAGCGTGGCAGAGATTTCTTTGATTGACGCCCTGACCACCTGGGTCGCGTCATATGAGGAAAATAGCTCCATATCCTCAGGCATACGTTTGCGCAGGTCAACCAGTAACTCCTGCAGTCGATCCATGGTTTCAATGGCGTTTGTCTCGGGTTTCTGATCCAACCCGATCGAGACCGCGGCCGCGCCGTCGTAATTGCCGCTAAAACCGTAATTCGACTCGCCAAGTTCAATCCGTCCGACATCTTTCAGACGCAGCACACCGCCGCCGGCATCGGTGCGCACAACGATCTCCTCAAAATCTTTGGGGTCATTCAAGCGCCCTGTTGCCTGCAGCGCAAAAAAGCGCTGAGCATCCCCGACGGTCGGTGCTGCTCCGATCTTACCCACAGCGGCCTGTAAATTCTGGGAGCGAATGGCAACTATGACATCCTCGGTACTGATACCTAACGCGGCCAAGCGCGCGGCATCCAACCAGACACGCATGCTGAGCATCGGCCCATAAACATTAACGCCGCCAACACCTGCGACACGTTTTAGCTCCTTGACAATGTAGTCATAAGCATAGTTGCTCATGCTCAGACGCTCATGCGTGTGGTTCGGTGAGCGGATATTGAGAAACCCAAGTACGCTGGTTGAACGGCTCTCAACAGTCACCCCCTGGTCATTCACCTCTACCGGCAGGCGGGGAAGCACCTGCTGGATGCGGTTTTGAACCTTAACCATATCCATGTCGCGGTCAGAGCCAACCTCAAAGGTGACTGTCAGGTTATAGTTGCCGGAGTCGTCACAAGTGGAGGACATATAAAGCATATCATCCACGCCGTTGACCTCCTCCTCCAGCGGGATGGCGATGGTTGTGGCAACCTCGCGGGCATTGGCGCCGGGAAAGCGTGTGCGCACCTGAATCGCAGGGGGCGTCACCTCCGGATATTGAGTGATTGGCATGGTTTTCATGGCGAGCACCCCGGCGAGTGTCAGCACAACCGAGATCACCATTGCAAAACGGGGGCGTTCAATGAATATTTGTGAAATCATTTGCTGGCCACTCCCTTATCGCTGACAGCTTCAGGTTCAGGTTCAGCGGTCTTGGGTGCGGGCACCTCTACAAAGACTCTAACAGCCGCGCCGTCGGTGAGCCCCTGAAGACCTTGGGTGACAACACGCTCACCAACGCTGACACCTTGGTGCAGCTCAACTCGTCCGTTTTCGACATCGCCGACCTGCACCCGGCGCTTGTGCGCTCTCTCATCTGTGCCGATCACATATACAAAATCACCCTCTTGATCAGCGGCTAAAGCACTCTGAGAGACAACTGGATATTGCGCTGGCGCCTGCGCGTCAACCAGAACCGTCACATAGCTGTTAGGAATCAGCAATCCATCTTTATTGTCAAATTTAACCCGGACCGGTAATGTGGCGGTAGTGGCCGACATCTCGTTATCCTCAAAATCGCGCTCTCCAACCATCTTCGGTATTGTGCCGGTCGGCAGTTGGATGCGCAGGCGCAGCTCCTGATTCAATTGATCCTCGGCAACTTTCTCCCGGATGCCGACATACTCGCGGTCTGTCACCGAGAAGACAACCCGAATTGGATCAACCTGCACAATACGCGCGAGCGTGCCAGCTGCGGGCGCGACGTAATCGCCAACATGGGCAAGGGTGCGGCCAATCTTGCCGTCAATCGGAGCGATAATCCGGCAGTGTTTCAAATCGATTTCAGCCAGCCGCAGAACAGCCTTGGTCTGCTCGATTTTCGCCTTGCCTCCAGCGACATCGCTGAGGGCGGTATCCAGATCAGCCTGTGAAATGCCGCGCGCGTCAGAGGCGTTCAACCGATTGAGATAGCTCTGCGCCCGCTCCATCTCAGCCTGAGCCTGAGCAATTTCGGCTTTTCGAACCGCGACAGTGGCCTCATAGGGCTCCGGATCAATCTCAAAGAGCAAATCGCCCGCCTTAACAATCGAGCCCTCCGTAAAATTAACTTTGGTCACATAGCCGGAGATCCGCGCCCGCAGATCAACATCACGAACTGGCTCGACATGGCCGATAAACGCGAGCGGAGGATTCAATGCTCCAAACTCGGCACTCTCCACTTTCACCAACGGGTCAACCGCGGCCGGGGGCATCATGCCAGGCGGCATGCCCATGGGACGCTCAGGGATCATGCCCTTGACAATCCAGCCAATCACAAAGGCGCACGCCGCTGTGAACAAGCATCCGAAAACTTTTGCGATCGGGTGCTCTTTCTTCAGGCCTTTATGCTCTGTTTTCTCTTCTTCTTTCATATTTGTCTTCCTTTAAATTCCTTGATTCGTGCGGGGCACGAACGCATAGCGCCTGGTATGGAAATCACTGCACGCGGGCAACCCAGGTGCCGCCCCTACGCCAAAATACGCTCCCCAATTGACTCCATCAAAAAGTCAATCACTGTGTTCACATCATAATCCTTACCGCCCGCACTCAACTGACAGTGTAAAACACCAATCCATGAGAGCCCGATTGTGTAGGAGACATTGTTAATATCCACATCCGCTCTGATTTCACCGCTTTGCAGCATGCTCTGAAGCGCTGTTCTGGTAACATTGATAACGCTGTTATCCAATGTTTTGAACTGCGCCTTCACCTCCTGAAGCGCGGGACGCGACCAGTCCAGAGCCAGGAGCATTTTAATGTGCTGCCGGTTCTGAGGGATCATCACGATGCGTGCCATCCACTCCTTTAATCCGTCCTTCAACTCCTGGAAACTCCCAGGCTGAAGATCAATGATCCGCTGATCACCTGTCGCCTGATCAATGCTGTAGACAACCAATTGACGCAGAAGATCCGGTTTACTTCTGAAATGCCAATAAACCGCGCCCTTGGTCAGATTAATACGGTGCGCTATGTCTTCAAAGGTGGTTCTATCATAGCCTTTCTTTGAAAACAGATCTCTGGCCGCCTTCAATATTTTCTCTCTTGTCTTGGCAGCATCCGCTTTGGTTCGCCTTGCCATCTCTCTGCTCCATTTGTTAAAGGCGGGCATTATACATACCTTTAGGTCAGTATGTAAACAACAAAATTCAAATAGTTGATTGAATTCCAAGTTGGGCAGGAAAACGAGGTAGTCGAGGGAATCGAGGGAATCGAAGGAAATCGAAGTAGTCGCGGGAATCGAGGGAAATCGAAGTAGTCGCGGGAATCGAGGGAGGCCGCAGATTTTGAATGAGCGTAATTCCCTGTCCGAAGCTGTAGGGCGCGGAGTGGAGAAGTGCGCGAATGCGCGAGCCAAGAGGCCGCGCCTTTTGTGCGGGAGTAACGTAGCTCCGATTTCCAATCGGACATGTCCGGTTGGAAACCGGAGCTACTGAGGTCGGCTGCGCCTCCGGTTTACGATAGCAACGACGATGCTGGCTGACGAACCCCCGCATGATCCCAATCTTCCACCAACATCGTCACACAGCATCGTCGGACGTAGATTGAATGAAAATGTTTTCTGCAAGCAAGATGCTTGCACTACTCCATTATCACTTTTACAGTAACGTCTCAACAACCCGCTTTAGAGCAGCCTTCCTCCTTCGCCAAGGCTACGGCGGACAAAGAAAGGCTGGACAACAAACCTTACGTAGCAGCTGTTTGTAGTTCACGCTTCCCTGTCACGGCGTAAAAGCGAAGCTCGACTTGTCCGGGCGTAGCTATTGCGAAGCCTGAAGCCGGAAGCGTGCTCTTTGCTTTCTGGTCAATTATTGAGAAGTTACCTTTGTTTAGAGCGCCTAAATCCCGGCACCACGACCCGCAAAGATGCTATCTAAGATGCGGCTGTGCTCCTCATCGCTCCACCCGCTGCTCTCAATGCTGACCCAGCCGTTGTATCCGGCCCGCTCGATGGCGCCCCTGACCGAAACCCAGTCAACCGAGCCTTTGCCGATCGGCACAAACTCTCCGTCGTTTTTAGCGCCGCGTTCGACCTTAAAGTCTTTGATGTGCAGTTTCGCAATGCTCCGGCCAAACACGTCCAGCCAAGCTTCGGCCTTATCATAACGGGTGTGATTGCCCAGATCAAAGTACTGCCTGACCCAAACACTGTTAAAGGCGTTCAGATAAGCCGCGGCAAACTCGGGTTTAACCCACAGGTTGTTCCAGACATTCTCAATTCCAATGATCACCCCCTCTTTGGCTGCCACTGGGATCAACTGAGTGATTGCTTCAATTGAGTTGGCAGTCGCGCTGTTGTGCTCCTCAATATATTTCTGATAAGGGGCGTTATCTCCGTCAACCACACTTTTAATCATCAGTGTGGCAGGATCAAATTCAATTTTAAAATCAGCTGGCTGCGGCATGACACCGCCAATCCGATGGGGCACGAGCAGCATGGTTGAGCCCCCATAGGCCGCTGCAATGCGGATCAGATTTTTCGTATCCTCCACGGCCTGCCGACGCTTGGCAAGGTCACTCTCCCCCAGTGAGGCCCATCCGCCCATGAACGAGTGGATGGTCATCCCGTGCTTCTCTGCCAGCACTCTGCCAGCCCGCGCCTCCTGGATGGAAACGCCTTTATCCGTCAACTCCAGGCCGGTGATACCCGCCTGCATCAGCTTTTGGCAAAGCTCATCCGTGGCCCTGGGTTTGATGTGCGACTTATATAACTGAGTTTTGAAAGTTTGCTCTGCGTCCGCCGCCAAGGCCTGAGATCCACGCATAACCGCTACCCCCGCTGTTGCAAAAACAGCTCCCTTGATAAATGATCTTCTCTTGAGTTGCATTGTTAGTCCCTCCATTATGATTTTGAGCAAAAAAGAGCGTCGGCAATATTCCTTAAATACTGCTCATCGCTCATGCCCGCTGTTATTTTCTCCGGATACCCGGCCTTCTGTTCAAAATGAATTCGCAGCGCACGGAAGACACTCAACCGCGCTGTTGGCTCCAACTGCTCCCGCCGCAGGATCGCGTTTGCGATCAGCAGCGCCTCCTCCGGGGAGGTCAACTGGCGCACACGGGCGGTAAGATGGGCGTAATCGCGCAGGGAGTTGTATTGCGTTGGCCTCAGAGCGTCCAGATCCGGGATCACAACCGTGCGCGCGGAAACAACAACCGTGCCTGCGGCAATATCCCCTAGACGCTGTCCCAGGCGGCTGCACAACGCCACTGTGCCCCCGCACACATAGGCTGCCGGCAGCATATCAACCAGCCGCAGCAGGTTGCGGATCAGGATCTGGGAAAAATTCAGATTCAACCCCCGTGAATCAACCACCCGCAGTTTGAAAATACGTTTGCCCGGTGTTTGCCCGCGCCAGTGCCACTCAAAAAAAACCGGGTAAAACAGGGTCACCAGAAAGCTGCAGATCATCCAGAGCGAGAGCGCCAAATCCCCGAAAAGACCGGTTACGAAAAAAAAGATAACTGACAACAGGGTTGAGGCCATGATTTTAAACGCAAAATCAACCAGCAGCGCCATTCCACGTACCAGCGGATCGGCCACTGGCATGGAGAACTCAACACCCTCTGGAATCCGGATTGTCAGTTTTTTTTCAAATCGCATTCACTGCCCTGCTGTAAGTGTTAAGAAGTCAAATGCACCCTGCCTGCCTGTAGCCCGAATGATTTTGGGGTGCCATGTGTTTTTCCCTTTGTCGCGACAAAGTTTTCGGCCAGGGTTGCACCACACCTTCGCTTACCTGCGCGTTCACGGCCCCGCCCTACAGCTTCGGACTGGAAACTTCGTGCATGGAACGCTTCGGCTCCCGTCGACGACCTCGGCTCCTGTCGATGCCTCAACGGCCAGTCGACTTTCACAACAACCTCCCCCGCCGTGAGCCAGTAAAACGGCCAGCACCCTCATATGAAACCGCGCCATTGACAATTGTGTAGTTGATGCCCTCGGAGAACTGGTGGGGCTTGGCATATGACGCCTTGTCCAGCAATTGACCGCGCTCTAAAACAACCAGATCCGCAAAGGCCCCCCGCGCAATTTGGCCGCGGTTTTTCAACTTAAAGGTTGTTGCCGGCAGGGAGGTCATGCGGCGGACACCCTCTTCAAAAGAGGCCTGCGCCGGGCAGCCGTCAATCACGCCGCAGATCATTCTCAGGTAGCGCGGCATGGTTCCATAGGCGCGCGGATGGGGATGATCAGCACCCAGCACCCCCCATGGCGCGCGCAGAGAGGCATCACACCCGGGCATAATCCAATCTTCATTAAAGATGCGATTCAAGTTTTCCTGAGACATCCCGAAGAAGAAGGCTCCTGTGCGGGCCTGGTCGGCATCAATACAACGACAGACCAGCTCGCCGGCGCTGACACCCTCGCTCGCGGCTGCCGCTGCCACCGTGCGCCCGCTATGGCCGCGCACCAGGTCGCTCCACCCGCCGCCGATCATCACCTGCTCCCAGTCACGCCCGCTACCCTGGTCGAGATACTCAATGATCCTCGCACGGCTATCCGCATCGCGCACCCGCCGCAGGATCTCATCACTCCCACCCTTCTCCGCCCACGCTGGCAGCACAACATCCAACTCCGTCCCCCCTGCAAGGTAGGGATAGCGGTCGGCCTGCAAGTTAATGCCCTGGCCGCGGGCGCGGTTGAGCGTCTCCAATACGCGATCGATCTTGTGCCAGTTGGCCGGCCCCGAAGTCTTGAGGTGCGATATCTGCACCTGCACACCAGTGCAACGGGCCAGAGCGAGAACCTCATCCACCGACTCCTCAAGCTCGTTGCCCTCACAGCGCATATGAGTGGCGTAAAAGCCGCCATGTCTGGCCACAGCAGCTGCCAGGGTTTCAATCTCACTTGACTCCGCATACTTACCAGGCTGATAGAGCAGCCCGGTGGAAACTCCATGGCAGCCCATCTCCAGTGCCTCTTCCAGGCGGCGCACCATCACCTTGATCTCATCCGCCCGGGCCGGGCGCGACTCATAACCAATCACGCCGGCCCGCAGCGTGTTGTGCCCCACCAATTGAACGCTGTTGACGGCAGGTTGAACAGCTTCGAAAAGAGCGCGATACTCAGCCACAGTTGACCAGGTTGGTCCAGCTGTCTCAGAGGGGTGGAGCGCCCCTTCTTTTAAGGCAGGATAAAACTGCGAATTCCAGTCAGATGGCAGCCGCGCGGGCCCGAGGCGCGGAACAGCGGATCCGCCGCACTGGCCATTGATCTCAGTGGTAATGCCCTGCGAGAGCTTGCTGGGCGCATCCGGTTCCAGCAGGAGATAGGTGTCGGAGTGAGAGTGGGCATCAATAAAACCTGGGGTAACTGTCAGCCCATCCGCATCAATTCGCCGGAGAGCTTCCGCGTCTGCCAAAGAGCGTTCACAGGCCACAATCCGCTCACCTTCAATACCGATATCCGCTTTGAAAGCAGGGTTTCCGCTGCCATCAACCACAATGCCGTTTGCTATGATTAAATCAAACATACTTCCCGTCAATCCGATTACTCTCATCTCCCATCCTCCCCATTAGCAGTTGGAAGTTGGACGTTTGACGATCTACTATACAAAAATCACCGAATCTTATCAATGGCTTTGTTTTCAGTTTAGCCTTCCGCGCACTACAAAAACTAAATTTGGGCGGGGTGTTTTTAAACTTAACGGCCATGAGCTTATTTTGATAGACTTGTGGCACGTTATAAAATATTAGCGTTAAGTTTGAAAGTGCTAATCATGGGTTAATTAAGGAGTTATTATGAAAAGTCATTCGAGCTTCAATATAGTTTCGCTGGTCGTTATATTGGCGCTAATCACGCTGCTCGTCTTTGCGCTCTTTCCTGTAAGATCGCAGGCGCGCACATGGGTGCATAAGAGCTATGTGGAGTCGAACGGACGTGATATTTATGTTGCGCTAATCGCTGCTAACATGGAGCGAAAACCGTTGGGGTTGTCTTCAGTTTGGCCGATGGACAATCCTATAGTCAAAAAAGGAGTTGAACAAGATATCTCTGATGCGAACTTCACCAACAGCACCGACTATTTCTGGGCTCTCTATGACGGCGAGAATCTTAGCACACAACAGCACGACCCTTATGTTTGCGCATTTGGCTTCAGCAAACTAGCCGGCCAGGGGGTTCCCGCGCATTATGGCCCTGGACGGCTTTCGCCTACTAACAACATGTGGACGATCATCAAGAATGTCCGCGATGAGATGGCGGATGTGATTCCGGTTCTGATTACCCGAAACATAGCGGCTGAATCGCTGGGTGCGAATGTTACAACCATAGCTGACTTTAACAAGCGATTGTACTTCGACTCCACATGGGATACACCATTTGGAGATAATGGATTTATCCTGATACGCAAGGATGGCGGAGCACTTACAGTTCGTGCAAAGCCCATGACCTGGGGAGTGATTTATGAAAACAAATTATTCATGACATCCGTGCCGGGGAGCGGTACGCCCCCACTCAAATACCTGACACCTGACCATGAAGTTACCCCTTCAGATGAAGCTTACAATTCGGTTGCCGATGATATAAGCGACTAGATCCGCGCAGAGCGCGGTGTGGAGAAGTGCGCGAGTGCGCGAGTCAAGAGGTCGCGCCTTTTGTGCGGAGCAACGCAGCTCCGATTTCCAATCGGAGATCTCCGGTTGGAAGCCGGAGCTACTGAGTTTCAGCGCACCTTCGGTTTACGATGGCGGCGACGATGCTGGTGGACGATTTTCAAGTGCGTGGTTTTTAATCGTAAGCCGCAATCGTCGCGCATCATTGACAACCGATGTCGCCGGTAGAACGACTGTTACACATGCACTGCACTGCGGAGTGCAGGGGTTGTCGTTCGGTGTAGTAGCCGCTCTGCGAACGGCATTTTGCAGCAGGCTCGTGAAAGGCGCGCCCTGAGGTGTAGGGTTGCTTCTCAGAAGCAATTAGCGGATGCCGGGCAGGCGTTCGCCAAAGGCGCGCCATGGGCTTTCATGATCTTTGTTTGGCTCATCCGTCTTCGTCCCGCAAGCGGAACTACGCCGGACAAGCACCGCCAACCCTACACGTTTCCACTGTGATGACGCTTGCCTGTCACACGGCAGGCGCAGAGCAGGAAGTCTTCGGCTATGCAGGCGACCGCGAGCGGCACTCAAGTGTTCAGGTTATTTAATTATGACGATCGAGCCAGTGTCTTTCACATTGACATACAGATTGCGCACCGTGGTTTTTTCACCATCCTCAACGCTCAGTTCAAGCACATAACTGCCACTGTTAGAAAAGAGAGCTTGGCTCTCAGCCTGGCAGGGCGCGCTGAAGGTCACGGCTCCCGCACCGCTGAGTTTGCGCCATCTTACGTTGACAACACCGAGGAGTAATCCATCATCAGTGATAACCGCGTTCAAAGGCAATGGCTTTCCGCGCTGAGCATCAGCAACGGGCATAAACTCTACCTCTGGCGCTTGATTGCCGGTCGGGTAAACTGCATACTTCGGCCGGGCCCCCTCCTCCATTATCTGCACGATCTCCCCTGAGGTCAGCAGTGCTCCGTAAACTCGGAAATCATCAATCAGACCATTGAAGCCGCGGTCGGATGTTGCGCGATTGCCGATGGTCGCGCGGCTTCCATAGGGGATGAAAGGCAGAGCAGGGTTGCCAGCCGCGCGTGGCGCGATACTCTGCTCCACGCCGTTAATATATATTATTGGTGTGGAAAAAGAGCGGCGGTCATGCACTACTGCCAAATGCACCCACTCCTCTTTCAAAAAAGATTGGGCCGGTGTTTTGTACTCAAACTTTGTTCCACTCTCCTGCTGACAGAAATAGGTAATGGCATTCTCGCCGCCGGAGAACATGATCGCCAGGTAGAGATGTTCGTCTGCGGTTGCCATCACGCGCGGCCAGTCGATCGTTGTCGCATTATGATAAACCCAGGTTGCGATGGTCAGAGTTTCAGCGGCCGGCATATCAAAGTTAATCATTGCGTCAGCCGACGACATAAATGCGTCCCCTATGCGCCCCGCTGCGAAAGCAGGGATGTTGACAGGGGCATCCACGCCGCGGGCGGAGTCATGCAGAATACTGAATTCTCTATCTTCGATTGTATACCAGCGTAGCAGAGGTGTGCCGTCGGCAACGGTCACCGTGACCTCTTGGGTGACAACATCCTGCCCGTCAGTTGCTGCAATCTCCAGCGTGTAGGTGCCTGCTTCGGAGAACCAGGCAGTGGTGGTTGTTTTGTCGGGGTTTGTAAACCGCAGATCACCAGGACCGCTGAGCTTCCGCCAAACCGTGCTGCATTGATTTGATACAGGAACGCTGTCGGGGTTCACCGCTGTTGCCTGCAGTTCAACGCCGCACGGCAGAATCACATGGTAGTGATTCGTCGCCAGTGTGATGACTGGCGGCAGGTTGCCCGGCTGCGGCACAGCCTCCATTACCTCAATGGTCACGCTGTCCGCGCCTTGCTCAAAGCCGTTGTCTGCCTGCAGGACGAGCTGGTAAATGCCGGTTGCAGAGAAAGTCACCTTTGTTATCGGCAGGTTTGGCTGCTCAATATCCGCGCTGCCGCCAGCTGGTGCGGATGCAACCGACCAGGCATAGCGCACAGATTTTCCTGCGGTTTGCAAACCGTTATCAGTGATTGATCCAGCCAGTGTCACGGATTTCATGTGGATGATTTGATCTTGTCCGGCATTGACGGTCGGTGCGCCCGGCGCATTGAGCCGATAGAGTTCTGTGATTTCCCGCACACTTAAGAGGCGGTTGTAAAGTCTGAAATCATCGAGTTTTCCGGGGAATGAGCGGTTATATGCGGGGTTGTTGCCTATGACGTAGGGTTTGGTGCTGGAACGTTGCACAGTTCCGCCTTTATTGGCGACCAAATCACAGGGTTGAAGAACACCGTTGATGTACATGTTTGGCGGCCAGGTAGGCTGCCTGGGATTGTAAACCGCCGCGACATGATACCAATTACCAGCTTCGATTTTTGATGTTGGGTCGCTAGTTTTTGTGGACCACTCTCGAAAGGTGTCACCAGTTGTGTTTCTTGCGACAAAGTCGAGTGATTTGCGATAGGCACCGGAGTCTCTCAACATCAGGGCAAACTGATCGCATTCAAAGATTCGGGGAAATTGGTTGGCGTAAGCTGTGCTGATCTTGATCCAGCCTGCGATGGTGTAATAGGCGAGGTTGTTGGTGATCGCCGCGCTTTCCAGCCGTTCGCTGGAACCATATGCAGTGGTAAGTTCAGCTGCTCCTCCGATCTTTCCAGCACCTGATGATATCGCACCGTAAGCTGTTAAATCCGCGCCTCCGGTTTGATCAACATAGGTGAGATTATTGGTGTCATCCAGCTTCCACCAATGGAGCAACCCCTTGGTCAGGTTAGCATCCCACTGTTGCGAAAGTTCCGCGAAAACCCGGTACTCTTTGAACTGCCCGGCCAAAAACGCATCGTTGAAATAAAGTGTGTCGGGTAATCCGTCACCATTGCTGTCGAGCAGCATTGATTCGATCACCTCCCCGCTCTGCCCTGAGCGTAGTTGCAGAGAGCGGGTCGCTCCTGGGTTGTAAACCGCAAACTGCGCGAGCGGGCACGCGGATGTAAGCATACCAAAAGCACCTGAATTCGTGACCGTCAGCAAACTGAAATCATACTCCTGTGCCAGGCAAAGATTGAACATCTCGGTGCCTGCTATCGCAAATGCTCCAGTTCCATACAGTTCACTGTTTGACACGTTGAACAAGCTAGGCCCTGATGCGGAGGGTTGCGCGTATGTGAGCCTTCCCTCAGCCGTGAGATATGTATTCAAAATATTCCACGCTGCTTCAGCAACGGGAAGATAAGTCGAACGCTCCAGAACTCCGCTATTAACGCCGTAAAGCAGGGCGTAACAGAAAAACGCAGTTGTGGTTGACTCGCCATGCGCCTCGCCTGAGGGGTTGAGCAGATCCATACCCCAACTGCCGTCTGCACGCTGTGTTTGAAGTAGAGTGGAGGCCATTGCTTGAAAACGAGCGATAAACTAGGGGCGGTCGGGGTCGTCTAAAGGCAATTTTTTTAGTAGCTCTGCCAGGCCGCCCATCACCCAGCCATTGCCGCGCCCCCAGAACTCCGGTTGGCCATCCGGACCAACAATGTTGAATTTGGTTGCGTCGCGGTAGTAGAGCTGATGCTCCGCGCTGTAAAGAAGATCATCTGTGGCCTTCCACTCCTGCACCATGAAGTCGCGGTAGGCGCGGTTGCCGGTTTGCAGCCACGCCTCGGTCCATACCGGTGGTGCCATGAACAGTGCGTCGCACCACCACCAGCGCATTACCAGTCCGTTGACAGAGGGGTTGGATGATGTATAGCGGTTGTCAACGCCCCGCGTGGAGGGGTTGGCAAGAATAAAATCAAAGCGCTCCAGCATTGGTGCGACATAAGCACTCTCGCCATAGTGCTTCAGCAAGTCAAAATATAACATTCCAATAACATGGTGATCAGCGTGATAGCTTTGCTTGCCCGGAGACCAGCCCGTTAATTCACCCACAGAGCGCATTGCTTCGAAATAAGTGGGATCACCGGTAACTCCAGCCGCTCGTATTACACCGGCATAGAAAGCCGCTGTTTGCCATGCCTGGCTGGTCAGATCAGCAGTCTCGCGGTTATCCAACTGCCGCTGCACCACCCTTTGCACTTTAATCCGTGCGGAATCGCTGCTGATTACACCCGCCTGCAAAACATGCGCCACAGCGCAAACACTTGTCAAAACCATCACCCGGACAACAATTGCTCTGATCCTCATTGGCGTACCCCCTGTTAATGACCTTTCGTATAATCAATCTCAAGTGTTTCGAGCGTATCAGTGTCATTGCAGTAAAGTCAAGCGCAAAACGCTTCGCAGAGGATCTGATTACTGTGGCACTCATCTTTAGCTGCCACTCACTTATGAAAGGTGGTTCGCGGGATGTCGGGCGAGCTTGAAGTGGTTGAAAGTGCGCAATCCTGATGAAACTCCATGGCAGGGTTAAACCCCATAGAGATGATGGCAGAGATCGCGCACAGCTTCACGCCTCGTCCTCCTCCAGCGTTTTAGTTCCGCTCAGGAGGGCGACCACCTGCTGCTGCACAATGGCCAGCTTGTCGAGATGTAGTTTAGGGTCAAGCACCACAAAGGTGTCACCGCTGTGCTTATCCTCATAGATCCTCAGAATACCGCCACTCTCATGCGGCTTGGTATCCCGTTCAATCAACTGCTTGCCGCGTTCCAGCATCACAGCCAGCACATAGACCACATTCCGCATAGCAGGATCTTCCAGATCTATCAGCTTACGCAACAGAGTCTCGGCAGTGTCTTTACGAACCGGCTCTTTTCTGATCTCAGCCGGTTTCGGTGCGTGATAAATCCCATCCCAGAGGCTGAACGGCTCCCAGTCGCGTTCAAAGCAATCCCAGCAGCGCACACAGCAATCCATGCGCTCATAACTGCCCGTCACAGCGCGCAGCAGTGAAACGCAACTTTGCTTGTCCGCAAATTTGCAACCGCAGATCGAACATTCATGCGCGCGATGTCTTATATTCCATTCTTGTGCCATGCGTTACAGATGCAGCAGACGCAGCACATCATCCACCAGCCCGGCATCAAAACTTTCAATCTGACGATTGTGTCCGCTAATGTCCTGATAGGCAACAATTGGATTGTCTTTGACAATCGGACTGACACCAGAGGTCAAGGAGCCCTTAACCGACAATCCGCTGCCGCAAACACTCACGCACAAACGCTCATGCAGGCTGTTTTTACGGGCAAAGCGGCGCCACCCCTCCCAGCTGGTAAAACCAAAGCTGGAGGTCAAATCATCCGAGACTGCAAACAGATTTTCCGGCATATCAGGAAAGACGGCTTTAACAGCCTCGCTATCAGCCACCGAAAAAAGCACCACGCGAATATCTTTCGCCGCAGCAGCTTTAATGAAATCTTTAAAACCCGCCGGTACTTTAGCAAGGTTCGCGGTGATTCTTGCGGCAAACTCCGCATTGCAGAGCGAAACCTTGTCAGTCGCGTCAATCGTGGGTAGCTTCTGAGCTCTGCACAGGGCGCTCAAACCAGCGACAAACGAGCGGCCAAACATGTAGCGCGCCATGAGCACATCATCGATCTTCAAGCCGCCTTTGGTAAGCTTTTCCTTACAGACATCAAGCATAATTTGATGCCCGGGCATAACAGCAAAATCAAATTCAACCAGCAAACCACGCTGCAATCTGGCATCTTTTTTCTTATCACTCATCTAAATTACTCCTCATGTTCTAATGACTCTTAAAATGTCGTGCATACTTTACAATTACACGGGGTGTTGGTCAAGCACAGAGTTTGTGCGCGGACTTAGGCCCTTACCGAAAGGGCAAGCCAAACATGTTGGTACTTAAAAACATGTTGTCGTTGGACCCATCCTTGTCCCAATCCTAATCTCAATCCTTATCTCTTTCGACCAGCCACAGGCAGCCGTTGTTTGATTAGGATTGTGATTAAGATTGAGATTAGGAACACTAAACGCCTGCAACCTAAACCAGCGGAGCCGGAACCAAACTGAGCCTATGTGATATGCGAAATTATTTCTCTCTCATTGAACAATTGTGTGATATGCCCCGCTGGTTTAGTCAACAACGCTATGCGTTGCATAGAAAAAACGGAAGTTCTTTCTTTCGCAAACATGATAGGATTTAAGAAAAGAGGTACTAAACCCCTACAGTGCTATTCCGCGGGGAGGAATCATATAATTCGGCGTAGTTGCTATTCTCTCAACTCCTGTCGCAAAAAATGAGAAGTTCAGACAACCATCGTTATAAGTTGTTGAGTAAAACATTTAAAACAGTGTTTTAAACAACCACCACTGTTAGCTTTTTGGAGTCAAAGTGCACGGTTTTATGTTTTATTCACTCCAGTATAAATGAAGTACCTCAAGCTTCCAGCTTGAATGAAAATGTTTTCTGCAAACAAGATGCTTGCACTACTCTATTATCACTTTTAGGGTCACGTCTCAATAACCCGCTTTGGAGCAGCCTTCCTCCTTCGCCAAGGCTACGGCGGACAAAGAAAGGCTGAACAACAAACCTTACATTGCAGCCGTTTGTTGTTCACGCTTTCCTGTCACGGCGTAAAAGCGAAGCTCGACTTGTCCGGGCATAGCTATTGCGAAGCCTGAAGTCGGAAGCGTGCTCTTTGTTCTCTGACCAGTTATTAAAAAGTTACCTCTGTTTCCCCAAACGCGGGACGTTTGTTACTAAAGCTGCGGGCTTCTAACCACCAAATTTCAGTGAGCACGACGACCTCCCGCACATCACACAACCTCTTTTGGTTGCCTGCCTGTGCGTAGCACGCGACAAGCCGCGACTAGCTGCGCCAGGTTACTTGTGGTTTCTTTTTTAATCAGCGACAGCGCGACAAAACAACCTAGACTTTACACTTGACTTTTAGTGCTATACCGTAGCATAATACGCCCGTTTAGCAGAGTTTTCTAATAAAACTCAGAATGAAATAATAAAACCCGGAAAGAATATGAACAAAAACAAAACATCTGTGAAATCTGCGGCCGCAAAACCTAAAGCCGCCGCAAAAACTAAAGCCGCAGCCAAAGCACCAGCTACGGCCAAGACCGCGGTGAAAGCCGCGTCTCTTCAAAAGCCAGTTAAAAAAACAGCTAAAGCCGCGCAAAAAAAAGCCAATACCGTGACATTCACCTATCGCGCTGATAAAGGTTGCGAAGTGTTCCTAGCCGGAACCTTCAATAACTGGAACGGCACTGCTGAGCGTATGAAAGATGAGAGCGGCACTGGAGTTTACACAGCTGTGTTAGCTCTGGCTCCCGGCGCTTACGAATACAAATTCGTCATTGACGGCACCTGGTGCGCTGATCCTGAATGCGCTGACTGGGTTCAGAACAGCCATGGAACGCTCAACAGCGTCAAGCACGTCACTGAATAAACCCCAACCCTTTAAACCTGTAAACAAGCTCATGTCCAGAGGAAAACCGCGCATTGCTCTCACGCTAGGCGACTGCGCCGGCATTGGGCCTGAGCTTGTTTTGCATGCCCTTAACTCAACTGACATCCGCGCAACGGCTGAGCTGGTAGTCTACGGCAGCAAGGTTGTGCTGCAGCGCGTGTCAGCTGAGAGCAAGATACCTGCGCCCGCGGATCTGCGAGTTTGTGACAGCCTGCTGGATGAAGATCCGGGGCTGCCAGGTCCAAGGCTTGTCAACATGGAGTTGGCAGAGCCGCATAAAATCCAGCCCGGGGTTGTGCAGGCCGCCTGCGGTCAAGCGTCCGCGGATTGGATCAGTGCTGCCGTGGCTGACGCGCTTGGGGGGCGCGTGAACGCGCTGGTCACCGCTCCCATCAACAAAGAGGCGTTGCACCAAGCAGGCGTTCTGTTTCCAGGTCACACGGAAATGCTGGCCGCGCTGTGCAATGCGCCCCAACCCTGCATGGCTTTTTTCACCCCTGGTCTGATTATTGCACTGGCAACAATTCACATGGCGCTGGCCACTGTGCCGGCGGCACTCAATGCGGCGTTGCTGCTGCGCATCGCCAAATTGCTGCATCAAGCCTGCCTGCAGCAGGGCATTGCCGAACCGCGGCTGGGTATGCTCGCGTTAAACCCGCACGCCGGCGAAAACGGTCTGTTCGGCGATGAGGAGCAACGCATTTTGCAACCGGCCATAGCGTTGATCCGACGCGCGGGCATCACAATCTCAGAGCCGCTGGTTCCGGACACGGCCTTTACCTGGCTCTACCCCCCCCGCAGAGAGCCCCCCTACCACGCCTACATTGCCATGTATCACGACCAGGCCTTGATCCCGTTTAAGATGGTGGCTTTTGATCAAGGGGTGAATGTGACGCTCGGGCTGCCGATCATCCGCACATCGCCGGATCACGGCACAGCCTTTGATCTGGCATGGCAGGGCCAGGCATCCCCAGCCAGTTTCTTTGAAGCCATCCGCCTGGCAGCATCACTTTGCGTTATGAATTAGTTTCGGCTTGCATTGTTTGCAAAAGACAAGTCAAAACGCCGACCTGGCGGCCGAGAACAGCAAATATGTGATGCAGCGGCCAGCCGAATTATTTTTCCCACAACTTTTCGATGGCGTAATAGGCGCGTGCCTCAGGTGAGAACACATGCAGCACCACGTCCAGAAAATCAATAACCACCCACCCGCTGTCCGATTCCCCTGAACTTCGATAGGTTTGGACATCACAACTCTTCATGTGCCGGCCCGCTTCTGACAGCAGGGCTTTCAAGTGGGGTGCCGAGTTACCGGAAGCCACCACATAAAAATCGGTGATATTTGAACCCTCCCGCACATCGAACACACGTATGTCCAAAGCCTGCTTCTCTTCTAAAGCTTTCACTACTTCATCTGCTATCTGCTGTGAGTTTATAACCGCACCCTCTCTTTCTAACATTGTTCTGCTTCAACTTATGCTCTCTGATAAAGCCCTTGCCTGGCTATATACTCCTCAACCGCCTTTGGAACCAGCCCCTGGAGAGAAGTTCCTTCAGCAACCTTTTCCCTGATCTCCGAGGAGGAAATGTCCATCAGCCTGCCGCGAATGGCTCTGCGCAACAGCCGCCGGCTCACTTCAGGCGGAAAATCAAGGCTCTGCTCCAGCTGTTGCCTGTCAATCCCAGGTCGCTCTACAGTAACAAAATTACATAAGTTTAATAAAGCCTCAATTTTATGCCATTTTGAAAGAGTAAGCAAGCTATCACTGCCAATAATGAAAAAAAGATCTGCTTCAGGGAACATGTTTTTGATTTCCAGTACTGTTTCGTAGCTGTAGGAGACCCCCCCCCTGCTCAGCTCAATTTCCGAAAGCTCAAAGTTGCTGTGACCCTCAAGGCTAAGTTGAATCATCGCCAGCCGATGCTCATCACTCACATACTTCTCTGCCGCGGCCCCTGTTTTAAAGGGTGAGATCTTGCAGGGAATGAAGAGCACCCGCTGCAACTTAAATTTGCAGGCCGCTGTCTCCGCAATATTTAAATGACCGCAGTGAATGGGGTTGAAGCTGCCGCCCAAAATTCCTATGTTTTTCATATTTACCACCAGCCACAGGCTATAGTCTACTCGCTACAGGCCTCTCAGCTCATCTCTTACTCGCACTCCGCTCTCCGTGCAAAAAAAGGAGGCTTTGTCAAAATCAATTTTCAAACCAACAATTTCGCCACTCTTATATCTCAGCGTGGGCGGAACGCGGGCGATAACTTTATGGCCCGTGAGGTTTAGATGCAGGTAGGTTTCACTCCCCATTGGTTCGACAACATCCACCACACAGCTGAGAATCTCCTCTGATGGCACAAAATCAGTTAAGATGGAAACCGATTCAGGGCGAAATCCAAGCACTCCCCCTCTGCCGCCCTCCCCTCGGGAGAGCAGGTTCATCGGCGGTGTCCCTATGAAACCCGCCACAAAGGTGTTGGCTGGCGAG
Source organism: Kiritimatiellia bacterium (assembly GCA_028686345.1). Taxonomy (GTDB): domain Bacteria; phylum Verrucomicrobiota; class Kiritimatiellia; order RFP12; family UBA1067; genus M55B167. Next base: position 24,426 of record JAQUCE010000026.1, read on the forward strand.
TTATAAAGTCGCAGCGGATCAGCGACCTGCTGAATATGCCCCTGATCCATCACCACAATACGGTCGCCCAGGGTCATTGCCTCGGTTTGATCATGCGTGACATAGATCATTGTGGCATCTAACTGATGGTGCAGCCGGTTGATCTCACTGCGCATCTCCACCCGCATTTTGGCATCCAGGTTTGAAAGTGGCTCATCAAAGAGAAAGACCTTGGGCTTCCTGACCAGTGCGCGCCCCAAAGCAACACGCTGGCGCTGTCCGCCCGAAAGCTGCTTGGGCAGGCGTTTCAAGAGATCGCCTAATCCAAGAAATTGAGCCGCCTCATCCACGCGCGCGGCGATCTCTTTTTTGGGTGTTTTTCGCAGCTTTAATCCGAATGCAAGGTTCTCATACACACTCATGTGCGGATAAAGCGCGTAATTTTGAAACACCATTGAGATGTCGCGGTCTTTTGGGGGCAGGTTGTTGACGCAGCGCCCATCAATATAGATCTCTCCGGAGGTGATCTCCTCTAAGCCAGCTATCATTCGCAGTGTCGTGGATTTGCCGCACCCTGAGGGTCCCACAAACACAATAAACTCACGATCATTGATCGTGAGATTGAAATCAATAACCGCGTGCGCGCCGCCGGGATATTGCTTATTGATGTTTGTTAGTCGTACAGTGGCCATGGTTTAGCTTCTATCTTTCCAATACTCTATAGCCATTTACGCGTGAGTTGGCTCGGGCGGTATGTTAAAAGTCGGGACCTATTTAGTTTCGCGATCCATGCTGTTTTGAAGGTCGATCATAGACTGCTGCCCTACAATGATTAAACCACCTTGAGGGCGGTTAAGATCCACAACCAGCGTCATGAGCACTGCAAAAGCCAGGATCAAAGGGATAACTGCAATCAGCCTTCGTTTTCCCAAACGCGCTGCTTTAGTCGTAGTAGGATGCATCTTCCTCAAAGTCAATGTCATGTCCCCGCTTCTCAAGCACATTCCAGAGAGTCGATTTTCCAATCCGGTAACCAGTGCCGCACATGTGGCAGATGATTTGATTTTCCTGCGCGTTTTTGAGCATATCCTCTAGATCTTCATCAGGCAGATCGCTCACCATGGCTTCAACACGGTCGGTCGAACAACGGCATTTAAACTGCAACTGCTGCGGCTCATTTAACTTATACCCCTCAATTTTCAGGAGGGCGCATAACTCTGTCAAATCTTGCGCACTGGTCAGCGCCTGCAGCACGGAGCTGTCGGCGAATTTATCGGAAAGTTTCTTAAAGGCCTGCGCATTGCCGTCAGGCATCAACTCTGCCATGAAAGCCTTGGCATACGTGACACCCGCAACGGTTGATTCAGCGGCGATTTCAACCTCCGCGGTGCGCTGCAATGATCTATTCAGGTATTCATGCAATCCTTTTTTGACCGAGGCTGGTTGAACATCCAGCATCGCACTGGAAATCGTCTTGCCCGGGATGGAGCGAATCACGGACATCTGCGCCAGTTCACCGAGCGCATCCTCGTCCGCAATCTCCTCACGCACATCCAGTGTGTTCAGAACCTTATTGTGCGTGTAACCGCGCAGGCTGCCGCCAAAGGCGTTTTCCACTAAGACCCCGGCCACAGGCCCCGAGACCCGCAGCCTCAAGCTAACCGTCTCATCTTTCTGGCTGACCTCCGCACCGAGCAAAGCAACTGCGGCAAGGGCCTTTGATTGCACAAGCCCGGCGGTCGCTCCGCACAGGTGACTGCGTTCAAGCGCAGCGGCGGAGTTGGTAACATTCACATACGTTAAAGCTAACTTCGCGGAAGTCAGCGCTGTCTGTCTATTATCAAAGTTTTCTTGTTCCATGGGGGTCATTATACATGATCATGTTTAATTTGGTAAACACACTTATACAAAAATTATCGACTGTTATCAATGGCTTTAATAGCAACTGAAAAACTTACGGCTAGCGGAGCAGCTCCATGATTTTCGCCAAGAACTGCGTGCGCAGTTCGTCGATTTCCCGGTGCTGCTGCTCCAATGCCCAGAGCGCAAATTTCCATTTTTTGCTAAAGCCATAGCGGACGTGCAGATGCGGATCAAACATATCGAACGCCTCTTTGTTCACCATGTAGTCCCAGTAAACCTCTTTTGTTTTACACTCAAAGCCAGTAAAAAAATGATCCGCGCACTTCGAGAGCGAGATGCTGCTTTCACACGCCTGCCAAAACCTGTACAGCACTGCGGTAAAGCTCGATAGATAAAAATCAAACGCAGCCCGCATGTTTTTTTCGGTCATTGCTGTGTCTGGCCATCCGAACGTCCCGCGCATCGAGCAGATCATAACGCTTTTGGGCATCTCTTTGCCGGTCGTCACATTGTAACCTTTGTCAAAGATCTCTTTACCCTCGCCAAAGCGACAGCTCTTGGTGGCGGAGAGATACTTTTTCATGATCAAGTTCTGCGCAGCGGCATTACCCAGCAAAGAGGCGATTGCGGCAGCCACATCACTGTCTATGCTCCGGTCACCGGTTATCAAACCGCCTGAGCTCAAACGCCGGGGCTTGATATACCCCAGCGGCTCTCCTGGACAGCGGTTACGCAGAAAATAATTCACTTTGCGCCCGCCTTTGTTGTCCAGACGCGTCAGCAACCGGTACTCCCCGAGGTTAATGCCCAGCGCCTTAAAGGCCTGCACTCGGGCCAAGACATAGTTGCCGTAGCCCGGTGTATGCCGCGCCAATCTCTTTTCGATCATGCTGGTCAGCAAAGGCCGGCGGTTTGTTTTGTATACAATCTCGCGGGTGCCAGCCGCGCCCGAGGCTGTGGAGGTGTTTTCGCGCAACTCGTAAACATTGGCATACTCGACCTGTTCATCATTGCTCAAAAGCTGTCCCAAATTCTCAATCAGCTCTTTTGTACGCTGATCAGCACCAACATGAAAGTCAGGCCGGTTGCCTCGGAAGGTCGCCCCTGGCAATGCCGTGCGTCTGGCGTCAAAGGCGGTGCTGACACTGGAGGAGTGGATCTGATAGATTGCGCCCGAAAGATGAAGATACATGGTCTCAATAAACTCATCCGAACTCTCATCAGCTAACTCCGGATGCTCCAGCAACTGCTTAAAGGTGTCTGCCACCTCATAGAGTTTGACTTTAATCTCTTTAGTTGCGCTTTTGTTTTGAAGCACCAGAGCCAACAAATCTTCAAGCTCAGGGATGATGAATCTTTCAGCAGCTCCAATTTTTAAACCGAACAGCTCGATTTCGTGATGCGCATTGATCTTCACTGTGCGCATGTTGGACCTTCGTTGCCCTTGATAAACAAAAACCAGCTCCTTGAGCACCGCGACGAGCGCCGCATAATCCGAGTCAACCAGTTTAAGCAGTCGCTGAAATTCAGCGTAGGGGAGAAAGTGCACACCGTAGCTGCTGTGGTAATATTTGAGTTTGGAGTTGATTATAGCGCGGCTGAAATTGAGCGCGGTCAGCATCTCTTTGCTGTTCCACGCCAGGGGTTTCACACGCCACTCCTGTCCTTGCCGACGATAAATCTCCAATGTGGCGCTGTTTCTGTCAGAGAAAAAAACCTCATCCACGCGGAAGCCCAGGCTTTGCAGCCAGGCATCTGCCTCAACCACCTTAGCTGACTCAGCTTCACGCTGCGAGAGCGCGACTTTACCTTTAACAACATTGGCGTAGACAAAACAACGGGTGATCAGATTATGCCGGCTCTCGACATCGGCGGCCCCAATATTCCAGAAGGCGCCGGAGACTAAAGGCACCAGCGCGACACTGTGGTTGCCGGAGGTCAATGTGAAAATATAGCCGTGCGCCCCTACCGACAACTCTGATTTTTTTATGATCAGGATCGGAGCGTGGTTGATTGAACTACTCCAGAGACCTTTTTCAAAGATAAAGGTGTCACTGCCCAGGTCGTAGCCCCAGAAAAGACGCTCTTCCCCAAAAACGCGAAATGTCACCACCCCGGGTTTGCGCCTGGCTTCCTGGCGCACTCGCTTTATAAATTGTTTGACCGCGCTCATGCAAAAACGATACCAATTATCGCAATGTAATTCAACCTCAAACGCCAAACTTCAAACGTTAAACCTCCTTCTGATAAGCCTGGGGGATGTAGGCAGCGCATTTTTTCGCTGCAAAGATGGGGGCAAAGCGGGTGAACCGCGGCAGCCCGTTCTCAAGCGGCACATCCGCCCACACATCGCCGATCAGAGGCCGCGCATATTTCACAAACGCATCGGTGACATCAATGCGGTTCGGGGCGATCCACTCTTGCGGGAAAAAGCGCTCGCTGTTGGCAACCACATCCAGCGGCACCTTGTCATAGCGCACCTTGTACAGTTCGCCCGGCTCGCGCAGAATCGTCGCCATATACCCATTGCCGTCTTTCCGCGCAATCTCAACCGCATAGCGCCCTGACTCATAGGCCTCCTGTAAATCCACCACGGAAGCCAGCGGCGCGGAGTGACGCTGATCCGTACCAACGGTTTGACCGCGGGCCTTGCCAGTGGCTCTCAAACCCACGGAGTTGAGATAGGATACGATCGTTGACTGCGCAGTGCGGTCGCTGGCGCCAAAGTTAGTGTGGCCGAAAGAGTCCTTCTGCACACCGATATCACCCACATCAAAGCCCTCGCTGACAACCACGATGCAGCGTCTGCTGCGCTTCAGCTCATCGTTGACCAGGTCGGCCATCTCGTGCATTGAAACGCCGGACTCTGTCAGATAGATCTGAAGCGGCAGCCGACGCTCAGGATCGGCCAGACGTGCCGCCGCTGGAATAAAACCGATCTTGCGTCCCATGGCCTGCAGCACCAGAACCGGGTCCGCCGGGCAGGAGCCCGCGTTTTCCTCGTTGGCGCACAGCAGATTAGTGGCCCAATAGCGGGCGGTCGAGCCGTAACCAGGGGTGTGGTCAACGAGCTTAAACTCCGCGTCGCCCACATCGTTATCAATTGTTTTGGGCACGCCGATTGAGATCAGCTCCATCCCCTTGCTGGCCGCAATCTGCGCGATTTTATTGGCTGTGTCCATCGAGTCATTGCCGCCAGCGTAAAAGAAGTAGCCGATGTTATGCGCACGCAGCACCTCAACCACCCGCTCAAAATCCTGCTCCTGCGAGCTTCTGAGCTTGTAGCGGCAGGTTCCGATCGCACCCGCCGCGGGTGTGGATTTCAGCAGAGCGATCTCCTTGTCATCCTGTGCGCTGATATCCAGCAACTCCTCTTTCAGCACCCCTTCAATCCCGTGCCAGGCACCGTAGATGTTCCCGAAAATATCCGGGTAGTCGCGGCAGGCATCAATGACACCGCGGATTGAGTTGTTGATCACAGCTGTGGGACCGCCCGACTGGGCAACTAAAACATTCTTCATCTTTATTCTCCTCTTTCCAAGTTGTTCTTCAAAAAAACTGCATACTGGTCTTTTTATACTCACGCACAGAGAGCAGAAGCTGCCCCCCACTCAAACCGCAATCATCAGCGATCCTCTGAAACAGAGATTGCGTATCCTGCCACGCGGTTGTATGAATCATGGCAAATAAATTAAAGGGAAAGGACTCTAACATCGGCCTTTCATAGCAGTGCGTGACCTCCGGACACCCGGAGACGCGGCGACCGACCTCCGGGATCTCGGCCTGAGGCACATTCCAGCAGCACATTCCATTGGCCAAAAAACCAACCTTGCGATGACGCAGCAGCAGCCCAATCCGACGCATCACACCTGATTTTTGCCAAAGCGTCAGAGTTTCCAGCAGTGCGCCCTTGTCAAGGCCGAGATGATTTGCGAGCTGACCGTAAAAATCAGCGGTCACGGGGAGGTCGCCCTCCAGATAGCGGACAATCGCCTGCTGCGCCGGGGTCAGCTCATAGCTCTCGGCACTGTTCAGATCAATCGCGGGACGCGCCTCCATCTGCTCATCGCGCGGCCCTTTGCGCAGGTCAAAAACCACATCAATCTTAAAGCGGTTTAAAGCGGGAAGTTCGTAGATATTATACGGCGCGCACTTTGCGCGCAGCGCGTCCAGCTCCCGCGAAAAGCTGTTGGCCGGCGCTGCCAGAGTAAACCAGAAATTCGGCCACTCCTGCTCCCCGGGTGCGCCGGCACTCTCCAACGGAAGCTCATCAACCCACCCCCGCTGATAGGCATGGGTGACACCACGCAGAGCAACAATATGCTGTGCCACGGTGGGGATCTGCTCCTCCGGAATCCTCATGCAGCAGAGAGCGCTGCAATACCCGAGCCGACGCGAGTCGAAAACCGCCCCGAAGCGGCGTGCCTCTCCGCTGTCCAGCAACCGCTGAACAAAGCTGATGACCTCACTCTCGCTCGTGCCGCAACGCTCAGCCAGCGCGGCGAACGGCCGCTCGGCAACTGGAATTCCCCTTTGCACAGCTACGAGCAAGCCTGCCTCTTGATCATTCATTTCAAACATTCACAAAATCCTCTAAAAATTACAAAATGAATATCAGAGATTAGCAAATTAAAGCACGGTTGTCCAAGCCGGAAATTATTAGTCAGCACACGCGAATCGTGCATATTGCCGGACAACCTTCAAATCATTGCTGTCCACCGCATAGCGGAGGACATACTTATGTTGCAATAAAGTAAATCCGCCGTTATACGGTGGATTATTGCACCGATTTGCAGATGCGCCCAGCGCACTGGACATAAGAGAAGAGTATTATTCGGCACTCCAGCGATTTTTTTAGTCGCAGTGAAAAACCTCTTCCATGCCGGCCCACCACTCTCCCTCAGCCCGGTCCGCAAGCGGCTCGTGACATGGCTTGCAGACATCCCACCACGCCTGCGTTGCAGGATCAGCGGCCATCTTGGCACCATCAGCTTCAATGTCGTCACCTGTGTACTCGAAGTAGCTGAACAGATAGTGGTTGCCATCAGGTAACTTACGCAGATAGATCGAGTAGTTGTGAATATTACACTCCGCTATCATTCTCAGCACATCCGGCCATACATTGGCATGCAGCTGCACATACTCTTCAAGTTTTTCAGTTTTAACTTTTATAACCGATCCATATCTTTTCATATGCCCCCCTTTTTTTGCCGTGTCTTAGCCCTAGCACTAATCCTTGCAACCTGTTGTCATTTCAGCCGGCACAGCCGTGCCAAAGCCGGCAGAGATACCAATCGCGATCGCATAGGTGAGTGAGAAGCCGATATGGCGAATCGCGACGCCAAAGGCCATGCCGTCAAATATTATGGTCTCCATAATTTCAACCTTCACCAAACGCGCCTAGGTTCAGCGGATACTGGCCGTACTTCCGTACCAGCTTGACAATCATGTCGTATGTTTTTCCTGAAACATCCGAGGCAACCGAGTGGTCGGACTGGAAGATATATCCACCGCCTTTGGCGGCATTCAGTCGATGCAAGACCTCGCGCTTGATTTCATCCGGCTTGCCGCGCTCCCACGCCTGAATATCGCTGTTGCCACAGAGACACATACCATCTTTGTATTGGCGTTTCAGATCCACCGCATCCATGCCCGCCTTTGCTTCAAGCGGGTTATAACCATCAACTCCAATATCAATAAAGTCCTGAAAAATGGAGTGTACATTGCCGCAGCCATGATAGATCACCGGCAGATTGCGTTTATGCGCCTCGCCAACGATTTTAGCCAACCAAAGTTTGAAAAACTCGCGCCAATAATCGGGCGAGAAAAACATCCCATTCTTGTAGGCGACATCCCCCCAGACAACGAAACCGTCCAGCAACCCATCCGCAGCCTCCATCGACGCGCGGGCGCACTCCGCATAGTACGCTCCGATGCGGTTGATCACAGCACCCATGCGTTCAGGGTACATCCCCATCCAGAGCATGAAGTTCTGCTGGCCGATCAAACGCGTTAGACACTCAGAGACCTCGATCATGCTGCCATAAACAGGGAAGTCAGGGCGCAGCGATTTAACAGTGTCAATCCAGGCTGGTGAATTACGTTGAAATCCATCCCCCACCCCGGCAATCTGATTGTCCCCGGGCGAGAAGAACCGGCGCGGGTCACCCGGATCATCAAACTCAGCTGCTTCAAGCTTTTCAAAGGTGTCAACCTCCCAGGCGACCATCTCAGGCATGGGGGTATCGAATTTTTTGCGCATAACCGCACCGAAGCCGGTCCTGACTGTAACCTCCTCGGTGCTCTCGTCAAGCGTTTCAAATGGGCGTATCCACGGATCCATATTGGGGACCGTTGTAATCCAATCCAGATCATAGTGGTAATATGGATTGGCATCATCGGGCAGGCCAAGTTCCTTCCGCCAGCGCTGAATGAATCCACCCCAGAAAAAATCGCTGATCGGCACCCTGTCAGCCTCCTGATGCGCCAGGGTTTTATTCATGCGCTCAAGCTTCATTAGTGTGTTTGGCTTACGCACCTCTTCTGAAGCGCAACCAACAGTGTCGAACATTCCAGCCATAATTAGTATCTTTGTACAAGCGTTCATATTTACAGGAGTTGATGATAATTATAACACTATGGAAAACTTCAATATATGTCTGATCGCATTTAATTTGTGTCTTTTTAACTCAACAACTTACGAAAGTGATTCTTTTAAAATCGTATTTATGCGACAGGAGTTGAGAGGGTAGCAGCCACGAATCGCGCCTTTTAAATTATGTTCAACCTCTTGCATTACGCCGGAATGCAGCGGGTGGCACCTTCACGATCTTCTTGAACACGCGGCTGAAGTAGGCCCGATTGGGAAAGCCCGTTGCCTCTGCAATCGCATCAAGGCTCTCCTCGCTTTGAAGGAGCAGCTGGCTGGCTTCGCGAATCCGCATCTCTAGCACATATCGCGCTGGAGTACAGTCGTAATAGTGCTTGAAAACGCGCCCAAAGCAGCCCGCACTCATGCCCGCTTTCCGGGCCAACACCTCATTGTTAAGATTACCGTTGATATTGTCTTCGATGTAAGTTTTCACAACCGCTAAGGCTTCCGGAATAGGCGGACACCAGCGCAACTCAGACCGCGCCAGGACAACCTGCAGCAGGGCCAGGCTGGTGCGGTAGATGGCATCAGTGGGCTCCCAGTTTTAAGCGGCAGAGATCAGTGCCATCAGATCTGTGATCAGACACTGCTCCGTGTTGCGGATCGGCAGCAAAACAGGGATCGGCACCTCTCCAAGCAGTATCTCGCTAAAGCTGAAAGCCATCCACAGATTTGACACAGGGTTCTCGCCCAGGCAATGGAAATAGCGACGATCAGGAATCAGCATTATTTTATCAGGGGTAAGCTCGAAAATATTGTCATTGTAAAGCACGCAATGACCAGGAGCACTGTTGTAATAGAGTCTCCAGAACGGGCTGAAGACACTCGGGAAGTTCCACGCGCTGTTCGCCGGTAAATAGCCGCTCTCATGCAATATGATCTCCGAACGCCCTGGTTTAACACCCACTGGATAGAACTCAACCCCGACCCCCGAGAAGGGCGATTCATAAGCACCTCTGTTAACGCGTCCTCTTACAGTATACGGCATAACAACCCCTGTTAAATACAACAATCTTACAATTTGCGGGCTAGAGGTGCAAGTTACAAAGTTATAATTTGGCTGCGCAGTGGAATAGCGTTGCAGGAGTTTAGTCTTTAGGCTGTAGGCGTTTAGGGCTTCTAATCACAATCCTAATCGTCACACCAACATCGCCGCACAGCATCGTCGGCCGTGTTCTGATTTAGTTCAAGAAAGACGCGCCCTGAGGTGTAGGGTTGCTTCCAGAATGTCCGCCTTAGCCTTGGCGAAGGAGGATGAAGCAATTTGTGTGTGCCAGGTGGCTGTTCGTCAAAGGCGTACCAAGGGATTTCATGATCTTTGCTTGGCTCTTCCATCTTCGTCCCGCAAGCGGGTCTACGCAGTGGCATGGCGGAACTATGCCGTACAAGTGCCGTCAACCTTACACATTTCAACTTGGATGAAGCTTGCAAAGCGTAAACTTTGTCGCAAACCTTGTAAACTTTGTCGGAGCGGAATGAGCGCGCTACGTTGTTTTTTTGAGGTGAAAAATCTTAGAGGTGAAAAATGGGTGTCCACCGCATAGCGGCGGACATACTGAAAGCAACATAGTATATCCGCCGCTATGCGGTGGATGATTGCAAATCAAACCGCAATATGGGTCGACAGACAACTTTTTGAAAAGAGCAATTAATTGTCCCTTGCAGTCGCATAAGCGACTAGATCCGGTGCTGGGCGCGGAATAGAGAGGTGCGCGAGTGATGAGGTCGCGTCTTTTGTGCGGGAGCAACGTAGCTCCGATTTCCAATCGGACTGTCCGGTTGGAAACCGGACCTACAGACGTTCGACTTCGCCTTCCTGGTTGACGATGGCGGTAACGACGCTGGTGGACGATTTTAACGGAATAAGACACAAATTAAACGCGATCAGACATAGACGAAGCTGCCGTTGAGTTGCTACTATAAAAACATTCTGGGGAAGAAATACACATCAATTGTATTTTCATGAAACACAAAAGAGGTTAAGAGATGATACAAACAAGGAAAAAATGTTGCCGAACCGCTGCCATCGTATCTTTAACGCTTTTAACAAGTGTTAATTTGCATCTCTTTGCAACGGAAGCTCCGGCGCTGGACAGTTGCAATGTAATCTGGGACACCCCCAGCCGGGATATGCACGGCTCAATGCCGATCGGCAATGGGGATATCGGCGCCAACCTCTGGATGGATGAAAATGATAATCTGGTTTTCTATATCAGTAAAACCGACAGCTGGGGCGACAATGGCAGGCTGCTTAAGATCGGACGGGTGCGTGTTTCGCTGGAGCCCAACCCGATCACTGGTGCAAACACCTTCCATCAGGAACTCAATCTGACAAACGGCGAGATCATCTTTAATATCAAAGGCGCGAACCCAACCACGATCCGTTTATTTGTTGATGCCAACAACCCGATCATTGATCTCTCGATCAACTCTGCTCAGCCCATTAAATCCGCCGCCAAGGTTGAGCTGTGGCGAACTGAACAGAAAAAGATAGCCTCGCAGGTTGCCAGCCCCTTTTGGAATGATCCTCAAAAAAGAGAGCTTACGGTTGAACCGGATATTGTTGTCACGAACTATGCGGGCGGCATTGCCTGGTATCACCGCAACATAAAGTCAGTCGGCCCTGATATGAGCATGAAATTCCAGGGGCTTGATGATTACCCTGGCTATACCGACACGCTGCTGCACCGCACATTCGGCGCGGCGGTCATGGGCAAGGGTGCGAAAAAGTTAGACGATCTTGCGCTCGAATACAGCGGAACAGATCATCACTACCAAGTGCAAGTCATGACACAACACCCCGCCACCGAGAGCGAATGGCTCACTGCCATGGAGCGCCAGATAGCGGCAACTGCCGGCAAATCCCTTAAAGTGCGTTATGCGGCGCACTGCCAGTGGTGGAACAACTTTTGGCAGCGCAGCTGGATATCGATTAGCGCCAACGCAGCCGCGCCGGAACAAAAGGCCACCACCCTGATACCCCCCAATGATTTAAAGATCAAGGTTGGCGTTGACCAGGGTGGCGGCAATCAGTTCGTAGGCGAGATCGGCAGACTCTCACTCTTTAAACGCGCGTTAAGTGCAGCTGAAATAGCCAAGTTGCTCGCAAACCGCGACGCGCTGGAGCGTGCCGCTGATACAGAGCTAATCTATACCGCCGCACCGGAAATCAGCGCCGAACTTAAGGATTTATCGGATTGGAGCACCTCTCCTGAAACAACCATCGAAGCCTGGGTCAAACCAGAGCAGCTCGGTGGCGGCGGTGCCAGGATTATTGACAAGATCTCTGTTGGCGGCTCTGACGGGATCTTGCTGGACACCTACCCTGGCAACAGCCTGCGGCTGATCTGCGGCAGCAGAAAAATCAACGCCGGAGGTGATGCGCTGCCGGCCGACAAATGGAGCCATGTGGCCGTTGTGATCAGTGCTGAAAACCAAACGTTGGAACTCTATCTGAACGGCAAATCCGTTGCACACGAACAGGTTCGTACTGACCTGCCGCCAGATTTAGTTGTTACCAGAGCCTATAACCTGCAACGCTACATCGATGCCTGCGGTGCCCGCGGGAGCTTTCCTGTCAAATTCAACGGCTCGATCTTTACCGTTGACTATAACAACGACCCGGATGACCGCCGCTGGGGCCAGGGCTACTGGTGGCAGAATACCCGCCTGCCATATCTCAGCATGACGATGTCCGGCGACTTTGAAATGATGCACTCGCTCTTCCGTATGTATGCCGACGATATCTTCCCGCTCTGTCAGTTCCGCACAAAAAAGTACTTTGGCTACGAGGGTGCCTATTTTGCAGAGTGCATGTACCCATGGGGGGCTGTTTTTTCAGAGACCTACGGCTGGGACAAACCCTACAGCGAGCGGGAAGATCCGCTGCAGCGCAGCAAGTGGCACAAGTGGGAGTGGGTCTGCGGCCCTGAGCTGGTTTTCATGATGATGGACTACTGCGAGTATAGCGGCGACCAGGATTATCTAAAGGCGAAGGTCGTGCCGATTGCCGATGCGGTTATATCGTTCTTCGAGAGTTACTACAGTACTGGGGATGACGGCAAGTTGGTCATGCATCCCTCACAGGCCTGTGAAACCTGGATTGTCTGCACCAATCCAATGCCGGAGTTGGCAGGGCTGCACGCCATCACAGAGCGTCTGCTGATGCTGGACGAGAAACTTGCCACCCCGCAGCAGCGGCTTGGCTGGCAGGCCTTCTTACGCAAATTGCCGCCGCTGCCCACGCGCGACACTCCGGATGGCAGAGCACTCGCACCTGCGGAAAGATTTGCCAGTAAGATCAATGTTGAGAATCCAGAGCTCTATGCGGTCTTTCCATTCCGTCATGTGGCTGTTGGCAATCCAAATATCGAACACGGGGTCAACGCGCTTAAACACAGGTGGGATCGCGGTGCCTTCGGGTGGCGACAGGATGATATCTTCATGGCCTATCTCGGACTCGGGGATCAGGCGCGTGAATTTCTGGTCAAACGCGCCTCTACCTATGATAAAAACTCACGGTTTCCCGCCTTCTGGGGTCCTAACTACGACTGGGTGCCGGATCAAGACCACGGAGGCGTGATGATGAAGGCCGTGCAGTCCATGCTGCTGCAGGCTGATCCCTATAGCAGAAAACTCTACCTCCTGCCAGCGTGGCCCAAAGATTGGAACGTTGATTTCAAACTTCACGCCCCCTACCAAACTGTTATCGAATGCTCTGTGAAGCATGGCAAAGTCGAAAAGCTCAAAGTCACGCCCTCCAACCGGCGTAAGGATATTGTTATTAACGCTGATTTTTAACTGCCAAATACGCGAAAAATACGAAATGGTGCCGCAGCGGTCTCTGACGGAATAAGACACAAAACAAGCGCGATCAGACATAGACGAAACTACAACTGCTATGCTAACTTGATAACAATTCAACAACCGATGTGTTAAAATTCAACAACGGATGAGGTGCGAAAATGAAACAACCAGCAAATAACTGTTGTAAAGCTCTCACAGCTTTGACCACCAGCTTGGTGGATGATCATCACTGTAAATTAACGGTGATAAAGCCTCTGATGATAGCAGTCACCATGCTCACCCTGATCGCCCCGTTTGCAGGAGCGGCAACGCTGTTCACCAATGGTAACATCAATGTTGCCGGCAGCTGGACGAATGGTCTGCCAGCAGCGGGAAATGTTGGAACCATTGACGTGGATGGGTGGAATGGGATATCTGTATTTAACTTTGGCAGCGGATCCATTGTAAACCAGAGTGCGGGAGTAATAACATCTTCCGACGCGTTCAACCTTCAAGGTGGAACATGGAACCTCTTTGGCGGCAAAATCGTTGCGCGTTACTTCCTAGCCAACGGCGGCAAAATCAACCTCAGCGGCGGCAGTGTTGCTCTGGCCGACGTAACAGGCACTCGGCATATGGGTGTTGCCAACAACGGCACTCTGAATATCTCCGGTTCAGCCATCCTGGATGGAACACATGCCACGACCTTTGTGCAGACCACAGGCGGAACAATCGACATTGCCTCCGATTGGAACGGCAGCTGGCGATGGGGCACTTACTCTGGCAGCGAGTGGCAGAACCACTTCACATCCGGTCAATTTAAGTTGGGAGGCAAAACCCTTGATGCAACTCTGTTCAACGCTTGGTTTAACGTTACCGAAGGAGGCAAAACCCTCGCATTAAAAGAGCAGACATATTTCATGCCAACGTCCGGCAGTGCTGATATCTTTAGCAACGCCGCCTGGTTTAATGGATTTCCCAAAATTGCCAACAACGGTGGCATAATCGCAGCGGATGGTACTTTTATAAGTCAATACAAGGCGAATGAAGCGACCTCAGGCAATGTAACGATTTCGCATGTGGCAGGCACTGTAAGCGGCGCGGGCTGGAATTTTCATAACACGGGCACCGGCTATGCGGTCTATCACTGGAATCAATCAGGTGGTAATGTGTCGGTTCGTGATCTGCACCCCAATGTCAATGTCATCTATACCCTCTCCGGCGCAGGACGAATCACAGGTAACGCTGGTGGTGCCAGAATCCAGTGTTACAATACCGGTCTATTCCGGCAAACAGGCGGCACCCTCGTGGATATGGGTATTGAACATAACTATGCCACCACGCTGGAGCTAAGCGGCGGCAATGCCATTGATTTTGGGAAAAATATTCCAGAAAAGGCGTTCTGGGGCCATGGAACAAGCTCGGCTACGATCAGCATCTCGGGTACCCATGCGCTCTCATTTGATGCCGGTATCTCGGCAGCCAATGCCATCGTGCTGGAAGACGGAGCACAGCTTGTTTTCGATCCGGCATGGCAAGGCTCCTGGCATCGCCAGAACTTCACAGAAGCCGACTGGATTATTGCTCTGACCGACATCGGCGTGAAGGTCGGTGACACACAGGTGACAGCCAGCAATTTCAGCAACCTCTTCACCGTCGCGCAGGCTGGCGCACCGGGCTCCAGCATCCAGCTGGGATTACGCACCCCGTCGTCGGCACCGAGCTTGCCAGTTATAACCAGTGCCAACCTGACAGCGCACTTTAATGCGGGCGACATTAATAACGATGGCGGTATCACCGATCCCGGCCCCGGAGCGCACGCGCAAACTTGGGCTGACCTGGTCAGCGGCCAGAGCCTTAGCAAAGAGTTAACAGCACCGCCCTTCATCGCAGAAGGCGACAACGGCATCAACAGCCGGGACACCCTGCGCTTCCGCGCAACCGCGACAGCCGGGGATCTACTGCACAACAATAATTTGATTGTCACAGCGCGTACAGTCTTTGCCGTTGCGTCAATGGCTGAAAACGCGTCAGGGGGGCTCTCCACGCTTATAGCAGATAAAAATCACAACTTAAATATCAGGCAGACCACGGCAGAGACGGCAAACTATTTCAATGGCAACAGCGCTGATTTTATTGTCCACAACAGCTCCGGTGTGTTTAATATCAACGGCAATCCCCGGCTTGATATTCCGGGCGGGTTTGACACGCCCCACGTGATCAAAGCCATCCGCAACAGCAACGTCAACTACAATGGATTTCGGTTCTCCGACAACATTGAGACAAACCGTCGCTGGAATGGTGATGTCGCCGAGGTGCTGATATTCGATGGCGTTCTTGACGGCAATGACACCGCGCGGATCAACCAATACCTCGCGCAAAAATATGCGATCGCGCAGGTGGTTGATGAGCGGCTCACTGATACCAGGCAGGTGGCGGACGCGCCTTTTCTGGATTATAGATTGCGGCACACGGCAGTCAATTTTTACTATGCGCCAGGCGGAGATACCGCTGGCAGATTGCATGGCATCGCCTTTGACAACATCAATCTGACTGGTGCCACCCCGCCCACCGGCCCCTTCACGCTGAGCGCCAACCAGCCATACCGAACACTGACACTAAACTTTCCGTTCACAGAGAACAACGAACAGCGTACCCAGAATGCAGGTATTATCGGTACCGACTCAAATACACTCAACACCGTGGCTAATGAGTACTTCTATATCAGCCCTCCGGGGAGTGGACACGACAGCGCCACTATGATCTTCGCGGGGATGGGCCCCACCAACCAGATCTATGTTCAGGTGTTCGGCGGTGATGCCCGCTGGTCGGGCGACCTTGATGTTACCGCCAACAACGCGCCTGTTGGGCGCTGGATGACGGTTGCTGATGGCAATAGCGCCACCGCATCGACATTCGCATTCCTGACAGCCTCCGATCTCTCCGGCAGCCTGAAATTGGTTTTCACGGGAGTTAACCACTTTTCAGGTATTGGCGGTATCATCCTGACCGAAGCGGTTCCATTTGGGCTGCCAGGCACAAATATATTGATTCGCTAGCGTCCAGTAGGATGCAAGGGCTGTTAGTTTTCTTAGGGACAGGCACTAAAAAAAACCCTTCGTTTGGGCGGTGCGGTGAACGATGACGTGCGACGATGTTGGTGGACGATTGGTAGTTTTTAGCGCCTGTCCTGAATCACACTGGGAGTGTTAACTCTGGGAGCGCCGACGTCCTCGTCGGCTTTTTTATCAGCGATGCCGACGGGGGATGTCGGCACTTCCAGGGCTGTACCATTTTTTAGCATCCATTTTTCGCCAACCATTATTTTTACTTTAATTGTTCTTTCCAAAAGTTGTCTATCGGTACTTATTGAGGCTTTTCGCAACCATCCACCGCATAGCGGCGGATATACTGTGCTTCGCAACCATCCACCGCATAGCGGCGGATATACTGTGTTGCTTTCAGTATGTCCGCCGCTATGCGGTGGACGGAAATTACAGTCGCAGCCGCTTGCCACGGCGTAGTTCCGCTTGCGGGCGAAGCCGGGTAGCGGGACGACTTGTTCGGGCGTAGCTCTTGCGAAGCCTGAAGACGAATGAGCCAATCAAAGATTACGAAATCCCATGGCGCGCCTTTGACGAACAACCATCCGTGTCCACTAATTGCTTCTGAGAAGCAACCCTACACCTCAGAGTGCGCCTTTCACGAGCTAAATCATAACACGGCCGACGATGGTGTGCGACGATGTTGGTGGCCGATCGGGAGTGTGCGGGAAATCGTCAACCGATTATCTAAAATCCAAAACCCAAAATCCAAAATCCTGCATCTCTTTCATTCAGCGGCCCCATTCATGGTTGGTGACGCTGATAACACTCCCTGCGGAGGGCAAAGGAATTTTCCCAACAAAGGTTTCAACATCTTGATAGCGGCTTGACGGGGTTACTTTTAAGCGGGTAATAATCCCGCTCCTCAACTCGCCCTCGATGATTGTCTGATGCGGCGCGTAAACCTTAAACGTGACATCCCACTCTGTCGGCCATGCGGGAAAGAGCAGAATCCGGTCACCAACGTTCTGCACCAGCATCTGCTGCAGCGCTATCATGTTGACAGCCCCATGACACTGATCTGGAATCCAGTCGTAATTCGGACCCCACATGGCGGGGAAACGGCTTCCGGTGTGTTTAGCGGCAAACCGGCTCACCGCCTGATCGGCGGCCTCATTGATTAATCCGGCTCTGGCCGCGAAAACAGGATCCTGCCCCCATCCGCCACTGTGCTTGTCAAGGCGCTGATTATAAGTGTCACGCGCCAGCTCCAGCTCCGGGCGTCCCACACCATAGAGAGAATATGGGAAAACAGCGTAGAGCGACTACTACACATGCGCTGCACTGCGGAGTGCAGGGGTTTTCGTTCGGTGTAGTAGCCGCTCTGCGAGCGGCATTTTGCTGCAGGCTCGTGAAAGGCGCGCCCTGAGGTGTAGAGTTGCTTCCAGCATGTCCGCCGTAGCCTTGGCGAAGGCGGATGAAGCAATTAGCGGACACCGGGCAGGTGTTCGCTAAAGGCGCGCCATGGGCTTTCATCTGACATTCATCACCCTTTTTGCTCGATTTCTCATGATTTGTTTTTTGCATATTTTTTTCTTTTCTGTTTGACTAGCGCATATAATATGCGTTATAGTGGCTACATGTCAAACAAAAACGTTGAAAAACTTTTAAATGAACGCGCTGCTCTACTTATTGAACTGAGCTCGCTCTCTCATTTGTTGCATGGCTCTTGGGTGCAAAGATATTCGCTGTGCTCCCGAAAAGACTGCAAATGCCATCGCGGAGAACGCCATGGCCCTCGCCATTATCTTGTTGTCAACAGAGATGGTAAACAAAGACAAAAATACGTGCCGAACTCGCAAGTTGCCGCAGCTCAAACGGGACTGACCGAGTATTCTCGGCTTAGTAAAATTGTTGATCGCATAACACAGATCAACTTGGACTTGATGAAGGAGGGTGCTTATGAAGATTAAATCGCCACCATCAGGGCTGGAAGCTCTTGAAGGGGCCGAGATTTTCAACTACGGGTATCTGCCAGCAGCAGCGGCTTTTTGCAGACGCCTTGGGGTAGTACAATTAGTGAATGATATGGTTCCCTTCCAAATGGACATCAGTCCCGGCGTAATGTTCCAGGCGATGGTTTTGGACACCCTCGCAGGCAGATCGCCTCTCTACCGGATAAAGGAATTCATGACCGAACTACTCTGTGTTGATGGCGGTGTGCCCATTTTTGGAAGAAACCTGGATGGAAACTCCTCTGACAAAAAATCCAATAACGCCATACTAACACGCATGAGCTCAATCATGTCGAAACACGGTTTGGGACCCGGCGCGTTTGTGTAGGTAGCCGACTCCGTTATGGTGACAAAGGAAAACCTGCGGGACGTTGATCCAAACCGGTTTTTGTAACACGCCTGCCAGCTAATTACAAGCAATGCGAGTGCGCTATTCGCAAGGCCGTGGATTCAGGAGAGTGGACTCAGATTGGAAGACTGGCAGCCATCGCTACAGGGGGGAACAGACCATGCGCACTATACAAAGCCTTTGAAACATCGGTGGTTCTTTATGAAAAGGAATATAGAGCAATTGTCATTCACTCCAGCTCACATGATAAGCGCCGGCAAAAGAAATACGACAGGCAGGTAGAAAAGTCCCTAAAACTTATAGAAAAGACACTGAAGAAAACGCCTTTCATATATGCTTGCGAGGCTGATGCCAAAACAGCGGCAGCCCGCGCAGAAAAGCTCTCAAACGAACTGCATAGGGTCAGTGTCATTATCCGTCCTGTGGAGGTGCGCAAACGGGGACGACCCCCGAAAAACGCGCCTGCCGCAACGACTACTAAATATGAATTGGAATGGAAAGTCACTGAAGATACAGAAGCTGTGGCGAAACTTAAAAAACTGGCAGGATGCTTTGTTCTGTTGACCAACGTGCCCGATACCGGAGAGGGAGCGATGGATAGTGTCGCGTTGCTGAAAACCTACAAAGGTCAGTATAGCGTTGAAAGCGATTTCGCCTTTCTCAAAGATCCGCTCGTGGTAAACGATATCTTCCTCAAAACTCCCTCCAGAATCGACGCGCTCGGAATGATTCCTCAGAGCACTGGGGCTTGAGTCAAGTGTCTTTCTTGATCCAGGTTGCAAATGCGTTCCAATAATTCCTGCTAAAACAGGCTCAAAGGGGTGACGAATGTGTGTTCGATCAAGACCCGCCGCTCCATCACCTCAGCTGCGGGAGAACTCCCGCAGCAGAGCGATCTCTTGCTTCCAGATCGCCTCATTCGGTGTCTCCAGAGCCAGCGGTATGTTCTTAAAGCGTTCATCCTGCATGATCACCTTGAAAACTTCAATCCCTAGAAATCCTTTGCCCAGCGATTCGTGCCGGTCGCGTCGCGCGTTGAGTTCAACCATGGAATCATTTAGGTGCATGCCGCTCAGATAGTCCATGCCAACCACTCCGTCAAAGTGATCCATCACACTTAAAAATCCGTCGCGGGTGCGGATGTCGTAGCCTGCGCCAAAGGAGTGCATGGTGTCAATGCAAACCCCAACCCTGGATTTGTCATCCACTCCATCAATTATGGCTTTGATCTCCTCAAAGTTTGATCCGAGATTGCCGCCTGTGCCGGCTGTGTTTTCGATTACAATCTTGACCCCGCTGCTCTGCGACAGGGCTGTGTTAATCGAGGAGGCAACGCGGTCGCAGCCCTCTGCCACAGTGATTTTGCGCAGATGACTGCCTGGATGAAGGTTAAGCATTGTCAAGCCAAGCTGCTCGCAACGCTGAATTTCATCCATCAGCGATGCCATGGATTTTGCGTGGGCCTCGTCATCAGGGTTGGCCAGGTTAATCAGATACCCGGCATGAGGCAGCACTTGCCCTGCCGTAAACCCGCAACTCGCCATGTTCAACTTAAACTCCTCAATCTCCTCGGCGGTATAAGGCTTGGCAACCCACTGCCGCTGGTTCTTGACAAACATGGCAAAGCCGCTCGCATCCAACTCACGCGCTCTGAGCGGCGCATTAAAAACTCCGCCGCTGACCGACACATGCGCTCCGATATAATACATACTTACTCCGCTAACAATCCAAAACCAAAACTCAAAGGTGCGGGGTGCGGGTGCGGGTGCGGGGTGCGGGGGGTGGGGTATGAGGTATGGGGTGACTCCCCTTTTCCAAACATACTTCCCGTCAATCCCATCACTCTCATCTCCCATCCTTCCCAGCCAGCAACCACCAGCCACCAGCACTATCCACTGTCCCCCTGCGTGGCCATTGCAAAACGCTCCCGTCCCGCATAATCCCGCTTGATCTCAACATCCGTAAAACCAAACTCCTCCAGCAAACCTGCAACCGCACCCCCCTGCTCATCACCTATCTCAAAAAAAACGCCGCCGCCAGGCTTGACCACCATGACCGCATCAAAAATCAGAGCGCGGAAAATGTCAAGCCCGTCTGCACCGCCGTCAAGCGCTATGCGCGGCTCATGCTCAAGGATCTTACGCTCCAGTCCGTCCACGCTACGGGAGGGAATATAAGGCGGATTGGAGACCAGAACATCTACGCTGCCAGGATCAAATTCGCCACACCCTTCACCACGCGCAAAGTGCACTTTATCTTCCAGCCCAGTCAAAGCAGCGTTCTCCATTGCCAGACTCAAGGCCTCCGGGCTCAGGTCAATGCCAACAAACACGCCGTTGTCCAGCTCCTTTGCCAACGAAAGAATAATGCAGCCACTGCCTGTGCCCACATCAACCACCAGCGGCTTAGCGCAGTGCGCCAACACCGGAGAGTTAAGCACAATCTCAACCAGCTGCTCTGTCTCAGGACGCGGTATCAAAGCCCGCTTATCGACCTTTAGCGTCAACTGCCGAAAATCCCACTGACCTAGAACATACTGAATCGGTTCACCCGCCGCCACACGCCGCAGGCCGCGGCGCAGGGCATCCAGCACGCGCTGCTGCGGAACAAGGTCCGCATGGCGATGCAGATCCATGCGCCCGCAGCCGTACAGCCGGGCTGCCAGCAGCTCCATCACCACATACGGGTTCTCAACCTGAGTGCGTTCAAGATGCTGCGCACCAAGATCAAGACACTGCTTGAGTGTTTTAGGACTCTCTTGCATTATAATCAATCCTTATCTTAATCTTAATCATAATCCAGGGAGGCCATGCCTCCGGGTGATAATAGCGGCGACACTGCTGGTCGGCAATTGGGAACATGCTGAAAATCGTCAACCAGCATCGTCGCACATCATCGTCAACCAATGCCACTGGTAGAGCGGCTACTACACCGAATAACAACCTTTGCAAACGGCTCGCAATCCGCCTGCGCCGCACTGCAGCTACAGACCATGACAGCCGTGATGGCGCTCCTATGGCCAACTGTCAAGCGTTCCGGCTCGCGAAGCACCACACTTTCATCCACCGGCGCGTTCACAGCCCGCCGCCCTACAACTTAGGTTCGCCTGCCACTTCTGCGCTTTATTCACTCCCGTATAGATGAAATTTCATCTCAAGCTTCCAACTTGAATAAAGTACCTCAAGCTTCCAGCTTGAATGAAAATATTTTCTGCAAGCAGGATGCTTGCACTACTCCATTATCACTTTTACGGACACTTCTCAATAACCCGCCCTGGAGCAGCCTCAAGGCTGGACAACAAACCTTACGGAGCAGCCGTTTGTTGTTCACGCTTCAGCGTGCTCTTTGCTTTCTGGCCGATTATTGAGGAGTTATCTTTAGAACGGCACGTCGTCATCAGGCAGATCACCCATCTCTTCATATGAGACAGAGCTGCCGTCCACATCCAGCTGCTCAACCTTGAACGCATTCAGATCAACGTAGAAGCGCTCCTTGTATTCATTGCCCCGGATACCAAAGCTGACCTTGACCCGCTCGCCTGTTTTAATCACATCCAGCACCCGCGCCCGCTCCTTGGTCAGGGTGAACTTGACATCCTGCGGATACTCCTCCTCTGAGGTGATAACAAACTCGCGTTTTGAAAACCCGCTGGGAAACGTCTGCTCATCCATAATCACCTTGATAATTCCTACCATCTCATAACTAACACCAGCCATATCGCTCTCCTCTCTCAAATTAAAAAACCTATTATAAACAAAAAGGGGCAGGTTTTCAAACCCGCCCCGCCTTATTTCACTCAAAAAATGCACTGAACGGTTAAGCGTTAGCGTCTTTCGACGCCTTTTCTTTTTCTGCGTCCTCGTTTTTGATATCATCAATCAGATCTTTAACCTTCTGATTGGCAAGCTTCTCGCCCTCATCACGCCCTTTTTTAAACTCGCCTAGGCTGCGGCCAAGGGAGCGCGCTAGATCCGGCAGCTTATTACTCCCGAACAACAACAGAATAATGGCCAACACTATAATCAGCTGAGTTGGTCCGATATTTTGAATAAAACCCATTGGTGTTATCATAGTTAGTTTCTCCTTAAATCAATTACCCCCGGTAGTGACTGCTCACAGACCTTTTAGCCTCCAAGTCAGCCTCCCGCCGTTTAACTGTCTCACGTTTATCATGCTGCGCCTTACCGCGACAGACACCGATCTCAACCTTTACCCGCCCGTTAGGCGTCAAATACAATCTAAGCGGAATCAGCGTCAACCCCTTCTGCTCAGTGGCGACCTGCAGCTTGCGGATCTCCCGCTTGTGCATCAGTAACCGCCTGGATCGAAGTGCGTCATGGTTAAAACGGTTGCCAAAGCTGTAAGGCGGAATTGTCACCTGATGCAGCAGCAACTGTCCACCCTCCACCTTAACATACGCGCCCTGCAAGCCCGCCTGACCATTACGCACAACCTTCACTTCCGTCCCGACCAGCTCAATCCCGGCCTCGTGTTTCTCCAGGATGAAGTAGTCATGCGCGGCACGACGGTTAACCGTTAAATTGCGCGATTTCCTTTTTGGTGTATCATCTGCCATAAAGCACACTCAGCGTTCGCACGCAATCGAAAACCTTACTCCGACCAGCGTGTGTGCGCATATTCGGCGCGAGCAATCGCGTCAAAATCAATCTCAGAGATCAACAACCCTTCGGCAATCTCGCGCAACGCGATATCCGCTTTATCCTCATCCATCGAAAGCGGCTTCACATATGGGCGATCACCCCTGTTCAGCTGTTTCACACGCTTTGAGACAAGATTAACCAAGACCGGCACACTCGGCACCCGGGCTTTCGCTCTTTCAATAAGTTCAATATTCACAAAATTCTCCAATTAGTTCAATGAGAAAGTATATTATTTTGCGCTCCGAAGGTCAACCGTGCATTTGCCCCTTTGTAAAATAAAAATAAATCGCTCTTGCCGCTTGACCAAAACCATCTGAATATAGTATTCTAACGTTTCTTTTTGCGGGTGTAGCTCAATGGTAGAGCCCCAGCCTTCCAAGCTGGCCACGAGGGTTCGATTCCCTTCACCCGCTCCAGTCTCCCTGCCAGGGTGGCGAAATGGCATACGCAGCAGACTCAAAATCTGCCGTCTTCACAGACGTGAGGGTTCGAGTCCCTCTCCTGGCACCACTCGCAACAGACGAAAAATACCAACGCTTGGCTATAGGCTATAAAACGCGCCAATTGCGATCACGGGCTGCGGCTACAGTGCTTCGCTAAAATGTAGCTCCGATTTCCAATCGGACATGTCCGGTTGGAAACCGGACTTACTGGAGCCAGCTGCGCCTCCGGTTTACGATAGCGACGACAATGATGTTTGACGAGCCCCCGCATGATCCCAATCGTCCTTCAACAGCGCTTGCCACACCGAACGACTGGAAGGCGGGTCGCACAGCATCGTCAGGCGAAGCTTGACTATGGTTCAGCCCGTGAAAAGCGCGCCCTGGATGTAGATTTGCATGCAAACGTTTTCTGCAAAGGTGAACACGCAAAATTCTCCGAAAGGAAATTTGGTAAAGATAGGCATCACTAGTAAAGCGGCTGCTAGAACCTGTAGGCTGGACAAGCTGCTCACATGTCATATCAGCCACAGCACTATGCAAGAGGTGACCAGGATTGATTACAAACCAGCCTTGAACTAATTTAACCCACATCCAGCCATTAATCCAAAATATAAATCTTACTTTATTTTCAAATAATACCGTATTGCTTCACCTTTTTTGTAATGTATAGGTGGAGTAAATAAGAATGGCCAAAAAGGAGATAAATATCATGACTGGTAAAGAAGAATATCTTGAAGTGTTGAATGGGATGATCGAAGAGCTTACGTCAATGGTAGCCCTGTTAGTTGAACTTAAAGGCTGGGCTAGTATGTTTGTTGTTCTGCAACGAGTTTGCTGGCAAAGGAATGACCCACATACAGCCGGCGTACTTGTACCTTGATATTGATGGGGTGTTGCTTGGCCGGAACTCAGAAGGATGCACTATCCTTGCCAAGGGTGCTGAAAGGTTCATTGATTATGTAACAGCACATTATGATTGTCGTTGTCCACGCGACTGGCCACTTCTTTTTTGTACACGCTAAGATCATTATTAAGGTGGTGCCAAATTTTATTCTCGACCCCGACAACAAACTGGTCTGACGTTAACACCAAATCTAATCGCTTCCCCTCACAATTCACTTCACGCTCGACATCGACTTTTTTTGAAGTAACCTCAAAACAGCGCAGCAATATTTTTTACCCCTCTATTTTTCTACCTAAAAAATAACCTAGTGCACCCTCTGTACCTCTGTGTCTCAGTGGCAAAAATCGATTATCTGCCTGTGCGTAGCAAGCAGACAGGCGGCTATGATTCAGCTGTTCAATGTGGCTTTTCCTTTCTCCAGTGTTGTGAAAGATTTTGTTGAGGTGATATTGTTGTATAGGACATTTCTTTGTCCAATGTGTTGTCGCATTTCATATT
The DNA here is from genome assembly GCA_028686345.1 of Kiritimatiellia bacterium. Lineage (GTDB taxonomy): Bacteria > Verrucomicrobiota > Kiritimatiellia > RFP12 > UBA1067 > M55B167. The sequence continues at coordinate 49,619 of JAQUCE010000026.1, forward strand.
ACAATTTAACCGAGTTTATGATACTTGATTTAACTATGGATTACGTGTATTATACTTTACTTAAAAAGAGTGATGATGCAAGAGGTAAAAACAACACGAGCGTACAGAATTGAGGGCATGGATTGCGCCGAAGAGGTCGCGACCCTGAAGAGTGCTCTCAAAGATGTTCCAGGCATAGCCGAGCTGAGGTTCGACGTTCTGAACGGTAAGATGACGGTTCTTTGCGCGCCCGCCGGGTGCGAGGAGGATGACATTGTCGTTGCGGTTGGCTCAACCGGAATGCGCGCGATCCCTTGGCAAAAGAAGGCAGATACGCACGAGTTGTCCCTCTGGCAGCGAAAGGGCCGCGTGGTTCTGACCGCTGCCAGCGGGCTGTTCACCGGTGCAGGGCTGGTTCTGCATTGGTCACTGCATGGAAGCTTATTGAACGCTCTCTCCGGCGGGAGCAGAGGAGCGGCTTTCCCCGCGGGAGTTTCAATGCTCTACGCTCTGGGAATCATCACAGGCGCATGGTTTGTCATTCCCAAAGCCATCTCTGCTGCGCGTCGGCTGCGCCCGGACATGAATCTACTGATGACTGTTGCCGTTATCGGTGCAGTTGCCATTGGTGAATGGTTTGAAGCTGCTGCCATCGCCTTTCTCTTCTCTCTGTCGCTGGTACTCGAATCATGGAGCGTCGGGCGCGCTCGCCACGCCATCAGCAAGCTTATGGATCTTTCACCAACAAGAGCCCGTTACATCTCTCCTGATCATGGCGAGATCATCGAGGGGTCTGTCGAGGATGTTCCATGCGGCGTAACTGTTCTGGTCAGGCCGGGCGAGAAGGTGCCGCTGGACGGTATCGTGACAAAGGGTGAGACGAGTATCAACCAGGCACCGATCACCGGGGAGTCGCTCCCTGTCGGCAAGGGCGAAGGCGATGAGGTCTTCGCAGGCACGATCAATGAGGAGGGCGCTTTTGAGTTCAGGTGCACCAAGGTTGCGAGCGACTCCACACTGGCCCGCATCATCCACATGGTTGAGGAGGCGCAATCACGGCGGGCAACATCCGAGCAATGGGTTGAGAGGTTCGCGCGCTACTACACCCCAGCCATGATGTTGCTGGCCCTCTGCATCGCAATACTGCCGCCAGTGTTCGGCGGCAGTTGGTCAGAGTGGTTCTACCAGGCGCTTGTCATGCTCGTGATCGCGTGTCCGTGTGCGCTTGTCATCTCCACCCCGGTAAGTATCGTGGCGGGGTTGGCCTCGGCGGCCCGGGCGGGCGTGCTCATCAAAGGCGGGGTCTTCCTGGAACTGCCTGCTAAACTGCGGGCCCTCGCGCTCGACAAAACCGGAACCCTTACCTACGGAATGCCAGAGGTTCAGAGCATCCATGCGCTGAACGGACATACCGAGGAAGAGGTGCTGTCGCGGGCTGCAGCGCTTGAGTCTGAGAGTGGTCACCCGATTGCCCGCGCGATTCTGCGCGAAGCTGGAAGGCGCGGCATTGTCGCGCCGGGCGCAGATGGCCTGCGCGACATCCAGGGCAGAGGAGCCGAAGCGCAGATTAACGGCAAGCGTTACTGGATTGGAAGCCACCGCTTTATGCACGAAAAGGGCGCGGAGACCCCCGATATACATGCGCTGGCTGTTAGCATCGAAGATGCGGCCCATACCCTGGTTGCCTTGGGTTCAGAGTCCCATATTTGCGCTCTGATTGGCATCTCGGATCGTGTACGCGAAACTGCAGCGGAGTCTGTGAGGGCCATGCGGCAAGCTGGAATCGAGCATGTGGTGATGCTGACAGGCGACAACCAGGCAACTGCGGCGGCGATCGCCAAAGTAACAGGCATCACCGAGTATCAGGCTGAGATGCTGCCAGAGGACAAGGTCGCCGCAGTCGAGGCCTTGGTCGGGAAGTATGGGTATGTCGCGATGATTGGCGATGGAGTCAATGATGCGCCCGCCATGGCTGTCTCCTCCCTCGGCATTGCCATGGGGGCGGCCGGCACAGACGCAGCCATTGAAACAGCGGATATTGCCTTGATGTCGGATGACCTATCCCGGATACCTTGGCTGATCCGCCACTCCCGGCGTGTTATGCATGTCATCCAGCAGAACATCGGCTTTGCGCTCGGCATCAAGGCGCTCTTCATGGTCCTGGCCTTGGCAGGCGTGGCTACACTCTGGATGGCCATTGTGGCGGATATGGGCGCGTCCCTGCTGGTGATCGCCAATGCGCTGCGCCTGCTGCGAAGTGCTCCCTGCAAATGATCGCCGCCTGCGTGCAACGCACAGGCAGGCAACCAGTTTTTTATCTCTCACAGAGGCACAGAGGTCTCAGAGAATACGCTAGGTTGTTTTTGGGTAGAAAATAGAGGGCTGGATTGTTTTGTAGCCGGAAACTCTCCGCGAGCTCGGCCGCTCGTAAAGCGGCATCGGCCGACGATGCTGTGCGACAATGTTGGTGGACGATTGGGATCATGCGTGAAATCGTCACCCAGCATAGTCGCCGCCATCGTCAACCGGAGACGTATCCGACCTTAGTAGGTCCGGTTTCCAACCGGACATGCCCGATTGGAAATCGGACCTACGTTGCGCCCGCACAAAAGCCGCGACCTCTTGATTCGCGCGCTTACGCACTCGCGCACTTCTCCACTCCGCGCCCAGCGCGATTTAGGCCCTTACCGAAGGGCACGACAAACATGTTGTCGGTGGGTAATCTTAATCCTTATCATCCACCGCAAAGCGGCGGATATACTGTGTTGCTTTCAGTATGTCCGCCGCTATGCGGTGGATGCCCATTTTTCACCTACAATGTTTTTCACCTCAACCGTCCAGCTTGAATGAAGTACCTCAAGCTTCCAGCTTGAATGAAAATATTTTCTGCAAGCAAGATGCTTGCACTACTCCATTATCACTTTTACAATCACTTCTCA